>NZ_JAMYLR010000129.1:0-514 GCF_040318155.1 Mesorhizobium sp. M1307 | reverse complement strand
TGTTTGGACCGGAGACATCGCGAACAGGTGTGCGAGGACATCGCGAACAGTTTCCCACCCTATCTGTTGCTTGCGTTGAGGTCGATGGTTTCTATTTTCTGGTGCCTGAACCAGGCGTCGAAGAGGCCGTCCTTGGCGGTCGGACGGAAGGCAACCGATTTTCCGGCGAAGGCTCTGCACAGGCGCATTTTGCGGCCGAGAATAGAGACGAAGCCATGCTGCTGAACGCGTCGGATAAGATCGTCCTTGGCGTATTCGAACGGCTCGACCGTTTCGCGATACTGACGCTGCGAAGCCCGGTAGCGGTCGAGCGGCACGCCGCCGTCCAGCGCGTCGTGGGGACGCTGGACGTTGTAGATATGGCGCCAGCGATCGAAGGCATCCTGAGCCTTGGCGAGATCGGCGAAGGGTGGCCCCTGCAGCGCCTCGGCCTTGAGCGAGCGATGGAAGCGCTCGTCCTTGCCCAGCGTCTGCGGATGGCAAGGCCTGGAGTGGCTGACGGCGACGCTGGCCT
>NZ_JAMYLR010000128.1:0-527 GCF_040318155.1 Mesorhizobium sp. M1307 | reverse complement strand
AGGCCGACATTCTCGAGCTTGATGCCGAGGTCTTCGGAAATGACCTGGCCACCGGTGAGGATGGCGATGTCTTCCAGCATGGCCTTGCGGCGATCACCGAAGCCCGGCGCCTTGACGGCGGCGATTTTCAGGCCACCGCGCAGCTTGTTGACGACCAGCGTGGCCAGGGCCTCGCCTTCGACATCTTCCGAGATGATGACCAGCGGCTTCGAGGTCTGCACGACGGCCTCGAGGATCGGCAGCATGGCCTGCAGGTTGGAGAGCTTCTTCTCGTGGAGAAGAATGTAGGCGTCTTCCAGATCCGCAACCATCTTCTCGGCGTTGGTGACGAAGTAGGGCGAGAGATAGCCGCGGTCGAACTGCATGCCTTCAACGACTTCAAGCTCGGTCTCGGCGGTCTTTGCTTCCTCGACGGTGATGACGCCCTCATTGCCGACCTTCTGCATCGCTTCCGCGATCATCGAGCCGACCGACACGTCGCCATTGCCGGCGATGGTGCCGACCTGGGCAACCTCTTCCGAGGTCTT
>NZ_JAMYLR010000127.1:0-531 GCF_040318155.1 Mesorhizobium sp. M1307 | reverse complement strand
CAGGATCGCGCTGACGAACCGTCCCGCACCATCGAACACGACGATCGGCTGGAAGCCGTACTCGTCATGGTGGGCATTGAACAGGCGAAGCTGTTGGCCTCCGTGCACAGCGTCGAAGGTGTCGTCAATGTCGAGTACGATCCGCTTCGGCACCTGCCGGAACGAGGCGCAATAGAGATCGACCATCGCCCGTCCCATCGCGACCAGCTCCCGCACGCCGGGTAGGTTCTCCAGCCGGCACAGCGTCGATTGCGACGCCAGATCCCGACCCGACGGCAGCGCATCCTGGGCCATCTTGAAGACCGGATCGCGGCGCAGCCGGTTGGCGTCGTTGCCGTCCTCGTAGCCGGCGGCGATCATCTTCATGCGAAAGCCGATCATGTCCGCCAGGCTGTGGACGACCTGGTCCGGGCAGCGCGGATCGTCGATGCAACGCGCCAGACGCTCGGCCACCCGCAACCGCTTTTCCACCTCGGCCAAGGCCAGAACGCCGCTGTTGGACGACAGCATGCCGCCGTCGAAACGGGCGAC
>NZ_JAMYLR010000126.1:0-538 GCF_040318155.1 Mesorhizobium sp. M1307 | reverse complement strand
GCGTGACGCGGTTCGCGAACGAACCCAGTCCACCTTATATTCGGTCAGGGCGCATGCACCTGTTCCATGATCCCGCTTGCGGCGGATTCGGACCCAAGAGACGAAACCATTCTTCAGCGGCGGCTGTTTGAGGCCATGAGTTTCGTCGGTTCGTCTACCGAGGATCTGCCAGGCCTGATCGGTCCTGGAGATTGTTAGAATCGATTGGCGTCTACGCTGATGGTTTCGTCAGGAGAGCTCCTTCTATAACGACTCCGGCGTTCACGTATTTCCACAGCGCAACAAGCAGTTTCCGAGCGAGGGCGATGATCGCCGTCTTCTTGTACCGGCCACCATTCTGGATGACTCGCGCCCTGAACCACTGGCTGAGTGCGGAATTGGGTTGATGGCGCACCCAGAGCCACGCAACCTGGACAAGCGTCGACCGGAGCCTAGGATTGCCGGACTTCGAGACTCCCTGCTCGCAATTAATCTGCCCACTTTGCCAGGGCGTTGGCACCAAACCAGCGTAGGCGGCAACCTGTCGTCGATTGTCAAA
>NZ_JAMYLR010000125.1:0-542 GCF_040318155.1 Mesorhizobium sp. M1307 | reverse complement strand
GCATATGGCGATTTTGGGGTTGAGTTTAGGCTGAGAAAGGATTCTTTGGAGAGGCAGTTGAGCGAAGGAGCGACTGCCATTTCCTGCCTTGAGAGCTACTTTGGCGCGGTGCCTGATCCACGCGCGCCCAACGCCACGCACCGGCTTGGCGACCTGATCGTGATGATGATCGCAGCAAGCCTGTGCGGCGCCAGCAATGCGACGGAATTTGCCCTGTTCGCGCAGGAGCGCAAGCAGGCGCTGTCGCGGCTGATCGACTATGACGCAGCTCCCAGCCACGACACCTTCTCGCGGCTGCTGCGTCTGCTCGACCCGGAGGCCTTTGGTCGCGCCTTTGCTGCCTTTGCCGCAGCTTTCGCCCGAGCCAGCCGAGAGACGCCCGAGGTGGTGTCGCTTGACGGCAAGGCTTTGCGGCGAGCCTACGAGAAGGGCTTGGCAGCCAGTCCGCCGTTGACGGTGTCGGCCTTCGCCGCCGAGACCCGGCTGTGCCTGGCGGCAGTCTCGCCGAGCGATGGTGAGAACGAAGTCGAGGCCGCGCTCAA
>NZ_JAMYLR010000124.1:0-547 GCF_040318155.1 Mesorhizobium sp. M1307 | reverse complement strand
GTCAGCGAGTTCTTCATTTGCAGCGCACGTGACGACGTTTCCAGCGTGTACCGAACACTCGACATAGCATTCAGAGCCCAGCCGAATGCAAAGATGCCGATCAAAAGCATTATCAGAAAAGGCGCGATCAGCGCGAACTCTAATGCAGCTCCGCCTGATGCATCCCCCGTGAAAGCTCTCGACTTAGCGGACACGAATCACCTGTTGATGACTGAGTTCGCGCGAGAGGGAAAACGCGCCAAAACTGAAGGGCGGTGACCAGGTGGCTGTCGCCTGTATTACGAGGAAGACCGAGGGGGCTTTCAAAGTGTCGCACAGGACCGATGGATCGGCCACGATGTTCCCGCACATGTATTTCCGGCTCACTGCCACCTGCGCGCCATCAGGATGGTTTTCCCAGCTCGAAAGAGCGACAGCTTGGATGGTCGTATCCTCGACTGCTCCTTGCATCACGAGGTTCGCCGCGGTTTTGACGCCTGCACGCATCGACAATGCGCTCGAGACAAAAGACCAGCCGTCGATGATGCCAAGAAGTACCAGGCAAAGG
>NZ_JAMYLR010000123.1:0-584 GCF_040318155.1 Mesorhizobium sp. M1307 | reverse complement strand
TCCTCAATCGATACCTCATGGATCCTGATTATGCTGTTCGCAGCGGGGTCGCTATAGGCCGGTAACGTCATCAGGTGGAGCTTGTTCCGCAACTCGGATCGCTTGCCGTTTCCCTCCATTAGTTTGGAACAAAGTTTTTTAGCCGCGGTTTTACGCCGTGAAGGGACGCGTTTTCCAAGGAGATCTCTCATGAAAGGCGTTCTGATCACCAGCTTGCTAGCAATCAGCGTCAGCTGCGGGGCCGCACTTGCCCAGACGCAGCAGTCGACCGACGACCAGTCCGGCGCCAATTGTGCAGCCGGCATTGCCAATTGCCAGAACGGCGCCAAAATGGGCGAGCAGGCTCAGGGCAAGGCCGGCGCTGCAACTGATCAACAGGCACAAGGCAACAAGAAGCTGAAGACCGATGAGCAAGCCAAAGGCAAGGCCGGCGCAACGACTGACCAGCAAGCCCAGGGCAAGCCGAAGCTGAAGACCGACGAGCAAGCCCAGGGCAAGGCCGGTGCTACAACTGACCAGCAGGCCACGGGCAGCACCAAAATGAAGGCCGACGAACAGGCCCAAGGCAAGGCCGGAACCACCAC
>NZ_JAMYLR010000122.1:0-590 GCF_040318155.1 Mesorhizobium sp. M1307 | reverse complement strand
CCAATGCCCGAACGGTGCCTTTGAGCGCAGCCGTTGGCCCTTTAGGCAGCGGCCGCGCAGACGTGTCATCTTCGTAGTGGTTCCGGTTTCGTCGATGAACACCAGCCGATGTGGCTCAAGCCGCATCCGCGGCTGGCGCCTGGTCTGCCACTCCTGCCGCGCCTTGCTGACGTCGGGACGATCTTGCTCGCTGGCCAGCAGCGTTTTTTTTGAAGCGATAGCCATTCCTGATGAGCCAGCGCGAGATCGAGGCAGGAGCGACCTGGACGTCTGTAGCAGCGGCCAGTTCGGCGGCAAGCTCCGGCATGGTGATGTCATCCTTCTCGGCCACACGGCCAAGCAGGAACGCACGATGCGGGTCGAGCTTGGAATGGCGGCGGCCACCGCTGGCCTTGGGCGCCAGGCTCTCGGTCTTTCGATAGTTCCTCATCAGGATCACGACAAACGAAACCGACACCCCAAAATGTGCCGCCGCCGCACGCCGCGAGTGGCCAGCCTCGACAAACCGCACAACACGTTCACGCAAATCGAGCGAATAGGGCTTGGGCATGGCAAATCACCTCCTACAGGAAGTGAATCATGAACCACGC
>NZ_JAMYLR010000121.1:0-595 GCF_040318155.1 Mesorhizobium sp. M1307 | reverse complement strand
CAACGGTACGGCTCGCCGGTGATCATCATCTTCCAGGCCATGCGGGCGGTCTTGTTGGCGAGCGCCACAGCCGCCAGCTTCGGCGGCTTGCGCGCAATCAACGCCGCCAGCCACGGCGAGGCCTTGGCGCGGCCGCGACGCACCTGCTGGATGTGGGCCGTCGCGCCCACCACCAGCGCCTGCCGCAGCATCTCGTCGCCGGCCCGCGTGATCACCCCCAGCCGGTTCTTGCCGGCGGTCGAATGGTTCTTCGGCGTCAGCCCCAGCCACGCCGCGAAGTCGCGTCCCGAACCGAACGCTGTCGCATCAGTGACCTTGACGCCGAGCAGGCTCGCCACGACCGGCCCGACGCCGGGCATCGCAGCCAGCCGCTGTCCAGTCTCGTCCTTGCGGTGATGGGCCAACAGCTTCTTGTCGATTGCCGCGTATCGCGCGCACACCGCGCGGTATTCCTCGCCGAGCGTCTCAAGCAGTTCCTTTGCCAGCGCCGGCACCGTCGCGTCGCCGGCAATGCGGGCCAGCAGTGGCTCGATGCGGGCAAGGCCTTGTGCGGCCACCAGGCCGAATTCGGCTGCGTAGCCGCGGATCGTGTTGG
>NZ_JAMYLR010000120.1:0-600 GCF_040318155.1 Mesorhizobium sp. M1307 | reverse complement strand
GGCAGGGCTATCGCATATGAGTGATGGCATTGATGAGATAGTCGTCGTTCCAGGCGCATTTCTTGATGCGATGGCTGATGGGAACTTTGGCAGCATCGGCGGCCTGAAGGATGTTTCTGGCGAGGCGATTGAGAAGGGCCGTGTTGGCGGGGGCATTGTCCTTGCGGGCACGGCTGAGATCCTCATCGAGATGGACATCGAGCATCCAATGCAGGCCGTTCTCGATCTGCCAATGAGCTCTAGTGAGGTCGAGCGCCCGCTGCGGCGACATGAGCGTGGAGGCCATGAACAGGCGCATCAACGGCTTGGCCTGATCGCGTCGGCTGGTGATGCGGATGAAGGCCAGGTGGCCGGGCATCAGCGGCTCGGCCGCCGCCACGATCTCGGCCTGCCGCCACTCGTTGCGGCCGTGGCTGGTCTCGGTCCGCTCGGCAATGGAAGGGGTGGCGTCGGCCAGTTGCAGGTTGGCACGGCGCAGCCAATGACGACGGTTGCCCTTCAGCGCAAGCAGGTAATCGCCACCTCTTTGGGTAATGGCCGCAGCCATGCGGGTGTGGCAGTGGAGCGCGTCGGCGGTGACCAATCTGCCCGTAAGATCAA
>NZ_JAMYLR010000119.1:0-604 GCF_040318155.1 Mesorhizobium sp. M1307 | reverse complement strand
CGCGGTTTTGACGCCTGCACGCATCGACAATGCGCTCGAGACAAAAGACCAGCCGTCGATGATGCCAAGAAGTACCAGGCAAAGGATGGGCAGAACCAGCGCAAACTCTACCGCGGCAACACCCGAATCACTCCGGAACATCCGGACTTGTAGCCGATCCACGAAAACTACTCGACAAGCTGAACGGTTTGCGTGGCCGGAATGTCTCGCATTCCAAGGCTCGTGCAATCCTGAATGATGTTTGCGTTGCCGGACCATTGCACGGTACTTGCGACGACCTGCGTGCAACCACCTTTGCCCGAGAAATTGCCGAGATAATTGACGCCCTGTGTTGGAAAATACAGAGCGCCGGTCAATAGCGAATCCGCCGTGCCATTAAACGTGTTGGATCCCGCCAGGTTGGCTCTGTCGCCATAGAACAGCACACCTGAATAGGTGCCCGACGTCGGTGCGCTGAGCTTGACGGTCGCCGTGCCGTTCATGCTAACGCCGGAGGTATCGGCCAGATAAATGACGACACCCTCGCCGGAAATATTTGCATTCGAGCTCGCTTTGAAATCGCCTCCCTCAATGACGTATATCCCGGGCGAGAGGGTTACATTGC
>NZ_JAMYLR010000118.1:0-665 GCF_040318155.1 Mesorhizobium sp. M1307 | reverse complement strand
TCGGTCGCGCCGCCGACGCGGATGACGGCAACGCCGCCCGCCAGCTTGGCGAGACGTTCCTGCAGCTTCTCCTTGTCATAGTCGGAAGTGGTTTCCTCGATCTGCGCCTTGATCTGCTGGACGCGCGCCTGGATGGTGGTCTTCTCGCCGGCGCCGTCGATGATCGTGGTGGTGTCCTTCTCGATCAGCACGCGCTTGGCGCGGCCGAGCATGTCTATGGTGATGTTCTCCAGCTTGATGCCGAGATCCTCGGAAATCATCTGTCCGGCGGTGAGCACGGCGATGTCTTCCAGCATCGCCTTGCGGCGGTCACCGAAGCCAGGCGCCTTGACGGCCGCTACCTTGAGGCCGCCGCGCAGCTTGTTGACGACCAGCGTTGCCAACGCTTCGCCCTCGACGTCCTCGGAGATGATCAACAGCGGCCTGCCGCTTTGCACCACGGCTTCGAGGATCGGCAGCAGCGCCTGCAGATTTCCGAGCTTCTTTTCGTGGATGAGGACGTAAGGGTCTTCCAGCTCGGCGCGCATCTTCTCGGCATTGGTGACGAAATAGGGCGAGAGATAGCCGCGGTCGAACTGCATGCCTTCGACGACGTCTAGTTCGGTTTCGGCGGTCTTGGCCTCCTCGACGGTGATGACGCCGTCATTGCCGACCTTGTCCATCGC
>NZ_JAMYLR010000117.1:0-684 GCF_040318155.1 Mesorhizobium sp. M1307 | reverse complement strand
TTTCCTGGAATTGCTTGTCTTATGACTTTCGCTGCCGAATGGGTCAGAAAGGAACGCTGAGAGAGGGTAGCCGCCCTCCCTCAGCGGCGAGGGTCGGATCGGTGGAATTGCTGACCGTTTGACGGGTCGAGCTAGAGTCGGATCGCCCTCGTCTTTCCCTTGAGGCCTGAACGGATACCCGGAGTTCGGCTCCGAACGACAAGCACAGGACAAGTGAAAGATGACCAACGATACCATCGGGATCGACATTTCGAAAGACCATCTCGACGCCCACAGGCTGAGCGACGGCGCGAGCCGGCGTTTTGCCAACGACAGCCGCGGCCACAAGGCGTTCATGAGCTGGTTGAGCCCGAGCCGGTTGGACCCGCCCGGCGTACGCATCGTCTATGAGCCGACAGGTCCATATCACCGGGCCTTTGAGCGGAAGCTGGCGGCGGCTGGCCTTGCGCTGGTCAAGGTCAACCCACGCCAAGCCCGGCGCTTCGCCGAGGCCACCGGCAGGATCGCCAAGACCGACCGGCTGGACGCCGCCATGCTGGCGCGCATGGGCGCTCTTCTCGACCTCGAAGCACGACCGGTGCGCAGCCCGATCCTCAATGACCTCAAGGACCTGCACATGGCGCGCGAGGCGCTGGTGAAGAACCGGACGGCGGCGAGGAACAGGGCCAAGGCGCTAACCCTTCC
>NZ_JAMYLR010000116.1:0-756 GCF_040318155.1 Mesorhizobium sp. M1307 | reverse complement strand
GGGTGTTTGGACCGGAGACATCGCGAACAGGTGTGCGAGGACATCGCGAACAGTTTTGCGCGTTTTGCGCGAGGGGGTTCGGGATGCCATTCGGGGACAACAGCGCGATGAAACAGAAACTGGAATTCGTCATGTTGGCGAGCGCGGCGGGGGCGAATGTGAGCGCGTTGTGTCGTCGCTTCGGGATCGGCCGAACGTTGGCTCACAAGTTGCTCGCGCGCTATCGAGCGGAAGGCGAAGCCGGGCTTGTGGAGCGCTCGCGCCAGCCGCGCTCGAGCCCACGGCGCAGCGCCCCGGAGGTCGAAGCGGCGGCGCTTTCGGTGCGCACGGCGCATCCGGCGTGGGGCGGGCGCAAGATCGCGCGGGTGCTTTCGCGCCAGGGGCTTGGCCATCCGGCCGCTTCGACGGTGACGGGCATCCTGCGCCGCAACGGCGTCGAGCTGGGTGCGCTCGGTGGCGGCGCCAAAGCGTTCATCCGCTTCGAGCATGCCGCACCCAACGACCTGTGGCAGATGGACTTCAAGGGCCATGTGCCGTTGCGCGCCGGCCGGCTGCATCCGCTGACCGTGCTCGACGATCATTCGCGGTTCTCGCTGGTGCTGGAAGCTTGCCCCGACCAGACCACCCAAACCGTGCAAACGCGCCTGATCGCGGCCTTCCGGCGCTACGGTCTGCCGTGGCGCATCGCCACCGACAATGGCCCGCCATGGGGCGATGGTGGCCGCAACAACTTCACGCTGCTCACCGTCTGGCTAA
>NZ_JAMYLR010000115.1:0-780 GCF_040318155.1 Mesorhizobium sp. M1307 | reverse complement strand
GATTTGGGTATAGCCGCAGTCGTCAAAAACGCTCAAACGTCTTGCGAACGTCGCTACTTACCTGAGCAGAGATGCGGAGCTCCATTCAACTCTCGACACTTAATTATGCGCTTGTGGTCGCCGAGGAGGGCAGCTTTCTGCGCGCGGCACGGCGCACTGGGATCGATCACACCGCGCTCAGCCGGCGCATACGCGATCTCGAATACGAGATGGGAACGAGGATATTTCATCGCCATGCCCGCGGCGTTGGCCCAACCCCGGCCGGCGAGCGTTTCCTCGATCGTCTTCGCTCCGTGCTGCTCGAACTGGACAATACTCTGACGCTGGCCAGGACGGGCATCAAGGATGAACAACAAAGGCTTTCCATCGGCTCCAACGGACTCATCCTCGCCGGGCGAGCGCTGGGTGCAATCATTGAGTTCGGGAAATGCTATCCAAATGTGACCGTCAGCTTGATAGAAGGATCTCATCCTGAACCCAGGGCTGCTCTGGGCGGCACGCAGGTCGACGTCACCGTCACTTCCTCCTCCCGATCCACTGGCGGCGCATTCGAACTGAAATTGTGGAAGGATACCCTAGCCGTCGTTCTCGCTTCCAGTCATCCTCTCGCAAGCCGTCCCGTGATCGAGTGGTCGGAGCTAGGCCAGGAGACGCTGCTCGTGCGCAGGGGCGAAGCACTTCTACTCGCCGATGCTGTTGGAAGCAGTGTACAGCTTCCCGCGATCGTCGAACATCACGTCAGTGCGGCCATCCTGCTGCGCCTTGTCGGAAACGGTCTAG
>NZ_JAMYLR010000114.1:0-787 GCF_040318155.1 Mesorhizobium sp. M1307 | reverse complement strand
GACCACGCCTGAAGAAACCGAGACCTGGCTCACCGCGCCGTGGTCGGAGGCAAGGCACCTGCAGCGCACGGCGCCCGATGACGCGCTGGTGATCGTCGAAAAACCGGCGACACAGATCAAGTTTCCGCAGCAGGCGCCGGCGCAAGGCTCATTGTTTTAGCGCTTGAATTTCTGCAGCACCCAGATGTAGCCCTTGGGCGGATGATCCTGGTCGATGAACTGCGTCTTCACCATCGTGTCCTTGCGGCTGCATCGCTTGCACCTGAACCTGATCGCTTCCAGCGGCTTGTTCCAGCCCACCACCTGGGCCACGTCATTCGCCCTGAAGCGCCCGACGTGGTAGCAGTGGCCGCACTCCACGATAAGCAGCATGTTGGCCTTGGCGGCACGTCCAACGCTGTCCATCGGCCCGGCCATGGCTCATTTCCGGGTCGAGTAATCCTCGGGCAGCGGAAGCAGGCCAAGCTCCGCCATCCGATAATCTGGCTCCTTCTCCGCTACGCTGGCCAGCACCTCATGCAATTTCTCGACAAGCCCGCAAAGCTGCCAGAACAGCTCGCCATGCGCCTTCAGATGCAGCTGCGACGACAGCACCGTCCGGCGCAGGCTCAAAGTGTCCCTGATGATCGCCTCCGCATCCCTCGCCGACAGCCTGTCGAACCGGCTTTTTCGTCTGCCCATCGCGGCTCTCCTCGATTTGTGAGCAACCGCCCCACCTACTGACAAATAGGAAGGCATTCCTCGCAGAGTCAATTCGCTCTTGACATTTTTGTTCCCGTTTTGTTCA
>NZ_JAMYLR010000113.1:0-809 GCF_040318155.1 Mesorhizobium sp. M1307 | reverse complement strand
ACTATTTTTGCTCTGTCTTTGCCGATTGTCGTCGGCGGTGCGGGCCTCGGTATCGAGACTTCCTATTGGTATTACAGCAGCCTGAAGCTACAAGCGGTGGCGGATGCGGCGGCCTATGCTGGCGCTTTGGAAAAGGTTTCGGGATCCGACACGCCAAAGATTGTCTCCGCAGCGACAGCGTCAGCGACCACGAACGGCTGGGGACCGTCAGCAGGTACAATAGAGGTTTTCTCGCCTCCGTCAGCCGGTCCAAATGTCGGAAAAAAGGCGGTTGAGGTAGTCGTTCATCAGAACCTCGATCGGTTCTTTACGTCGATATTCACGCAAAACGCAGTTGGCGCACAAGCAAGGGCGGTGGCTCTTATTACGGATGCTTCAAAAGCCTGCATTTTGACGGTCGATCCTTCCGCTTCGAAAGCGGCGCTCTTTTCCGGCAGTTCGACCACAAAACTGACAGGCTGCTCCGTCATGTCGAATTCGATAGCTCCGGACGCCATCAAACTTCAGGGATCGGCAAGCCTTGATGTCGATTGCCTGATATCGGCAGGCGGTGTTTCGTTGAGCAACGTCGTGAAGACCGTTTGCGCCAGCCTGATAACTCAGGCGCTGCCCGCTGCTGATCCTTTTGCCGACCTGCCGGCGCCGCCGGCCACGAACCCTTGTCAAAACGGCAATCAGTCAACCTTGCAACCTGGAACATACTGCAAGGGGCTCAGCTTGAGCGGCAATGTAACCCTCTCGCCCGGGATATACGTCATTGAGGGAGGCGATTTCAAAGCGAGCTCGAATGCAAATATTTCCGGCGAGGG
>NZ_JAMYLR010000112.1:0-831 GCF_040318155.1 Mesorhizobium sp. M1307 | reverse complement strand
TGACCAGCCAGACGGATGCCCGTGGCACCGTCACCGCTCTCGCCTATGACCAGATGGACCGGCTGACCCTGAAGACGGCAACGGCGTCCGGTGGCAGTGCGGTGACGCTGACCCAAAACACCTACGACCAGGCGACGGCGGGCTATTACAACATCGGCCAGCTCACCACCTCCACCAACCCTGCGGCCACTCAAGGCAACAAGTATGACGGCTTTGGCAAGGTCGCGCGCCAGGACGTCACCATCGGCACGCTGACCCACACCACGACCAATATGCGCGATGGCTCCGGCCAGACGCTGCGCACGCAATACCTGCCGGTGCAGCTCGACTTCGGCACGCTGGCTGCCCCGCTGCAATATACGGCCGGCAACAAGCTGCTCTCCGCCTCCGGCTTCATCACCTCGACGATCTACGAGGCCGACGGCCAGACCAAGTCGATCGCCTATGCCAACGGGGTCACGACAAGCTTCATTTATTCGTCGACCCGCCGCTGGCTGACCCGTGTCACCACGGCAAAAGGCGCCACTGTGCTGCTCGACGATCTATATGCCCGCGATCTCCTCGGCCGCATCACCGGCACGACCGGGCTGACGGCTTCCGACAGCTGGACCTATGGCTACGACAAGGCCGACCGGCTGACCTCGAGCGACAATCTCGGCAACAACACGCTCGACGAGACCTTCGTCTATGCCGCCAACGACAATCTGACCTCGCGCACGCGGGTTGCCGGGACGTACCTCTATCCCGCGGCGAGTGCTGCTCGTCCGCACGCTCCAACAGCGGTCGGCGCCAAGACGCTCACCTATGATGCCAACGGCAACATGACAGCCG
>NZ_JAMYLR010000111.1:0-851 GCF_040318155.1 Mesorhizobium sp. M1307 | reverse complement strand
CGACCTTCACGGTCACTGTCACGCCGTTGATCAGGACGATCTCGTGGCTCCAGTCGAACTGGTAGGCCTCGCCCGGCGCGAAGAACAGCGGCACATAGGCGTCCGCCGTCGCCGACCCCTGCGCCTTCGCCCAGCTCTTCGCGTATCGGCGGACGGCGTCATAGCCTCCCTCGTAGCCGAGGCTGCAAAGCTCTTCGTAAATCCGGATCAGTGTCAGTTGCTCGCGCGCCGCCCTGCCACGATTGCCATTCAAAAACCCATCAAGCTGGTCCTGCCACGGACCGATCTTCGGCTTGGGCTGCCGCTCGCGTTCGTAGGAGAACGATGTCTCATCGGATCTGAGAATCTTGCGGACGGTGTTCCGCGACACATGCAGTTCGCGGCAAATCCGCTTGAGCGACCATCCCTGCACATGGAAGGCGCGCCGAACTCGGGCAATCGTATCCACCGACTTCATCCCCACACCATCCGCTCGCTACGACGAGCTGATGGTCGCAAATCAAAGCATCAGGGGGGTCAAAATTGGACGCCGATTCCCCGGCTTATGGGGTCAATTTTGCACGCCGATTCACATCCAGTTTGCGCGGCTGGGAAGATTTTGAGAATGACGGGCTCCTGCGCTGATAGGCCGGGCGCACAAGCAGGTTAGGACGTTTGCCTGCGCCGAGCGAGATGCGCAAGGAGGGCGGTCAAACGCATCGCGTTCAGGACCCGCTTCGCAGGGACACCGCCCTTGCGCGCCATCTCGACACCCCAATGCATGTGGTCGAGCTCGCGGATCGAATGAGCGTCCGGATTGATGCTGAAGATGCAGCCCTGATCGAGTGCCTTTTGATGCCAGCGCCAGTCGA
>NZ_JAMYLR010000110.1:0-865 GCF_040318155.1 Mesorhizobium sp. M1307 | reverse complement strand
CGACCTTCACGGTCACTGTCACGCCGTTGATCAGGACGATCTCGTGGCTCCAGTCGAACTGGTAGGCCTCGCCCGGCGCGAAGAATAGCGGCACATAGGCGTCCGCCGTCGCCGACCCCTGCGCCTTCGCCCAGCTCTTCGCGTATCGGCGGACGGCGTCATAGCCTCCTTCGTAGCCGAGGCTGCAAAGCTCTTCGTAGATCCGGATCAGTGTCAGTTGCTCGCGCGCCGCCTTGCCACGGTTGCCATTCAAAAACCCGTCAAGCTCATCCTGCCACGGACCGATCTTCGGCTTGGGCTGCCGCTCGCGTTCGTAGGAGAACGATGTCTCATCGGATCTAAGAATCCTGCGGACGGTGTTCCGCGACACATGCAGTTCGCGGCAAATCCGCTTGAGCGACCATCCCTGCACATGGAAGGCGCGCCGAACCCGGGCAATCGTATCCACCGACTTCATCCCCACACCACCCGCTCGCCACGACGAGCTGATGGTCGCAAATCAAAGCATCAGGGGGGGGCAAAATTGGACGCCGATTCCCCGGCTTATGGGGTCAATTTTGCACGCCGATTCACAGTGCCAAATTCGAACGTCTGTTCGACAATGATCTTCCTTGTGGCGATCTCATACCACTAACGGCGCATTGTCGGCTCCGGCGGTTGCGGGTTTCCCTTTAGAATCAGTGGCATGATCTAAGGTGTACCTGAAACCGTCAGGCCTTTCCTGCGGAAATTTGGTGGTTCCTCCAGTAATTTCAGCAGCTTACCGTTTGTGGACGGGCACTAGCTAGTTTCCGTCCACAAACGTCAAACTGTTGATTTTATTGCCTAAATCGTGACTTTGCGCGGGCAAGGCCCGGCGGTTTCA
>NZ_JAMYLR010000109.1:0-1050 GCF_040318155.1 Mesorhizobium sp. M1307 | reverse complement strand
GCTTGCTCTGAGGGGCGAGCGGCCATGGCACGGTGGTGACGTTGCGATCACCGATTCCCGTGGAAGGGGAAGTGCCATGACCAATCGAGACGTTAGACTGAGCAGAGGCGAGTTGAAAGCGTTGCTGTTGTCGGATGAGGACGGCTTTCGCCAGGCATTGCAGAGTGTCGTGCAGGAGGTTCTTGAAGCCGAGATGACGGAGGCGATCGGGGCCGAGAAAGGCGAGCGGACGGCGGAGCGGACGAGTTACCGGTCCGGCTATTACGAGCGCAAGCTGGTGACGCGGGTCGGGGTGCTGGAGCTTCGCGTTCCGCAGGATCGGGCTGGCCGGTTCTCGACGGAGTTGTTTGAGCGCTACCAGCGTTCGGAGAAGGCATTGGTGTCGGCGCTGGTCGAGATGTACGTGCAGGGCGTTTCGACCCGCAAGGTGAAGGCGGTGACGGAGGAACTGTGCGGCCACTCTTTCTCGGCCTCGACGGTGAGCGAGGCGACGATGCGGCTGGATGAGGCGCTCAAGGCGTTCTTCACGCAGCGGCTCGAGGAAAGCTATCCGTATCTCATTTTGGACGCGCGCTACGAGCGGGCTCGCGAGGCGGGCGTGATCGCCAGCCAGGCGGTGCTGGTGGCGATCGGCGTGGATTGGGAGGGCCGGCGCCAGGTTCTGGGCGTGGAGCTGGCCAACCGGGAGAGCCATTCGAGCTGGCGCGAGTTCGTGACGGGGCTCAAGAATCGCGGGCTCGCCGGCGTCGAGTTCGTCGTCTCCGACGACCATCCGGGGCTCAGGGCGGCAATCCGCGAAGTGCTGCCCGAAGCGGTCTGGCAGCGCTGCTACGTGCACTTCCTCAGAAACGCGCTCGACTACGTGCCGCGCAAGGTCGACGACGATTGCCTGATGGAGCTCAGATGGTTCTACGACCGGCGCGACCTTGCCGAGGTCAAACGCGACCTGGCGCAGTGGATCGCCAAATGGCAGGCCAAATACCCGAAGCTGGTCAACTGGGTGGAAGATAACATCGAGGAGACGCTGAGCTTCTATCGGCTGCCGCTAGC
>NZ_JAMYLR010000108.1:0-1110 GCF_040318155.1 Mesorhizobium sp. M1307 | reverse complement strand
GCGCGGTCTGCACCGCGTGGCGCATTGCCGCTGCCCCACATGTCGATCCCAGAACGCTTGGCGTCTTGGTGACACTGCTGCAGGACGCGACGGCCAATTCCCACACCCCATCGCAATTGGAGGTTTCGGGCGCAGCATCGGATCCTCACGACGCGAATCGGGGAGAGGTCCATGCCGCGCCAGCCCACGACATATCAGTTCGATCTGTTCTCCAACCCGCACGATGCGGAGACCGCGCAGATGCCACCATGGCAGGCGCTGCCGGAAGAGACGCGCCTGACGCTGACAAAGCTGATGGTGCGCCTGATCCTCGACCACGTCGACGGCGAGCGCGCCGTTCCACGGGAGGAGGCACGCCATGATGCATGAGAAGATCCGGCCCCACCATCTGGAGCGAAAGGCGATCCTTTATGTGCGGCAGTCCTCGGCCCATCAGGTTCTGCACAATCGTGAGAGCAGCGCCCTGCAGTATGCGATGCGCGATCGCCTGGTCGCGCTCGGCTGGTCTTGCATCGAGACGGTCGATGACGATCTCGGCCGCTCTGCTGCTGGCGGTGTCGCGCGAGCGGGCTTCGATCGGATGGTCGCAGCAGTCTGTCTCGGCAAGGTTGGGGCGGTTGCGGCGCGGGAGGTATCGCGCTTCGCCCGCAACAGCCGCGACTGGCAGCAGCTCATCGAGATGTGCCGCGTCGTCGATACCGTGCTGATCGACCAGGAGACGGTCTACGCACCGCGCCAGGGCAATGACCGGCTGCTGCTGGGATTGAAGGGCAGTCTCAACGAGTATGAGCTCGATCTTCTGCGTCAGCGCTCCTTGTCGGCCCGCTATGAGAAGGCCCGGCGCGGTGAACTCGTCGTCGCTTCCCCGGTCGGCTTCGTGAAGGTCGGCGACCGGCTGGAGAAGGATCCCGACCGTCGCATGCAGGAGGCCATCACCCTTGTGTTTGACAAGGTGGCGGAACTCGGCAGTGCCCGCCAGGCCCTGCTCTGGTTCCTCGAACATGGGCTGGATTTGCCTGCCAAGCGCAACAATGGCGATGTGGTCTGGCGCAGGCCAAGCTATGCGACCATCCACCGAATGATCGAGAACCCGATCTACGGCGGCGCCTA
>NZ_JAMYLR010000107.1:0-1133 GCF_040318155.1 Mesorhizobium sp. M1307 | reverse complement strand
GGGGAGAGCGACTGTCTTGGCTGTCAAGTTGTTTGCCACGGTTTTTGATCCCGGACGATAGCGTTGAGAATGGTGAGAAGCTTGCGCATTGTGGCGACGACGGCGACGATCTTCGGCTTGCCGGCCTCGACCAGGCGGTCGCGGAAAGCCTTGAGCACGGGGTTGTGCCTGATGGCGACGAGGGCGGCCATGAAGAGGGCGGCGCGCACGTGGCTCCTGCCACCGCCAATGAAGCTCTTGCCACGCCATTTTCCGGACTGCCTCGTCCATGGCGCAAGGCCGGCGAGCGCGGCGATCTGGCGGCGGTCGAGGCTGCCCAGTTCCGGCATTTCGGCGATCAGGCTGCGGGCAACGACAGGACCGACACCCGGCACGGAGGAAAGCAGCTTTTCGTTGACCCGCCAGACTGGGGACTTGCGGATATGATCGTCCATGCCCGCATCGAGGCTTGCCAGCTCACGCCGAAGCGCGACGAGCAGCCGGTGGATGCTCTTTTGCGCCTGTTTCGCGATGACCGTGCGAGCACGGTTCTCCTCCGCCACGATCATCTGCACGATCTGACGCCGGCGGGCGACGAGCTCGGCCAGGGCCTCGGTTTCGGCGTCGCGCAATGGCCGCAATTGCGGCTTGGTCGCAGCGATGAAAGCGGCAATGACGGCGGCATCGATCGGGTCGGTCTTGGCCCGCTTGCCGAGTGCATTGGCATAGGCGCGCACCTGCGCCGGATTGACCACGACAATCGCCAGGCCGGCGCCTGCCAAGGCGGCGACCGCCAGTCTCTCGAAGCTGCCTGTCGACTCCAATCCGACAACGGCCGGCGAAAGGGCTGCCAGCCGCCGAACCAGATCCTCCACCCCGGCGTGGTCATTCTCCACCGAGAACGCCTCGCCCGACGGCAAAACATGCACGTCGAGCCGATCCTTGGAAACGTCGATGCCAACAATGATTTCCATCCTGTCCCATCCTTGCCTAATCGGGCTTCGCTTGCGGCCCAGGCGACTGTTCGGGTTCGATGGAACGGCGGACGAAGACCCTTGCTCTCCCACGGGCTCGATCACCCAAAGATGCTCCGGTCTCCCGTCCGCCACCGCACCTGCCTTCATAGCAGAGTCGGCAAGAAACAAGTTACAAAG
>NZ_JAMYLR010000106.1:0-1457 GCF_040318155.1 Mesorhizobium sp. M1307 | reverse complement strand
GCCTATGGTAAGACTCGTGCTGCGTCGGGATATGATGCAACAGCCATTCGTTCGCGCAGCCGCCGTAAGGCGCGTGATGAATGGCTGGCGCTGATCCCGGGTGCACACGAAGGCTACGTCAGCTGGGAAAGGGCGGAAGCGATCCGCAAGATGGTGAGCGACAACGTGCCCACGAGCCGGCATCACGGGGCGCCCAAGCATGGCGACGCTCTGCTCGCCGGCCTTGTCCGCTGCCGGCGCTGCGGCCGCAAGCTGACGGTCCGCTACACGGGAACCAAGCACAACATTCCGCGCTATTCCTGCTGGCGTGGTCTGCTTGACAATGGCGAGCCGCGTTGCATCGCCTTCGGTGGACTACGCGTCGACGACGCCATCGAGGAAGCTCTTCTGCGGGTTGTCGAGCCGGCAGCGATAGCCGCGGCCGTCGAGGCCGAAGCGCAAGCGGCCAGTCGCCGCGATCAGGTCCGCGATGCTCTGATGCGCGATCGCGAGGCGGCACGCTACAACGCCGATCGGGCGTTCCGGCAATACGACGCCATCGATCCGCAGAACCGGCTGGTCGCGGCGGAACTGGAGTTGCGATGGAACCGGGCGCTTACGCGTGTCGGCGAGATCGAGAGCAGGATTGCCGCGCATGATGCCTCGACATCGGAGCCATCACTTCTGTCGCCAATACACGTCACCGCGCTCGCCGCCGATCTCAAGGCTGTATGGGCGGCGCCGACGACGGATGCAAGGCTCAAGAAGCGCATCGTTCGCACCGTCATCCGGGAGGTGGTCGCCGATATCGATGACGAAGCGTCAGAGATCGTTCTTCTGATCCATTGGGTTGGCGGCGTCCATACTGAACTGCGCCTGCCGAAGCGGCGCCGTGGACAGCGCAACAGCACGTCCGGCGATATCATCGCGGCCGTCCGCCAACTGGTGCTCATCGCCAATGATGATCTGATTGCTGGCATCCTCAACCGCAATGGACTGGTGACCGGCCACGGCAATCGATGGACACGCGAACGGGTCACCGCGCACAGGTCGCATCATAAGATCCCTGTCTTCCGGCCAGCGGCGGACGGCAAAGAGCCATGGCTTAACCTGAACAAGGCGGCGCGCCTTCTCGGCGTTGCACCGAAGACCCTCAGGCTCGCCGCCGAGGCGGGCGAGATCGAAGGCGTTCATCCTCTGCCGGATGGTCCATGGGTCTTCAGCCGATCAACGCTTGGCGAACCTGCGGCACAGCGCATCGTTCATCGCGCGCGGCAAAACCCAAAATACCGCACGGGATCGCATCCAGATCAGCAAAACCTATTCACTTCAACGACATAGACAGATGGGTGTTATGAAACAGGATTGTAGTCGGCGCGGAGGGCGATGGCGACGCGTGCCTGAGCCAGCGAAGTAAACAGCGTCTCATTGAGCAGTTCATCGCGTAGTCGGCCGTTGAAGCTCTCGATGAAGCCATT
>NZ_JAMYLR010000105.1:0-1491 GCF_040318155.1 Mesorhizobium sp. M1307 | reverse complement strand
ACTAGGGCGTATACACATCTTGCTGCGACGGATTGACTCGGTTGTGACGTGTCGGATTCCGCCGGCGTGTGCTGTATGATTCTTCTGTGACGTTCTGATTTGGAGGAGCGTCGCCGATGCAGACATGCCAGGACTGGTCCTTGGGTTCATTTGGAGATCGTCGTCTCGATAAAGGGGGGCGAGGCTGCTCCAAGGCATGGTGCTGCGCGAAACGGTTTGCCTGCGCCGGCTTGCCGGTGGCGACCATTCCGAAGAGATCCGCTATGGGCGCTTTCTCGGCAATGACGCGGTGACAGCGGACCGGATCATCGCAGGCTGGAGCGATCAGACCCGGCTTGCGGTCGAGGGCCGGCATGTCCTGGCGGTGCAGGACACCAGCGAGATCAAGTTCCCGACGACAGAGGGCAACCGGCGCGGCCTGGGCAAGGTCAAAAAGGGCAATTGCTGGGGCCTGCTGCTGCATCCAATGCTGGCTCTTGATGCCGAGCGCGGTTCTTGCCTGGGTCTTGTGGGCGGGCAGGTGTGGACGCGCGGGGACGAGGAGCTGCCGCCGCATGCCGAGCGGCCGTTGAGCGAAAAGGAATCGCGCCACTGGATCGAGACGGCCGAAGCGGCCAAGCCGGTGCTGGCCCGGGCCGGCATGGTCACCTTCATCGCCGACCGTGAGAGCGACTTGTATATGATGTGGGCTGGTGTGCCGGACGGCCATTGCCATGTTCTGTCGCGTCTCATGAATGACCGGGCCCTCACCACTGGCGGCACGCTGCGCCGCGCCGTGGCGAAAGTGGTGTTCTGCGATACGCAGGTGATCGAGCTGCGCGAGCGCCAGGACCGCCCGGCGCGCCGGGCTGAGCTGTGCCTGCGCTTTGGCGAAGCCACGATCAAGCGGCCGGCGAACCTGCGCGCAAAGGGGCTGCCAGAGGGGGTGACGCTGCGCTGGGTCGAAGTCGTCGAGACGGCTGCGCCCGACGGCGTGGAGCCGCTTCATTGGCTGCTTCTGACCACCCATGCGGTGAGCAGCCCTGCCCAGGCCTGGCAGATCGTCGCCTGGTACAAGCAGCGCTGGACCATCGAGCAGTTCTTCCGGACGATGAAGGCCCAGGGCTTGAAGATCGAAGACAGCCAGCTGCAATCGGCCGCACGCCTGGAGAAACTCATTGCCATCGCCGCCAAGGCCGCGGTCATCGTCATGCAGCTCGTGCAGTCCCGCAGCGGCCAGGACGCTCAACCGGCAAGCCTCGTCTTCACGCCAAACGAGATCGACACACTTGCCGCGCTCGAGAAGCGCTTCAAAGGCAAGACCAAGCTGCAAGCCAATCCCCACCCCAGGAGCTCGCTCGCCTGGGCGGCATGGATCATCGCCAAGCTCGGCGGCTGGAACGGCTATGCTTCCTCCAGACCACCGGGACCAATCACCTTCTACAACGGCCTGGCCTACTTCCGTGCCTGTGCCGATGGATGGGCTCTGCGAGATGTGTATATGCCCTAGCC
>NZ_JAMYLR010000104.1:0-1536 GCF_040318155.1 Mesorhizobium sp. M1307 | reverse complement strand
CGATAGTGTTGAAAAAGTCCGGGTTGCAGCAGTCCTGAAGCACTGATTCAATCTTCGTCGTAAGAGGAGATTGAGTCGATGATGGGCGAGCAAAGTGTGATGCAGGAGGAGCTGTTCTACGGCTTCAGCCTGGAGCGGCATGTGCCGGCGGATCACCTGCTCAGAGCGATCGACCACTTCGTCGACCTGTCCGCCATCCGCCAGCATCTGGCGCCCTTCTACAGCCCGATCGGCCGTCCCTCGATCGACCCTGAGCTGCTGATCCGCATGCTGATCGTCGGCTATTGCTTCGGCATCCGCTCGGAGCGCCGGCTGTGCGAGGAGGTACATCTGAACCTGGCCTATCGGTGGTTCTGCCGGCTTGGCCTCGAGGGTGATGTGCCTGACCACTCAACCTTCTCCAAGACCCGCCACGGCCGCTTCCGCGATGCCGACCTGCTGCGCGAACTGTTCGAGACCGTCGTCCGGCGCTGCATAGCTGAAGGGCTCGTCGGCGGCGAAGGCTTTGCGGTCGATGCCAGCATGATCGTCGCCGACGCCCATCGTCAGCGCGGGATCGAAACGGCCGAGGACCTCAATCCCAAAGCCAAGCGGGCCGTGGCTGAGTATCTCGCCACTCTGGATGACGCCGCCTTCGGGGCCGCCACGCCGGTGGAGCCCAAGTTCGTCTCCCCTGTTGATCCCGCCGCGCGCTGGACTGCCGCTTGGGGTGGCCCAGCCGTCTATGCCTATTGCACGAACTATTTGATCGACGTGGAGCACGCCATCATCGTGGACGTGGAGCCCTCGACCGCGGTGCGCCAAGCCGAGGTGACGGCCGCCAAGACTATGATCGAGCGGGCGCACGACGAGCTCGGCCTCTGGCCGGAGCGGCTGATTGCCGACACCGGCTACGGCTCGGCCGAAATGCTGAACTGGTTGGTGCATGAGCGTGGGATCGAGCCGCATATCCCGGTCTTCGACAAGTCTAGGCGCAAGGATGGCACCTTCTCGCGCGACGACTTCACCTACGACCATAAGGCCGATACATACATCTGTCCTGGCGGGAAGACGCTCAGGCAGCGCCAGAAGACCTATCGGATGCCACACCCTCTCGTCGACGAGAATGGCATGATGCGCTATCGCGCCAGCAAGCTGGATTGCGACGCCTGTGCCCTGAAGCCCAGCTGTTGCCCGAAGGAGCCGGCGCGCAAGGTGCTGCGCTCGATCTATGAGGGCGCGCGCGACATGGCCCGCGACATCGCAAAGACAGACGCCTACCAGACCTCACGCTATCAGCGGAAGAAGGTGGAGATGCTGTTCGCGCACCTCAAGCGCATCCTGAAGCTCGATCGATTGCGATTGCGCGGCCCCTGTGGTGCCCGCGATGAGTTCCACCTTGCAGCCATCGCCCAGAACCTCAGGAAATTGGCCAAGATTTGCACCCTCGGAACAAACGTCCGAGCCACTTAAGGCGAGGAGGTCGCGTCGACCTTAATCAAGACGCTTCGGTGCGAGTGGATCCACGGCTTCATCGCCGACTTCTTCAACACTATC
>NZ_JAMYLR010000103.1:0-1557 GCF_040318155.1 Mesorhizobium sp. M1307 | reverse complement strand
CGATCACCCAAAGATGCTCCGGTCTCCCGTCCGCCACCGCACCTGCCTTCATAGCAGAGTCGGCAAGAAACAAGTTACAAAGGTGACGTGCTCAGGCGGCTCCTGGCCGGCCGGCGATCATGGCGCGGCGCACCGACCGGCGCTGCTCGACGGCGTCGGCAAGGCCGTGCAGCACCGTTTCGGTGGTTTCCCAGTCGATACAGCCGTCGGTGATGCTCTGGCCATAGACAAGCGGCTTGCCGGGCACGACGTCCTGCCGGCCGGCGACCAGATTGCTCTCGATCATGATGCCGATGATGCGCTCGTCGCCCGCCGCGATCTGGCCCGCCACGTCAGCCGCCACCAGCGGCTGGTTTTCCGGCTTCTTGTTGCTGTTGGCATGACTGACATCGATCATCAGCCGAGGTGCCACGCCGATCCGGCCGAGCTCAGCGGAGGCAGCAGCTATGCTTGCCGCGTCGTAGTTGGGCACAATGCCGCCGCGCAGGATGACGTGGCAGTCCTCGTTGCCGGTGGTCGTCGCGATGGCGCTGCGCCCGCCCTTTGTCACCGCCATGAAATGATGCGGCTGGGCGGCGGACTTCACCGCCTCGGCGGCAATCCGCAGATTGCCGTCGGTGCCGTTCTTGAAACCGACCGGGCAGGAGAGGCCCGATGCGAGCTCGCGATGGATCTGGCTCTCTGTCGTGCGTGCGCCGATCGCGCCCCAGGCGACGAGGTCGGCAATGTATTGCGGAGTTGTCATGTCGAGGAACTCGGTCGCTGAGGGAAGGCCGAGATTGTTGACCGCCGAGAGCACGTTGCGGGCCATCCGCAGACCCTTGTCGATGTTGAAGCTGCCGTCGAGGTCGGGATCGTTGATCAGGCCTTTCCAGCCGACCGTCGTGCGCGGTTTCTCGAAATAAACGCGCATCACGATCTCCAGCCGGTCCGACAGGTTTTCACGCAGCGATGCCAAACGGCTGGCATAGTCTACGGCAGCGGCCGGGTCGTGGATCGAACAGGGGCCGACGACGACCACCAGACGATCGTCGGTGCCGGTCAGCACGGCGTGGATCGCGTTGCGTGACGCGGCAACGGTGCGCGTCGCCGTCAGCGTGCGCGGTATCTCCCGCATCACCTCGTCCGGCGTACTCAATTCCCTGATTTCCTTGACCCGAAGATCGTCGGTAGTGGTCAACACGGCTTCTGCTCCTGATTGGGAGACCTGCCGGCTGAAACAAAAAAGCCGCCAGGTCTGGCGGCTGTTCGGATATTGTTGCTGCAATCTTCAGATCGAGCGCAATCCTCCCGCCGCCAGCGAGCTCATAAAGTACCAATATGTGGCGGTCAGGTTGATCATGAGGGCTGATATAGTCGATGCGGATGCGCTTGTCACGTGCCTGGTGAGGAGGAGGTTTACTCCAGCCCATTCGCGATTGGCTGAAGCCCCCCGAACTTCGTCATCCCAGGGCGGAGCAGGAGCGGAGCTCCGTCGCGGAGACCCTGGGATCCATATGTGGACGGCGCCCTGCCTGCAACGGTTGTTTTGCGTCGTTTTCGATCGCTTGCGTCCAT
>NZ_JAMYLR010000102.1:0-1572 GCF_040318155.1 Mesorhizobium sp. M1307 | reverse complement strand
CGCCCGGATGCGCTGCGAGCGCGGATCCGTATTTGTCGTGTTGCCCGCTCGCTCCCTGTTCGTGACCAACGATGGAGGGAACCGTCGTATTATCGGCATGGACATACACCGCGTAGCCGCCGAGGTCGTGTCGTTGCTTGATGGCAAGATCGTCAAGCTCGGCCGCGTTCAAATGCTGCGCAATAAGCTCGAGGAGTTCGCCAGGAAGGAACTCACCCACGATGATCATGTGGTGATCCACGGGCAATGCTGCTGCCGTCGCTGAAGTGCTGTCGCCCTACGTCGAGCCAGTCAATCCTCCACGCCCACCTGATCCCGCCGTGTCCGCATGGGAACCTCGTCGGGATCAGCGGGCGCAAATGGCTGACGAGGCAAATATTGCCTGCGGATGAGCGCGCCGCCATCGAGCGCCACCTCGGCTTGATTAACCAGATCAACGAGGCGTTGACGGTAGTCGAGGCGGATATCGCCGTACATGCCCTTCAGGATCCGACAATCCGCCGCCTGATGACGTTGCCCGGCCTCGACGTCACCGTGGCTGCGAGCGTTGCCGCGGCAATCGGCGACATACGGCGCTTCAGCGATCCACAGAAGCTCGTTGCCTATCTTGGCCTCAATCCGAGCGTGCGGCAGTCCGGTGAGGGGCCAGCCTATCACGGGCGCATCACGAAGCAGGGCCGCGGCCATGCGCGGGGGATGCTGGTCGAGGCGGCATGGGCGGCTGTGCGATCGCCAGGACCTCTTCGCGCCTTCCACAAGCGGATCGCCTCGCGCCGCGGGAAGCACATCGCGGCCGTCGCCACTGCGCGCAAGCTTGCAATGATCATCTGGCACATGCTGAGCAAGGATACCGACTACATCTGGGCCCGGCCGGCCTTGCTCGCCCGCAAGTTCAGATCGGTCGAGCTGCGTGCCGGCCTTCCGACCAGCCATGCCAGACGCGGCACCGCCTTCGACTACAACATCCCGGTCAAGCGCGCCGAAGAACGATCCCGCGTCGAGAAGGCGGAAGCTGCCTATGCAGCAGCGACTTCCCGATGGCGAACGAGGCCGGAAAGGCAGAAGGCTGTGGAAAAAGCCGCCGATGAGAAGAACGGGCTATTCTACAACATCCGTCTGCATCGGCTTGCCGGGCGCAATGTAATGCCATTCGACGCGGTTCTGATCCGCCCAGGAGAGGATGGCGTTCGAGGTGAACTCGCTGCCATTGTCGCTGACGATCATTCTCGGCCGGCCGCGCTCGGTGATGAGCCGGTCCAATTCGCGGGCAACCCGCATGCCCGAGAGAGACGTATCAATGATGAGTGCCAGGCACTCTCTCGTGCAGTCGTCGACGACGGCCAGGATGCGGAAGCGGCGCCCGTCTGTGAGCTGGTCCGATACGAAGTCGAGCGACCAGCGCTCGTCGGGCCTCAGCGGCACCACCATCGGCGCCCTGGTCCCGATCGCCCGTTTGCGGCCGCCACGGCGGCGAACGGCGAGCTTCCCCTCCCGATAGAGCCGGAACAGCTTCTTGTGGTTCACGACCAGGCCCTCCCGCCTCAGCATCACGAGAAGACGCCGGCAGCCGAA
>NZ_JAMYLR010000101.1:0-1676 GCF_040318155.1 Mesorhizobium sp. M1307 | reverse complement strand
CTAGTTTCCGTCCACAAACGTCAAACTGTTGATTTTATTGCCTAAATCGTGACTTTGCGCGGGCAAGGCCCGGCGGTTTCAGGTACACTTTGGTCTCATGCCACTGATTCCAAAGTACAATCTGCAACCGCCGGAGCCGACAATGCGCCAAGAACGCACCGTCCAAGCCAGCATATTCGATCTTTTCGCCACACACGAGATCGGCCACGAGTTGAAGGCGATGTCGCAATGGCTGGATGAGCATTGCGATCTACTTGGTTTGGTGGCCCGCGATCTGGTTCGGGTCTGTGTCAAGGCCACCGGACGGCAAGGCCTGCCCGCCGAAGCGGTGCTGCGCTGTGCGCTGCTGAAGCAATACCGGCAACTGAGCTATCAGGAACTGGCGTTCCATCTCGAGGACTCCGCCTCGTTCCGCGCCTTTGCGCGGCTGCCGTGGTCATGGAGCCCGCAGAAGTCGGTGCTGCAAAAGACGATCAGTGCGATCCGGCCCGAGACCTGGGAGCAGATCAATCGGGCACTGCTGTCGGGCGCTCGGCAGGCGAAGCTCGAAGATGGCGCGGTCGTGCGGCTGGACAGCACCGTGACCTCGGCACTTATGCATGAGCCGAGCGACAGCAGCCTGCTTTGGGATGCCGTGCGCGTCATGGTGCGCCTTCTGAAGCAGGCCGATGTGTTGACCGGTGGTGCCCGCTCACCATGGCATGATCATTGTCGGGCGGCTAAGAGGCGTGCCCGCAAGATCCAGTTCACACGCGGTCGACCAAATCGGTTCCAACTCTACCGGGAACTGATCGCAATCACCCGCGCGACATTGGCATACCTGCAGCAAGCGACCGAGCGGTTGGTCGCGGCGGGCAGTCCGCTCATCGAACTGTGGCAGGCCCAGGTCTGCCACTATCGGCCGCTGATCGAACGCATCATCACACAGAGTGAGCGGCGGGTGTTGGCCGGCGAGTTGGTGCCGGCCAGCGACAAGCTGGTCAGCCTGTTCGAGCCCCATGCCGATATCATCGTCAAGGGCAGCCGCGACACCGAATACGGCCACAAGCTCAACCTGACCACCGGCAGGAGCGGCATGATCCTCGATCTGGTGATCGAGGCGGGCAATCCGCGCGACAGCGATCGATTGCTGCCGATGCTGGAACGCCACATCGGCATCTGGGGTCAAGCGCCGCGGCAGGCGGCGGCCGACGGCGGCTTTGCCAGTCGCGACAATCTGGCTACAGCCTTGACCTTGGGCGTCCGCGACATGGCATTCCACAAGAAAGCCGGCCTCAGGATCGAGGACATGGTCAGAAGCAATTGGGTCTATCGCAAGCTGCGTAACTTCCGTGCCGGCATCGAGGCCGACATCTCATGCCTCAAGCGCGCTTACGGTTTGGCGCGCTGCACCTGGCGCGGCCTTGATCACTTCAAGAGCTACGTCTGGTCCTCGGTCGTGGCTTACAATCTCGTCGTCTTCACGCGCCTCAAGCCGACCTGACGTCGAGCCATTGCGCGGGTCAGCAGCCCGCCGGCAGGCGCCGGCTCCATAGCCATGACTAACTTCCGTTCGGCGAGTTCTTTCTGGCGCGATCCACTGGACTTCGCGTCGGCCGGTACCGCAAACGACGTTTCTTCCTGCGGCAAACCTCTGTAAACGCTCACCAAAATGGGCGTTTGTGGACGGAAACTAG
>NZ_JAMYLR010000100.1:0-1888 GCF_040318155.1 Mesorhizobium sp. M1307 | reverse complement strand
ACGGCGCACGAACCAAGAAGACTTCGTCCTTCGCGACCACGCTCTATCCCGACGCTTCCGTCGAGATCGATCCGGCGACACCGGGGGCGGAGATCTACACCCGCTATCCCCATCCCGACATCAAGGTGACGGGCACGACCAAAGCCTTCCTGCACCGCGATCACCTGGCCTCGGTCCGTATGGTCACCGACGCCACCGGCGCCATCGTCGAGGCCACAAACTACGCCACCTATGGCGAGCGGCTCAACACCGGCTTCCAGACGCAAAAGAGCTACATCGGCGAGCGCTTCGATCCCGAGACCGGCCTGCTCTACCTCAATGCACGGTACATGGACCCGCTGCTAGGACGGTTCATCTCGCCGGATGAATGGGATCCGACACTGCCGGGCGTCGGAACAAACCGGTATGCGTATGCCCAGAACGATCCGGTCAACAAGGGTGATCAGAATGGGCATCAAGTGCAAAGTCCTCGGTCATGTGACTATTCTGGGGGCAATAGCAATGATGACGACAGTTTTTTTGGAGGTCTCTTCGGAGGTCTCTTCGGTCACAACGTTGCCAACTCGTCTGCCGATGATAATGAAAGTAGCGACGGCGCTAACAAGACGGGTCCGGATGTTTCGGGGAATCCGGCAACACCGAATCCGGATGATCCGGACAATGGCAACAAAAAAAAAGGTCGACAGCAATAAAAAGGCCGGCAAGTTCACTGGAAATTGGAATTCGCTTCGGCCTGAGGAGAAGGCGTTTGCAAAAGAACAATTGGACATGGGGAATGATGTTGAAGCCGTGCCTAGGGCAACAATGAAGACTCCGGATTTCAAGATTAATGGTATTCAAACAGAATTCAAAGAGCTTACCGTCAATGGCACCAATACACTTAAAAATCGAATTCAAAGAGCCGTCGGACAGAGTGATAGAAATGTATTTGTTGATGCAAGAAAAACTGAAATAACAAGATCTCAGGTTCTTCATGAAATTCAGAGTGTAGAGGGTAATATAGGTTATTCTATTAAGGGAATAGTTAAAGTATCAACTATCGCAGATGGGTTGGTTAGATATTAGGAAAGGTAAGATATGTCTCTCTCAGCAGCTGTCTATAAAAGTAAGAAGTCTTTGGAGAAGCAGTTCAATCTATCCGATTGCGAGATTGACGCTGACACTGGTGAGGTAATTGCATCTAAAGCATTGAATCAAAATTTTGACTACGAGGATTCGATCGCAATATGCGTGGATTTTGGTAATATTGCCCATATCAAGTTCCTTAGTGACACAATCGCAGAGAAATTTGGTGATAGAGAATCAATATTGGAGAAGCTTTTCTTGTATTCTGGAGGCCATTTTGGCGATATGATTGAAAATTCTTATTTCGATAAAATTCTAGAAGAGCTAAATATGCTACGCGATTCAGAAATTATAGAGGTGAGAGATTTTTCTACTCAGGTGCGGAGCCTTGTGAAGGCGGCAATTAAAGAAGGTAACCCGATCGTCTTCATCTGAATTAGAATTGCGGAATTACGGTGAATTACGAAATACGGTGACACCCATTAGCCGGCCTCTCGTCAAGGTCGCGCGGAGCTTTTTTGGCGGTGTCAGCCGCCAATTTGCATCCTTTCTTTTCCTTCCCTTCGGCGGCAGGTTTTGAACCGCACCCGTTTCTTTACGCTTGGCTGCGAGAACGATCGCGCCAGACACCCATAAGGATCAAGCATTGGTCAGGCCTTGCGGCTTTCCACCGTGCACAAGCAGGTGGCCGAGACCTATGCGGTCAATACCGCGACCAAACCTTACACCGTGCAGAACACGGCGACCGACACGACGCTGACCGAGAACATTGCACGCACACTCAGGGTTGAGCGGGCGTTCGACGCCTACAACAACGTCACCA
>NZ_JAMYLR010000099.1:0-2668 GCF_040318155.1 Mesorhizobium sp. M1307 | reverse complement strand
TGAAGGTTTTTATGCGGCCGTTGAAGTCGGTCTTCGTCGCCGGCAGCCCGCAGACGGGATTGTAGGTGGCGATCGAGACGAAGCGCGTGTCGGCGCTCTGGCCGCCGGTGGCAAAATAGCGGGGTGCGCGTTCAGTCACCGGATAGAGGTGATAGGTCGCATCATAATCCCATTCGGTCTTGTGGCCGAGGCCGTTGGTGGCCGAGAGCTTGTTGCCAAAGCTGTCATAGGCAAAATACTGGTTCACCTCCTTTTGCGGCGCCGAGTAGTAATCGGAGAAGCCGCGCTTGCGGGTGACGTTGCCTTTGGCCGGCGGTGTCGAATTGGCGCCGCCGTCATAATAGGTCTCGTCGTAGCCGATATAGGGGAAGCTGGTGTCCAGCCCGGCGCGCACCGTCTGGCTGCTCGGCAGCGAGACGATGTAGGCGCTCGTGTTCGGCGCAAAGCTCGCCACCGTCCACGTCTCGTCGCCGCTGACGTCGGTGCGGCCATAGTCCTTGATGCTGGTGACGTTGTTGTAGGCGTCGAACGCCCGCTCAACCCTGAGTGTGCGTGCAATGTTCTCGGTCAGCGTCGTGTCGGTCGCCGTATTCTGCACCGTGTAGGGCTTTGTCGCATTATTGACCGCATAGGTCTCGGCGACCTGCTTGTGCACGGTGGAAAGCCGCAAGGCCTGACCAATGCTTAATCCCTATGGGTATCTGGCGCGATCGTGCAAATTGGCGGCAGACGCCGCCAAAAAATTCCGCGCGCCCTTGACGAGAGGCCGGCTAATGGGTGCCACCGTAATTCCGCAATTCCCAAAGAAGTTCCGCGCGCTCTTGACCTTCGGGACCGTCAGGAATTTCGTGTCCGGGCGGGCGAGCATGGTAAAAGGTGCACCGTCACCGCAATTCACTTTCATCATAATTCAAATAGACGCAATGGTATACTCTACGCCATTCGTAGCAGCCGATACTAAACCACTCATGGGATGCCAAATATCAGACATTCTGTATAGAATGCTACGCAAATCTGCGTCTCCAATGTGTATTTTGTTTTCAGACTTTATTCTTAACGACACCACGTTCTGCGCGTCGATTGATAAAAAACACGAATGAACTCCGCATCGAATCGATGTCGTTGCGTCTAAACCATGCGATGATTTATTCCATAACCTTATATGGTACCCAAGTTCTGGTATTGGGATCCTTGGGGGAGTATCCGTCTTGTTTTGACCTTTCACCAACAACCTTGTGACCGCATCTTCGCTTTGCATATCAATCGGTGGACTGGAAAGAGCGCGCTTTCGCGAAGCCGCTGGTTGAACCCACTCAGCAAAGGCAGGCCCAATCTCTCTTAGCACTAAAAAATGCTTGATCGTCAAAGACGACGCCTCAGAGAGTGCCATTTTGCGAGCGCCCCAGTATAGGAAAATCTCTATTGATTCCATAAGTAGATAAAACCCAAATCATCAATCTGGCTCTGACCCTTGAGTCGGGTCGTAACCATCACTTTTCGAGGAGACCGGCTTGCCTTCTGGTGTTGCTTCCTCTACCTTTATATCTATCCCAATTATTTTTTCTTGCTTAAACAATTTCTTCGCTGCATCAGCCGCCTTCTGCTCTGCAAATGTCCAAGTAATAGGGTTTCCTTTTGCAGCAACAGTTTGCCGCTGCGCTTGGTCCAGTAATTTTTGCCGTCCCTCCCACCAATCGTCTCGAAATTCCCCGTCCTTGACAAATTTAGCGTAGCCTGGTCCTTTGGCGTCGACAAGGACGCCATTCTTAAAGCTGTCGAATTTTGTGCCATTTAGGGTATATGTTTGGCCCGGTCGGCCGCTAATTTGAGCTTGATAGGCCGCAGCTCTGGGAGACATTGGCTCGTTAACCGTGACCCATTTCCCGGGCCCAAAAATTAGCCTGTCGCCCATAGCACCAATTAAGGCCCGCTGCATGGTGGCTGCGGGACCTTTGAGACCCGGCGTGACGCCGCCCTCTACGCTCATAATCATCCTATTATCGAAATCAGGCCACGCATCCATCTCATTAGGGAGCCCGTCATTGTCGCTATCGTCGTCATTCGGGGTAACGTCCTCATGTCCGTTGGCGTCACTCCTATTCACCGGATCATTCCGGGCATAAGCATATCGATTGGTGCCGACGCCCGGCAGCGTCGGATCCCAATCATCCGGCGAGATGAACCGTCCCAGCAGTGGATCCATGTACCGGGCATTGAGATAGAGCAGTCCGGTTTCAGGATCGAAGCGCTCGCCGATGTAGCTCTTCTGCGTCTGGAAGCCGGTGTTGAGGCGTTCGCCATAGCTGGCGTAGTTGGTCTGCTCAACGATGGCGCCCGCGGCATCGGTGACCATGCGCACCGACGCCAGGTGATCGCGGTGCAGGAAGGCTTTCGTGGCGCCGGTCACCTTGACGTCGGGATGGGGGTAGCGGGTGTAGATTTCTGCGCCCGGTGTCGCCGGATCGATCTCGACGGAAGCGTCGGGATAGAGCGTGGTCGCGAAGGACGAAGTCTTCTTGGTTCGTGCGCCGTCCGGGCCGTAGGAGAGAGAAACGGTGTTGGCGGCCTGGGTGACCGTCTTCAGCCGGTTGGCCTCGTCCCAGGCGAGCGTCCGGGTGCCGTCGGCGGTCATGTTGCCGTTGGCATCATAGGTGAGCGTCTTGGCGCC
>NZ_JAMYLR010000098.1:0-2695 GCF_040318155.1 Mesorhizobium sp. M1307 | reverse complement strand
GGTGTTCGTGAAGACTGAAACCGGCGTCAGGCATGGCTGCAACAATGCGAGGGCAGCCCTTGAGCAGCTCAAGACGTGGACCCGGCGAGGGCCTCGCTGGCATAAGGCGGTGACCCTCTGCCTGTCAGACCTAGAGGGCGATCCGATTGACCCTCAGGTGGTCCGAAAGGCCTTTGAGGCTGCCGCCAAGGAAGCCAAGATGTATCTCTCCCCTGAGTAGGAGTTGTCGTGGCAACCCACTGGTTCTCCCCTCCGGTGTACGTCAAGACCGACCGACCTGGGGTCACCTACGGGTGCAACAACGTCGAGGGTGCCCGCCGAGGAACTCATGAAATGGACCAAGATGGGACCCAAGTGGAGGAAGGCTGTGCAACTGTGCGCCGACGCTTTTCAGGACCAAGTGACTCCGGAAGAGGTCCGTCAGGCTTTCGAGGCTGCTGCCAGGGAGCAGGGGGTGTTCCGTGACTAGCAGGCCGGTGCCCACGGCTATGTTGGGACGGACCCGCTAGGCTGTCTAATGCTGACCAAGTCCGCGCTGCTCGAAATAGACCGGGATACGAGAGCATTCACTCTGGTCGGCGCATATATGGGCCATTTTGCACTTCTTGAAACTCGCATCGGAGCTGCTCTGGGCGAGGTACTTGGCGTTAATGGAGCACGTCGAGTAATCGAAACATAGGTTTCGACGAGAAGATCAAAACTCTACGCACACTGGGTCGTGTGGACTCTTGGGATTCCCAGGGCTGAGCAAATCAGATGCAAGGCTGTCTTTTGGAGGCAGCCATGGGAATTATGGATCGTCTGATCCTCCGCGACGACCAGTGGGTGCGTGTTTCAGCAATTCGTGGACACCCATTCCGCTAATTCGCGGACAGCGATTTCAGTAATTGCGTCAAGCTCTATGGAAATAAATTAGGGTCGGCGACCGCAGCAGACCAAAATCTCATGGTTTGGGACAGTCTGGCCGCCTTCGGACATGCCAAGGACGGCCGCAGGCAAAATTGATGGTCTACGGGCTAAAGGCAGCCGTTTCATTCGGACGTCTCCGCCCAGCTTGGTGCGACACTTGATCGCCGCGCCGCGCGATCTGCGGGCTTTCATTTCCGCTCGCGTAGCGCTTGGCAGCCCCAAGGGTTCGCCCGCCACAGTAAGACGGCGTGACGGGCGAACCCAATCAGCGCAGAACGGGACATAGCTGCGGGCGATGACAGGTGAAGCTGTAGGGGCGTTACCCTCACATCCGAAATCAATTGTCAGCTCACGATTATTCCGATTGCCAACACAGTGATGGATACTGCGAAAAGCGGTGCAAGTAGCCAGCGGGCTTAGATGGACACTCTTTTCCATGTGCTTGGCGAGATCGTCGCGCTCGATCGAGGGCCGATCGTGCGCAGCACATATGCGTCCCGTAAACTTTGCAGCGGGCAACGGATACGGCCAGTCACGATTCCGGGGGGCCGTCCTGTCCAGCCCATTGCGCACACCAATCAAACTTAGGTCGCTGGCGAGCGCGGACCAAAGTCCCAGCAAGGAACGTTTGGAGAAATTTCTGGTTTGGGTGTGCTTGGCGCGCGGCTGATGCGGTCCGGCGCCCAGAGTTCATACGAAGGAGATAACTATGAGAATGCATCTTTGCTCTGCAGCCGCAGGACTTCTGTTGCTGGCGGGCGTCGGCGCCGCTGCAGCGCAAGACGTGGTCATCGAACCGCAACAGGAAACGGTCATCAAGGAGTACGTGAAGAAGCAGCCGCTCGCATCGGTGAAAGTCCCTGGCGTGGAGCTCAACATCGGCTCAACCCTGCCCGACACGGTCGAGTTGCATGAAGTCCCCAATGTCAAATACCGCTACACCGTCATCGACAACCGGACCGTTGTTGTTGACCCAGGCACACGCAAGATCGTCAAAGTCATCGAATGACCTGAAAACCGCGAGTAGACTCCCGCCGCCCTAGATGAGCGGCGGGCTTGCTGTAGGCAGCCCAAATGCAAACGATTAGCGGACCTTTTGACTCCTTGAGTGGGCAGCGCGTGCAGTTTGCGCGCTTCAGGCGGTCGGGCTTCGTCGCGAACAGAATACCAGCAGATCGTTACCGAGGCGATCGATGAGGTCTTGAGCTTGGTCGCCGGTAATGCCTGTTCTCATCGCCAGCGCTTCCGCCGCTTCAATATCCGATTGACTCGCGGCGCGCTTGCCTTTCGTCCTTCGGCTTTGGGGTGCAGAACTTGGAAGGTCGGCACCAGATATTGCCGGTGGTCTTGCCCCGAGCGAGTGGTCTTCGTTCTCGATGTAAAACGTCGCCTTATTCCAGTGGCGCTCGTGCAAACCGTGCCTCTGGCCTTCTCGTTCCCAGATCTCATATGCGCGGCGTCGAATTCGTTCGTGTTTGTCGTCTGATACGGTCGTTCCTCCCCTGTGTTTTCACCCAACGCGAAAGAGCGCCGGAACGATCAGACCCTACACGCCGATTTCAGACAAAGAGGGTCAAAACCGGGAAGGCTGACTTACAGAGGAACCTACGCAGCGGCCGGTCGAGGATCCTGAGCATTTCGTTCTGTGGACCTGCTTCTTGCGCGATCCGACTTTCCCCCATACGAAAGCGGACTAGCAACAGGAGTTGATGAATGACCGAAGAGAAGAATCGCCAGAACGCGGAATTGATGGAATTGACCGCGGATATTGTCGCGGCGTTTGTCC
>NZ_JAMYLR010000097.1:0-2705 GCF_040318155.1 Mesorhizobium sp. M1307 | reverse complement strand
TCTGGAGGCCAGCACGACGGCGCGCTTCGAAGCGTCGGCCAAGACAGGCAAGGTCCGCAGGTTCAAGGAGTTCGTTGACGGCGCCCGCGGCGCGGCCGGGCCGGCAGCACTCAGGCGACTATAACGGGCGCAGAGCCGACCCTGCGGCTTCCAGACATTGTCGTGTACAGCTTCAGACCCTCAAGCCGAGCCCGCAGGGCCTCGCTTACCTTTTACGGGGCGGCGGTACGTCCAAGCCGCTTCAACAGTTAAGAATTTCGCAAAGACGATACCCCGGATCGTCGAGCTTCCGCTGCCACTTCCCGCATTCGCCGAGGCGGTCAATGACCCGCCCTTCACAATAGTTATCCGGCAAGCATCTGGATGCGAGAGATAATGTTGCCGGAGGCATCTCTCATGGCTTCTACACCTGCCTGAACGCCAGAACCGCGTTCGTGCCGCCAAAGGCGAAGGAGTTGCTCAGTGCCACGCGCACCTTGCGCTCGCGTGCCACATTGGGCGTGACGTCGAGATCGCAATCGGGGTCCAGCTCACGATAATTGGCAGTCGGCGGCACGACGCTCTCGCGGATAGCCATCACGCAGGCGATCAACTCGAGCGCGCCGGACGCGCCGAGGCAATGCGCGTGCATGGACTTGGTAGAAGAAATGGACATTGAGAAGGCGTGCTGACCGAAGACGCGCTTGATCGCCGCCGTCTCGATCTGGTCGTTGGCCTTGGTGCCGGTGCCGTGCGCGTTGAGATAGTCGACATCCTCGGCGTCCAGCCTGGCATCGGCAAGGCAGGCCCGCATTGCTGCCTCCGGCCCCTCGACAGTCGGCGCGACGATGTCGGACGCATCGGCGGAAAGGCCGGCACCGGCAATTTCGGCAAGGATGGTGGCGCCCCGAGCCAGGGCATGCTCGTAGCTTTCCAGCACCGCCATGCCGGCGCCTTCACCAAGCGACAGGCCCTGGCGATCGGCCGAGAATGGCCGGCAAGTATCGGGCGAAAGCACGCGGATCGCTTCCCATGCCTTCAGCACACCCCATATGAGCGGCGCTTCGCTGCCGCCGGCAAGCATCACGTCGGCCCGGCCGAGCCTGATCTGGTCCACCGCGCAGGCAATCGCATGGTTTGCCGAGGAACAGGCGGACGTGACGCCGAACACCGGCCCGCGCAGACCAAGACTCATGCTGACCTGGCCGGCAGCGGCACCCGGCATCGCCTTGGGTACAGTCAAGAGAGCGGCACGCTTACCGCCCAGAAGGATGGCGCGGTAGGTTTGCTCGATCGCATCCCACCCGCAGCCGCCAACGCCCACCGTCGCACCGAAGCGATAGCTATTTCCCTCTTTGGAGGAAAGTCCGGCCTGACGCATGGCTTCGCGCGCCGCAAGCACAGCGAGCAGGCTGAAGCGGTCCATGGAGATGAGTTGCTTGCCGTCGATGTCATGCTCCGGCAGCGCCTTGATCTCGGCACCGATCCTGACCCTCAATTCATGGAGCTCGGAGTTGACGATTGGGCCGATGGCGGAGCGGCCTTCTCGCATCTCTGTCCAAATGGCGGCGGCGTTGGTCCCAAGCCCGCAAATACCGCCAATCCCAGTAATCACGACGCGCCTGTCCATTCACACCCCCTTAGCGAGCAAGCTGCGCACGGCTTCCACCATGTCCCCAACATTCTGGAGATCCGACCATGCCTCGGCCGTATTCATCTCGATCTGGATGCCGTAGGCCTGCTCCAGGTCCCAGAGAACGTCCGCCAATCCCAGTGAATCGATACCGAGCGAAGTCAGTCCCGTGGCAGCCGTTATCTCGCCGCCTGTGGCAGGCGCTATGCCGCCCTCCGACGCGGCGCGCTTCTTGATAATGGCGATTATTTCGTTGGCGAGTTGATCTGCCATCTTGTTCCTTTCCAGCTTGCGTTTTCGGCGTCGTTCAAAACCCGAGTCGCGTCGCGTTGCCAAAATTGCCCCTCATAGAGCCTGTGCGACCGACCAAGCCCAATGCCCATAGGAACCGGACGAGTTCCGGCTTCTGCGGCGTCAGCCCGATGACGAAGAAAAGTCGCCGGCCTCCCGCTTTTGCGCCAGCACATCAAGAATCTGCGTGTAAATGGATAGGAACCGTCGTCAAACGTCAGCTAAACGCTGCGACGGTGGGTGCTGTCAGCGTATTCACTCGGCACCTCATATGTAATCGAGATGTTTCATAGCTCCGGACCAGTTGCGATCAACTATTGTACCGGTCCGCCATTCGTCGGAGAGTTCGACATGATCGGAGCGCTGCCTCTCATTCCCAGTACAATCTCCACCGCACGCGACAGATTTCCTCTTTCGGGCTCTTCTCAAGGGACTCGCCACGCGATAGAGGCAGTGATCGGCGCACGTGAGGTCCTGCCAAGTCCATGCGACATTCCGGAAAATTGGTAAAATCGTTTGTTTCAATCAAATGCATCCACGCTATGGATAGCTAAGACATGCGTTTCAAAGGGCTCGATCTGAATCTTCTCGTCGTTCTCGACGCGCTGCTGAGCGAGCGCGGCCTCACGGCGGCGGCACGCCGCATCAACCTAACCAAATTCATGGGGGTTGGTGGATGTGGCGCAAGCCGTTGAAATGGCGTAGGATTTGGTTGCCTAAGCCGATCCGAACCATTTCCCGGAGACCACACCCACCATGAACGATCTTGCGCTGCCGCTGAGCGGTTTGTCATCAGTCGGCG
>NZ_JAMYLR010000096.1:0-2718 GCF_040318155.1 Mesorhizobium sp. M1307 | reverse complement strand
AGGCGAGGAGGTCGCGTCGACCTTAATCAAGACGCTTCGGTGCGAGTGGATCCACGGCTTCATCGCCGACTTCTTCAACACTATCGGTCCAAAGCTGACATTCAAATCGGTGCATCCTGAAAGCAACTAACGACGGGGAAGGATACTGCACGCCTGTACTCCGGCTTCCAACCGAAACTACTTCGTTGGCAGTCCCGCGGCCACTAGGTCGGCCACCTGTCGATCAATCACTGCAGGATTGATATGGAACGTCATATCGCGCCACCGCGTGGCCTTAAGCCACGGTTGCATGGCAAGCGCCTTGAGGACTTCACTGCGTGCATCGTCAGTTTTTCCAAGATGGACATCGTTGATGGCACGTAGCAGCGGAACAGTGATCTGGAAGTCTGACGCCTTCGTGATCAGGGCAGCAGATTCGGCGTACTTTTCGATATCCGTCAGGGCATTTGCCTTCATCACGAGATAGTAATCGGCGAAGTTTGGATCGTTCCTGAGCCCGTATTCTGCTCGCTCAATCGCCTTGTCAGTCAGGCCGCTGAAGCGGGCTGCTGATGAAAGGTCGCCGATGAGAAACGCGTCTCCGGGCGAAAGCGCGATCACCTCGTCGGCCCTGCGCAGAGACAGATCAAATTTCCCCTGATAAGCAGTGACGTAGACGGATGACCACAAGCAGCTTTTTCTTGCGTCGGGTCCGAGGTTAGCCCGTGGAAGAATCCTTGCTTCCAGTTCAGACGCCATGCGCCAATGCTCTTCAGGCTTATCGTCAAAAGCGAGGCCAGCCGCCAAGACGTGATCCCAGGCCAGTCCGCACGATAACAGCGACGAATCGGGAAATTTGGCCAAGCCCTCAAGAATTATGTCCGTCGCCTTTACCAGGCTCTCGGGCGTAAACTGCCCAAAGAAGAAATTGGATCGAAGGAAGAAGTCGTACTCTTCAAGATCCGGTGTGTCCTTTTCCCAGACCTTCTTGTACTCCATGTCGTACATTTTTCCGCGCTGGCCACCAAGCGTGCCAATGATTCGTTCGATCGCCTCGTCCTGAATCACAAGGGGATTGCTTCCCGAGCGATCGAACTTTTCCGCCCAGAGATTTTCGCCTGTGCGCGTGTCGATCAGCTGCGCGGTGATCCGCACCCGCTCCGTCTCCTTCCAGACGCCGCCCTCGATCACGTAGGCCGCGTTCAACTGTTGGCCGATCTGGCGGACATCGGTTGGCTTGTCCTTGTAGACAAAGGTAGAGCTACGCGAGAGCACCTTAAGTTCGGTGACGCCTGCCAGCATCGAGATCAAATTGTCTGTCATGCCGTCGCTGAAATACTCCAGCTTCGGGTCGCCGCTCATGTTCTTGAACGGCAGAACCGCAACGGTCGGGATACCACCCTGGTCTATCTCGCGCTTTGTTCCATAGAACTGCCACCACGCCAGGACCGCTGTGGCTGCTAAGACCAGCACCAGGAAGCTCGCCACGGCTGGCAGCCGCGAGCGGTTGCGGCTCGCGCGCCTGGGCCTAGCCTTGCCGCCGATCGTGACACGATAGGCCTCCACCGGCTCCGAGATGTTCTTGACCTTCTGCGGGCCCATCGACTGAAAGCCGAAAGCCAGCTTCTTCTCAACCTCGCGCGCGACCTTTGCAGACACCCAGATGCCGCCAGGCTCGGCAAGTTGTTCTAGTCGCGCCGCGATATTTACGCCCTCGCCAAACCGATCGTCACCCTCGACAATCACCTCGCCAAGATTGACGCCGATGCGCACTTCCACGCGCTGGTCTTTCGGCAACGAGGCGTTTCGCTCGGCCAGCCCACGTTGCAGCCAAACCGCGCATTCCATCGCCTCGACGACAGAAGAAAACTCCGCCAGCAGGCCGTCGCCCATCAGCTTGAAGATAGTGCCATGATGACGCGCTACTGTCGGTTCGAAAAGTTCCTTATGATCGGCGCGCACCCGTTCATGCGTACCCGCCTCGTCGCGCTCCATCATGGCAGAGTATCCGACAACGTCAGCAGCAAGGATGGCGGCGAGCTTGCGGTCCATTTCGGAGCACTCTGTCGGCGGCCAACCTCGGAGGCGAGGTGGCAAACCCTCCCGGTTCCAATCAGTTTCGCCTATCAGGACCTTACCCGCAAGCGGCTGCCGGTTACGAAACGACTTGATTGGGGCCGGACGCGGACTGTCGGCTATGGGAGAATCCGCCCGACTCCTTCCGATAGGCGAAAGTCGCTCTGGAAAAGCACACCGCGGGGTCTTGAAATGGCACGACCGAGCCGGCGGGCGCATCGGCCGCTCCCGTGTGCGACCACTTTCCGCCCGATCGAGACTTAGAGCGCTCCCACGCGGAATAGTCCGAGTCGACGGCATAGGGTGTATGGAGCACCCAACGCCTCCACCCCTACCTCTGAAAATGCCCCAACCCGTTCTCATTGAGATAGTCCACCGTCATCACCCGCGCGCGAAGGCCGCCGGGGGAACCGACGAACTTCACCGATGACAGCGAGCCGGTCGGCGCGTTCTCTCCGCGGGGCGTGAGGGCGTAGGTGTCGCCGTCCCAGTGTTCGAGCGTGAACTGCATGGGCTTGGGGCCGAGTTCGAGCATCAGCTTGTCGCCATCGGCCCGCACGGTGGCGGTGTCGAAATAGTTGCTCGTATATTGGCCCTCGTAGAAGGATGGACTGCGCGCCTTGGCGGGGTTCGTCGGCTTGTCCTTGCCGGCGAGGTCGCCCA
>NZ_JAMYLR010000095.1:0-3110 GCF_040318155.1 Mesorhizobium sp. M1307 | reverse complement strand
ATCGTCATCGTCGACCCGAATACCTACAAGATCGTGATTATCCTGACCTAGTCGTGGCCAGACGGTCTACCGTGGGTTGATGCACAAAAAAAGCCCGCCGTACAGCTCGGGCGGCGGGCTTTTCCGTACCCGGCTCCAGCGTCTGCCAATCGCAAATCAAGGTCCGTCCTCGGGCGAGGAGCGAGCACGGTCTGATCGACGGTGGAACACCATCGTGAAGGCGACCAACTGTTCCCGGTCGACTCTGGCGAAGCGCCTTGCGCCTGCCCTCGATACCTTGGCGAACGCTAACGCGGAGTAATCTGAAGCCCCGTCAGGGCGACGTGATCCCATCGAACAGAGAGGTGGATCGCGATTGTTCCAATCGGCCGCCCGCTGCAGCCCTTCCAAACAAGGTTGAGATGCATGGAGATCAAAGCACCCAATCCCTCCGACGGCGTTTTCGTGGCATCCGCAGCGACGGTATGTGGCCGGTCTTCTTTCTGCTTGTGGCAGGCGGGCTTGTTCTCGGCTTCCGTCTCCTAGCGGAAGAAGTCATTGAGGGCGACACAACGGGTTTTGATCGGGCGACTGATAGCGTTCCGCAGCGCCGGCGACCCCAGCAATCCCATCGGCCCGCCGTGGCTGGAAGAAATGGGACTGGATGTGACCTCTCTCGGCAGCTTCGCGTTTCCTGGCCTTCGTGTCGGTAGCTGTAGTGCGGTACTTGCTTATCACACGGAAGCGATGGTACCCCGCGCTGGTAGCCCTCGCCGTGGTCGGTGGGGAGGCCATCAGCACCCTTCTCAAGATCGTTTCGACCGGTCGAGGCCAGATGTCGTTCATCCCGCAAGGGGTCTTTACGGCGAGCTTTCCGAGCGGACACGCTATGCTTTCCGCCGTCACGTTGCTCACGCTCGGAGCCCTACTCGGTATGCGGCGCATCAGTAGGAGCGCGCAATATCGATCGGCGATGCCCAGGATCGAGGACGTTTGTCTGAGACATCCTCGATCAACTTCTTGCCATGGAGGGCGGAACTCCAATAGTGGCGGAAAGGGGAGGCAGCATCTTGCTCGCCGCTATCGCGAAGCCGCGATCCGCAGGAGGAGCAAGTGAGCCGCCATCCAAGGAACTGGGTTCGCCTGAACGCCGTAGCGTCCTGCACATCTCACATGCAATTCGGGCAAAACTGTATCGGTTTGGAGGCGATCAAGCGATGAGATATCGGTCGGACGTTGGCAAAGGTCATTCCGCGCACGAACTTCGCATCAGTTGCGAACATGCGAGCGAGGCGGATCGCGAGTTGCAGGTCCACCGCGCGTAGCGATGTGGCTTCCGGCAGGATGATCAAGGAGCCGGCTCAAACGATCGTGCTCGCGATCGTCCTGCCTCAACCGCGTCATCATCGCCGGCGAGCGCCATAGCCAAACCGGGAGCGCTTATTCTCCACGGAGCACCGGGCATTGTCTGGTTGTGAAGACGATGCTTGATCACCAGCCGCCTGAGTGTGTCTTCGCTTGCGTTGTAGTCGTACCTGAACAGATCAATGGCCCTCTGACCCGTGATCGCCTCTGCCGTGGGATGTAGAGCGGCCGAAGCCGTTCGCCTGTTTCTGGCGCTGTTTTGACAGGGAGCCTTGGTCATTCGGCACATCGCGCTTTTCTGCGGCCCGCCGTTTCGCCCGACATTAAGGAACGATATCGCCCCCCATGTATTAGAAAGTGATGGACACTATGGAACCCCACGGCCACGGGATGGCGGCCGATCTTTTGACATCGGAAGTTGCCAATGCCAGGCAGCGCATCCACCGGACCGAGCTCGCGCTTCAACGCACTGAAGAAATGCTGGCGGAAAATCTCGCGCTGTGCAGCAGGATACGAACTGCGGTCGAGGCCGCAGACCGCTTGGTGAAGATCGATCCCCCCAGCTTTGAAGGACGTCGCGCGGGCTGAACTGGGCCGGCGTTTCATTCGTCGCGACCTTGCGGCACCCTGCCGCAAGAGCCTGCCCGTTGGCATCACAGCGTGAGCAAACATTGGACAGAAGCATTCCAAGGTTCACGATGTGCAACACCGACGCTAGATCGACACGAATCTTCAGTTCAAAGAGCGAGGATTAATGCTGCGGCAAACGAAGGGGCACGGGGGGTCTTCGCGCGAGCCAGTTATCCGATCTCCCGCTCAGAAATTTCAGCCAAATATTCCGACCTCCTGATGGAACCCATTCGTTGCGGGCGAGTTGCGGCTCATTGGGACGGACTTCCCGAACATGACAACGAGCAACAAAGCAGACCATCAGTCTGTCTCCGAAGCGTTTCGGAAACTGATCCGTTCCGAAGGCTATCGTCATCACGTACAAACGTTCTTAAATCTGGAGGTCGAACCAGAACTGCCGCCAACCCTACAGTCATTACTTGCGGCTGTTGATCGGGCCAAACAGGGCCCGACGGAAGAAGGTCCCTAGCCGGCTGGCTGAGCGTCAGGTCAAAGAGTATAGAGGCTCGCTTCGTGCTTGTCCCCCTGATTCCCACTCAGAAGTTATCAAACATTCTTCTTGATTTTTCTCGACGGAGGATCATGAATGTTCCCTTGGGTTCTCGCTGAGGTGGGAGGCCTTGTATGAACGTTTGGACGAACTGCCGACCCGACAAGGTGACTGCCAAACACCTTGTTCACGAGCTGATCTTACAAGCCCGTCGCGGTCAAATCATCTCCGTCAAAGAGACTATCGCAGCGGTGCGCCGAGACGGGCCACATCTGGCGGAAACTGACTGCGAGCTGGTGGAGTTTATTGTCGATCTTGCCCCAGCCTTTGGCCTGTTCGTCGCGTTCGACCTTCGCGAATAGCCTGATCGCGCCCGCCTCCACGTGGCTTCGACGGTCGCGAGTAGCTGTCAGCCAACTTCAGTCGCTCTGGCATCGCAACGGAAGCGCGCCGTCCTGCGCCATTTTCAATAGTCAGAGGTAATCCGCAATTACCTTCGCAAGCTGCTAAATCTGCCTGTAGAACGGAAGCTGCCGGCTGAGCAAAGGTATTTGCTGGAGAAACTTGATCGGGCCGACAAAGAGTGACGTATGGCTCTCCACTGGTTCAACCCTCCGGTCCCCGTCAAGACCGAGCGTCCCGGGAT
>NZ_JAMYLR010000094.1:0-3203 GCF_040318155.1 Mesorhizobium sp. M1307 | reverse complement strand
ATCCCGACGCTTCCGTCGAGATCGATCCGGCGACACCCGGAGCGGAGATCTACACCCGCTATCCCCATCCCGACGTCAAGGTGACCGGCGCGACAAAAGCCTTCCTGCATCGCGATCACCTGGCCTCTGTCCGCATGGTCACCGACGCCGCCGGCGCCATCGTCGAAGCCACTAACTACGCCACCTACGGAGAAAGGCTCAACACCGGCTTCCAGACGCAAAAGAGCTACATCGGCGAGCGCTTCGATCCCGAGACCGGGCTGCTGTATCTCAATGCCAGATACATGGACCCGCTGCTGGGACGGTTCATCTCGCCCGATGATTGGGACCCGATACTGCCGGGGGTGGGCACCAACCGATATGCCTATGCCCAGAATGATCCGGTCAATAAAGCTGATAACAATGGACATTGCTTCGAAGACGCCTGCATCGGGGAAGCAGTAATTGGCTGGAGTATTGGGGCCGCTATACTCAGCTATGTCAGCGCAGATGCTATCGATGACGGTGAAGTAAACAACTCTACGATAACAAATACTCAGAAATTATGGGACTTAAACAAGCCTACCGTTGCGGAAGCGATGACAAAGACATGGAGCAGTCACCTAGAGGTCCAAGCACAAAATCAAGCACAAAATAAAGCGTTAGCACTGAGTTCAACCAATCCAGATGCGAGGCAGTCGCACCATATCGTTCAAGATGCAGCTGTAAGAAATCTGGAAGAATACAGCTATAGCAAAGCGCCAGCTGTTTCGTTGACTGTAGCCGATCATGCCAAGGCCAACGCCTTTCAAAACACTAACCTCACCGGGCGGGGAACCTTGGGTGCCGAGTATGGTGTCGCTTACGGTGCATTACTTGCCGCAGGATTGTCACCTGCTGAGGCTCGACAGAAAGTCAAAGAGGCAAAGGACTATTTTGACTCAATCGGATATGGACCAAGTACACCGACGGAAACTCCGGGAAAGAAGGACAAAGGCGGGACAGGGCCCGGTGGCTCAACGGCGACGGACGCTTCTTCCGGACCTGGGTCAAGTCAGGGTCCAACGAGTCAAAGTCCGCGAACTTCGTATTGAACAGCCGTAGTGAAAGGTGCTCAAGTGCGGCAGGTGTATGTTAGCCAATCCCTAAGCTGGAACAAAGTCGAATGGCCACTCTTGAAATTAGCTCAGCCGAACGAGACCGAATCGAGAGAATATTGCAGACGGCGATTTCGGGGTCGTGGGTAGATTTCAAGTCTCTCACGGACGAGCCGTTTTCGAGTGAGAAATCGATGCTTGAGCAATTCGAAGATTCTTCGAAGAGGATTCGACTAGCCGGAACGAGTTTGGAGAAATCGACCGGCATTGAATTGCAGGAGGATGGGACACGCCTCATCTTAACGAAGTTAAAGTCGATTGATGGAACTAGCATTATCCTAACGATGCATAGCACCGACGATTCAGAATTTAGTATCATAAGCGTATGGAACTTTTTCCAGGAGCTGGACCTCAAATCGTTGTTCGATAGTTAATTCAGTGTTTAGTACCGAGTCCGACCCTTGCCATGTGATCCGTCAGCCTTTTGGGAATCGAATTACGCGAATTAGGGTGACACCCATTAGCCGGTGTCTCGTCGAGGGCGAGCGGACCTGTTTTGGCGGCGTCAGCCGCCAATTTGCATCCTTTTCTTTTCGTTCCCTCAGCGGCAGGCTTTGAACCGCACCCGTTTCTTCACGCTTGGCTGCGATGAACGATCGCGCCAGACACCCATAGGGATCAAGCATTGGTCAGGCCTTGCGGCTTTCCCTCGCCCTGACGCCGTTGCCCAATGGCGCCGGTGAGGATTTTGTCCGCTCCTATTATGACGGGCTTGGCCGCGTCTACCGGGTGGAAACCCCGGCGAGACGGCGGCGGGAGCCAAGCGCATTGCTGACACCGACTACGACCCACGCGGCAATGTGCTGCGCACCGCCTTCCCGCGCTTCGTCGGCGACACCGCGCAGTGGGCGACCAACAGCTACGACTGGGCCGATCGGCCGGTGAAGAGCGTCTATGCCGATGCCAGCCAGACGATCTTTGCCCACAGCCTCGACACCGGCACCGGGGCCAATCCGCGGCTTTACGCGGTCACCCAGACCGACCAGATCAATGCGACCACCACGCGGCAGAGCAAGAGCGTATCCTCGACGCGCGGCGATGTCGTGCAGATCGTGCGCGATCTCGGCGGCCTCAATCTGACGGAGGGCCGTACTTACGATGTCCTTGGCCGGCTGACCGGGGTCAGCGATCCCGGCGGCTCGAACTGGTCCTACAGCTATGACATGGTCGGCAACCGGCTTTCCGCAACGGATCCCGACCTCGGCTCATGGTCGTACATCTATGACGGCGCCAACCGGCTGACCAGCCAGACCGACGCCCGTGCCACCGTCACAGCTCTCGCCTATGACCAGATGGACCGGCTGACCCTGAAGACGGCCACTAGCTCCGGCGGCAGTGCGGTGACGCTGACGCAAAACACCTACGACCAGGCAGCGGCCGGCTATTACAATATCGGCCAGCTCACCACCTCCGCCAACCCTGCGGCAACGCAGGCCAACAAGTATGACGGCTTCGGCAAGGTCGCCCGCCAGGACGTCACGCTGGGAACGCTGACCCACACCACGACCAGCGTGCGCGATGGCTCGGGCCAGACGCTGCGCACCCAGTACCTGCCGGTGCAGCTCGACTTCGGCACGCTGGCCGCCCCGCTGCAATACACGGCCGCCAACAAGCTGCTCTCGGCTTCAGGCATCACCTCGACCCTCTACGAGGCCGACGGCCAGACGAAGGAGATCACCTATGCCAATGGCGTAAAAACGTCCTTCATTTATTCGCCGACCCGCCGCTGGCTGAACCGCGTCACCACGGCAAAGGGCGCCGCAGTCCTGCTCGACGACCAATACGCCCGCGATCTCCTCGGCCGCATCACCGGCACGACGGGGCTGACGGCCTCCGACAGCTGGACCTATGGCTACGACAAGGCCGACCGGCTGACTTCGAGCGACAATCTTGGCAACAACACGCTCGACGAGACTTTCGTTTACGCCGCCAACGACAATCTGACCTCGCGCACGCGCGTTGCCGGAACCTATGTTTACCCAGCGGCGAGTGCTGCTCGTCCGCACGCTCCAACAGCGGTCGGCGCCAAGACGCTCACCTATGATGCCAACGGCAACATGACAGCCG
>NZ_JAMYLR010000093.1:0-3364 GCF_040318155.1 Mesorhizobium sp. M1307 | reverse complement strand
GCAAGCTTCTCACCATTCTCAACGCTATCGTCCGGGATCAAAAACCGTGGCAAACAACTTGACAGCCAAGACAGTCGCTCTCCCCAGCGGGGAGAAGGTGGCCGCGAAGCGGCCGGATGAGGGGCCTTCGCAACCTCAGTAAGGCCAGTCGCCTTTGCCGAGCGCGGCGATGGCGGCAACGATGCGGGCGAAGGCTTCGCCGGCCCGCGGCACGGTCTTGCGGGCGCGCAGGAAACTGTGCACGAGGCGCGTTTCCTCGCGCCACCAGGCGCGACCGCCGGCGGCCAGGATGCGGTCGCGATAGGCCTCGCCTTCCGAGGACAGCGGGTCGCATTGCGCGGTGACGATGACCGTCGGCGGCAGCCCGGAGAAGTCGGTATCGCTGAGCGGCGAAAAGGTCGGGTCGTCCAGAGACTGTCCCTTCCCTGATCGGATATGGCGATAGAATTCGATGTCGCGCAATGTCAGCAGCGGCGCTTCGGCGTGCTCGACATAGGAGCCGGCGTTCTCTTTGCCAACTGGTTCCGGGCCGCCGAGCTCGGGATAGATCAGCACCTGGCCGATCGCGCAGCGGAGGTTACTACGCGATGCCTGCGCCACCGCGGCGGCAAGGTTGCCGCCGGCGCTTTCGCCGCAGAGCACGGTCGGCAGGCCGGTCGTCGCCGCCGCCCATTCGAACACGGCCAGCGCATCGTCGAAGGCGGCTGGATGCAGATGTTCGGGCGCCAGCCTGTAGTCGGCGGACAGCACGGCAAAACCGGTGCCGGCGCAGATCTCGGCGCAGATGTCGTCATGGCTGTCGAGCCCGCCAAGCACGAAGCCGCCGCCGTGATAATAGACGACCGCTGCCTGCGGCGCCGTGCCCGCCATCTGGTAACGCCGGACCGGGATCGCACGGTCGCCGACGCTGCTGTCACTGGCCTTGACGCCGGCCGGATAGGGCTCACGAAACGCCCGGCACATGGCATCATAGACCGCCCGCTGCCTTTCGATCGGCATGAAAGCGATTTCGGGCGGATACCAGTCGTTGACCCGGTCGATATAGGCCCACAGCTCCGGATCGAGCAGCGTCTGGTATTTTCCGCGGTCTTTTATTTCGGGTCGATCGGCCTCGGTGACCATCGCTGCGCGATCCCGCTCAGAGCTCGGCGTAGAGCCGGGCAGCATTTTCATAGCTGAAGCGCAGCGGCACCGAGCCCTCGACCTGCCAGGCTTCGACCGTCTCGCCTGCCAGCAGCCGGCAGGCGCCGTCGGTGGTGGTGACGGCACCGCCATAGAGCCGGTTGGCAAGGTTGAGGATGGCCGTCTGGTGCATCGCCGTGCTGCCGCTGCCGCAGGCATCCTTGACCAGCAGCACTCGAAACCCGAGCGCCACCGCATCCTTGACGGTGGCATCGATGCAGGCCTCGGTCCAGACGCCGGCAACGACCAGCCACTCGATGCCGTCGGCCTTCAGCCGCTCGGCGGCAGGCCCCGCGCGGAAGGCGCTGGCATCGGTCTTGACCAGCATCATCTCGCCTGTCGCCGGGCCCACTTCCGCGCAGATCGCAGTCAGCGGATCGTCCTTGTCGGAAAACGCCGACTTGCCGCTGGCCTCGACCGGGTGGAACGGCCGCGCCGTGGCGAGATCGACGATATAGGCCCAGTGGTAAAGGGGCACATTGTCGGCCCGCGCCGCCTCCTGCAGCCGCTGGACGTTGGCGAGGATGTCGCCATAGCCTTCGACCAGATAGCGCTTGTCCCGCCGATGCTCCTCCTGGAGATCGATGAACACCGCCGCCACCTTGCCGCGCTTGATCGAGATCGGGCTTTTCATGCAAAACTGCCTGTCAGCACTCAAACATACCTGTCAAGGAAATCATCCTCATAGGGGAAGCGCGACAGGAGCTCCGTGCGGGTCTCGGTGATCAGGATCTCGTCTTCCAGCTTGACGCCCTCGCGGCCGCCCTTCTCGCCGATATAGCTTTCGACGCTGACCACCATGCCGGGCACGATGACACCGTCGCGGCCATAGGTCTCGTAGTCCATGGCGTGCGCTATGAACGGCGTTTCGCCATGCATGCCGACGCCGTGCATGACCGAGGTATAACGCTGGTCGACGAAGCGGTCCGGTATCTTCCAGGCCCTTTCGGCAATCTCGCGAAACGCCATGCCCGGCTTGACGACCCCGATATTGTGCTGAACCTGGTCGTGCGCCATGCGGTAGAGCGACTTCTGATAATCCGTCGGCTTGCCCGGTCCGCAACGGAAGGTGCGCGAAAAGTCCGAATAATAGCCGTAGCAGCCGATCGTATCGGTATCGAGCGCCAAGAGTTCGCCCGGCCTGATCTTGCGGCCGCTCGCCTCGTTGAACCAAGGATTGGTGCGCTGGCCCGAGGTCAGCAGCCGGGTCTCGATGAACTCGCCGCCTTGCCGGACCACCTCACCATACATGATGGCGAACAGCTCGTTTTCGGAAACGCCAGGCTTGATCGCCTCGCGCACCGCATAGACCGCAGCCTCGGCACCAGCCATCGACACCTGCAGGCATTTTACTTCCTCGGGCGTCTTGACCGCGCGCACCGCCAAAATCTCGCCCTGGCAATCCCGCACCTCGCAGCCGCGCTTTTCCAGCGCCAGTGCCTGCAGATGGCTGCAGCGGTCAAGGCCGAGCTTCATCGAGCCGCCGCCATGCGCCTTGAGCAATTCGGCGATCTCATCGGCGAACGGGCCGGCGGTCTCGTCGTCGCGGCCTGACACCGATGACCAGACCAGCTTGGACGGACGCGCCTCGTCGATCGTGTCGAGCACCATCGAGACATGGTAGCTCTGCGGATATTCGAACAACACGATCGGCCCTTCGGTGGGGATGAAGAAGTAGCGCGTCGAGTTGCGCAGGAAATAGCCGAACATGTTGCGCGAGCCGGTGGCGTAGCGCTGGTTGTAGGGGTCGAACAAAACGACGCCGCCATAGCCGGCCTCGCGCATCCAGGCGCGCAGCCTGGCCAGCCGGCCCTTGCGCAGCGCGCCGGCGTCGATGAAGGACGGCTCGGTGTCCGACAGCCACATGCCGCCGGCCGGATCCGCCGCCGCCGGGTGGCGCATGCGGTCTTTGAAGTCGACGTCCTCGGTGCTGTCGGGGTCAAAAACGACAATGCTCATGGGTGCCTCCTGAAGCGGCGAAGATGAGCCATACGTCGTTCAGAGGCTGTGCGCGATACCGCAGATGTTGTGCGCAATACCGCTTGAAGTCGTTCCGTAGCGTTCTACGGCGCCCCCCTCTGTCCTGCCGGACATCTCCCCCCTCAAGGGCAGGGGAATCGCATATGGCGATTTTGGGGTTGAGTTTAGGCTGAGAAAGGATTCTTTGGAGAGGCAGTTGAGC
>NZ_JAMYLR010000092.1:0-4706 GCF_040318155.1 Mesorhizobium sp. M1307 | reverse complement strand
CGGGCGCCCCCCCCCCGCTCGGGCGCGGCCTTACTCAACCGCCCCCCCCCCCCCCCCCGCGCCCCACCCCCCCCCCGCCCCCCCCCCCGCCCGCCCCCCCCCCTCCCCCCCCCCCCCCCCCCCCCCCCCCGACACCAACGAAACTGCAAAGCAATGAGGGGGTCAGTTCTTCGTTTCGCCCCAGGGGTCAAATCCTCACTTCGCTTGACACGGCCGCTGGCGGATCATCGAAGCCGATCTGTGGGATCGCGGTTACCTGAACCTCGGTGGACCCGCAACCATCGCCATCGGACCCGACAACAACGGCAAGATCGCCTTTGGCGCCCTGCAAGCCGGTCTCGATCTGAGCTACAGCCCCTCGATAGTTCACTTCACATGGGCCGGGTGTGACGAGATGGATGAAGTCACAGGCGACGCTATGCCGAATTGCTCGACGACGGCTCGATCGAGATCACATTCGCCTGGGACATCGCAACTCCGCACTTTACACTCTCAAATACGTGGGCGAGATGCTCGAAGGGGACGAAAGCTTTTTGCGCGATTGCTCGATCGAGATGTTCTCGGAAGACGGTTGCCTGAGCGCCTATACGGCTATCCAGCAACCGAATTAGCGAAACTATCGTCGTCTCCAGCGAAGACGGCATCGACAACCTTCGGCAAATCGTCGACGCGCGCAGGGCTAAGGGTGACGCTCCACCCAAACCTGCCGCAGGTGGCCTTAGCCGTATGGATACCAAGAGCGTGGAGCCGCTGGCGGCGGTGACGACGCCGTCGCGAATGTCGGCCAAGCGTCAGTCGTTGTTGCATTTTTGTCGGCCAAGCGGGTGGTCGGTCGAGGCTTTGGTGGGCGGAGTCCGCGATTGGGTGCTCCCGCGGATGCTAGTCGCCCCAAATCGTGAGAGGTTCGCCGAGAGCGGCGCGGTCGACTTCGATTCCAAGTCCCGGCAGGTCCGGCGGAATAACTCCCCCTTCGCCAAATCGCGCGTTGAACGTGGCTGTTTTTAACGTAACCATATCATCAGTATTGGCCACGCACCGCAGTAGACGCGTCGGTACGGTTGCGCCGAGATGAACGATTGCGGCGAACGCGATGGCAGAACCAGCGGTGTCCTGGACACTCATAGTGAGGCCTGCAGCACGGCAAACATCGCGATGCCGCCGGCCATGTGTGAGACCACCGGACTTCGCGATCTTGAGGCCGATGCCGTCAGCCAAATCGTTGGCCACAATGAATGCAATGTCTTCATCGAGCTGGGCGAGCTCATCGATTACGATGGGATAGGCGCAGCGCTTACGCAGCGACATAGTTTCTCGGATTGTCGCGCAGGGAGCCTCCAGGACAAAGTCCAGCCCCTGTGGAAGCAGCCGTAACATCCTCAGCGCAGTTTCGGGAACGAGACCACCGTTCGCATCAACGATAAAGAATTCGCCCGGTTTCCTATCTGCCAAGCAGGCTGCGATACGTTCGGCATCGAGCGCCGGTCCTCCCTCGCTGTCAAATGCCCCGATCTTGACCGAATGTCCCAGATATCCCTTCGCGCGGTGGTCCGCCGTGCGGCGGCGCATCTCTTCGGGATCGCCGGCATAGATCGACGAAATCATCGGAAGGGGCTTTCCGGAGCCACCTCCAAGAAGTTCTGCAACCGGTAGACCGACCGATTTACCAAAGATGTCCCAACACGCGACGTCGAGTGCCGATTTGGCGTGATTGTGGCCGACTAGCGCGAAATCCATCGTGTCGTTGATGCGCTCAACTTGGCGAGGATCGCGGCCCAGCAAGGCAGGCGCGATTTCGGTGATTCCCGCCCTGGTGCCGAGCGCATGAGACGCGATATAGGTGCTACCCCACGGCGTGCTTTCGCCCCATCCCTCTGTCCCGTCGTCGGCGACCATACGTACGATCGAGGCGTCAAACGAAGTGTATTCGCGGCCTCCCGACAGCAGATACACGCCGCCGTCGTAGGGGAGATCGATCTTATAGAGCTCAATTCGAGCGATTTTCATGGCTGGCCTGCCTGTCATTGATTAAAAAGGGGTTTGGCTTGTCGCCTTCGCGGAGACACAAGCACGACTTCGACAAGAAGTCTTGCTGCGCGAGGACAATATCACTGAGAGGATATACGCGCGCGATCACAGGCCGGAATTGTCCGCTCTCGATGTAGCGAATAAGGTTCTCAAACACGTGATCTTCCCAGAAGGTGCAACCAAAAAGGTCAGATCTTTTAGGTATAAAGTTCGGATGGCGATTTCGACGATTGGTCGAAATCGCGCCCGCCACAGCACAGCGGCCGGCACGCCCTAACAACTCCAGGAGTTCTCGATACTGCGGGGAGCCCCCACCTAGATCAATAACGACGTCCACGGTTTCCGAACCAAGAGGGGCCACAAGATCGCCGCTTCCATCGATGGTTTGGTCAGCGCCTTGTGTCTTGACTTCAGCTGTATTATTCGGAGCGCAGACTCCGATGACCGTCGCGCCCCGGCGCTTGGAGAATTGCACAGCGGTCAAGCCTACACCTCCCGACGCCCCGGTGACGAGCACACCCTCCCTCCCCACGGCAGCTCTGTCGAGCATGTTTTCTGCCGTCGCATAAGCAGAAGGGACTGCAGCAAGTTCCTCATCGCTCCAGTCACAATTGACGGCATAGGTTCACCGGCCGGGGATACCACGAACTGCCCAAATCCGCCATTGCACTCGCTTCCCAGTACCAGCCCTCGAAGGGACGATAGTCCGCGTAGCTGCGCAGTATGGTGCGTACGAGAACACGCTCGCCTATCCTCGGCTCCAACTGCGACCACACGCATCCCCGCCTTGTATGAGGGGAAACTTGAGCGATGTACCGGACCAGCTTGCATCGTCTTCGTCGATTGATGCATTTCCTCCTGCTGCTCCATTGCTTATCTCGGCTTCAACCCTCATCGAATATCACCCGATGCGCGTGTAGATGTCAGTGTTGTTAACGCTGGCAGCGCCGACCTCAATGAGCAATTCACCAACTTTCGGTTGCGGCACAGGAAAGTCATTTCGAACTACAAGTTTTTCAACACCTCCATGACCTGTCAGGACGGCTGCAGTCATCTTGCTCGGAATCATCGAAGTTCTTTGTTCTCGGGTGTCAAGGACACACATTTGCGATCGCCTAGATTGTATGGGAATTTAGCCCCACGGCGAGAACGAAATAAATTCACTGGGCCGGTGACTTTTTCGCAACAAGAGACGCCCGGTAGGAGAATGCCATGCCTCCCATCCAACGCCGACGCTCGGCGACCAGGCACCGTGTCACCGTGTCACCGTGTCACCGATGTTGTCTATGAAGCCGCTGATGCTTGCCAGATGCCTTTCTCAGCACCGAGTAGGGTTGGCACGGATGGCGAGGCGTTGCCGGCCTAAACCAAGAGAGCATGCTCGTCCTTCGAGACATCCAGCTTTAGTACTACAGTTGCGGATCACTTGATTTCTGATCCCTTGCGACAGGTTATGAGGGAACCATGTCTGTCGCTTCGTGGTCAGGGTCGTTGTTGGCTTGCGAGCAGGAGCTCACAGCGCTGAAGGCGCGGGTTGGGCGGGTGCTACCTCGTCGTGAGTTGCGGGAGACGGGCGCAGATTTCCTTGGCGGCCTTCTTTCCGGCATTGAGCGCAAGACAGGCTGGCTGATGGCTGAGCAGTCCGGAGCGGAGCGGCCCTATCGGATGCAGTCGCTGTTGGGGCGCAGCCACTGAGACGTGTGTCCGGGCTGTCATGCTGGCCGCTGCCGCCCGGCCATGACGACGCGACGCTTGAGCGGCTGCTGTTTGGCCGTGCCGGTCGTCCGCCGCAAGACCTGAGCGAACCGGACTTTGCGCTAATCGCCAGGGAGTTGAAGCGCAAGGGGGTGACGCTGACGCTGTTGTGGCAGGAGTATCGCGCCGCCGACCCCGACGGCTACGGCTACACCTGGTTCTGCGAGCACTTCGCCGCTTTCGAACGCCGGACGAGCGCGACATTCCGCAATCGACATGACCGGCACCGAAAATGGCGAAACTCAATCATCCATGAACGCAACAAGGCACCCGAGGACCCTCGCCGCCAAACTGTCCCGAGATTAGCGAAACCACTGTCCGGGAATTGGCGGAACCCCTGTCCGGCTTTTGCGAAATGCGCAGCTAAGACGGGTCACGGCGAACCGGGGCCTAAGATCTGCCGTCTCAAAGGCTTGGCGTCATCAAGGCCAGCGAGCTTGCGGCCTTAGCGAATGCGCTTTGCAGACCGCTCGTCGACAGACGGTTGCCTCGGGAGCTGAGGAAGAAGGCTTGGTCGCTTGGGCGTGGGAAAGCCGCATCGCGCTCACGCACGTAGTGACGAAGGGCTGTTTGGGTCGTCGTGTGAACTGGAACGAGACGGTCCTTGCGGAACTTCGTCTTCCGAGCCAGGAGAATCCCGTTGGACAGATCGACGTCGGGACGATCAAGTCGCATGCGTCTATGAGCGACGCCAACTCTGTCTCGCTGAGGATACGCGGAGGCGGAATCGCTCTGGATCTGGGGAAAGCTCTGCGCTCCAAGGCCTCGGTTTGGGTGTCATAGACGGCGAGATACTCGTAGAATCGGCGGAGCACGCCGTGACGAGTTGCGGGGGGGGGGGGGGGGGGGGCCCCCCCCCCCCCCCCCCCCACCCCCCCCCCCGCGGGGGGGGGGGGGGGGGGGGGGGGGGGGGGGGCCCCGAACAA
>NZ_JAMYLR010000091.1:0-5084 GCF_040318155.1 Mesorhizobium sp. M1307 | reverse complement strand
TCGGTTAGTTCTTCGTCGGAGGCCACCAAATAAGGCGCAGCCTCCCGAGCTTCGCGTAGTGCCGCTTTCATCGAGACCGTGTCGCCACGGTCCGCCCTGTTGAGGAGTACAGTGATTGCTTGCTCTAGAAACGGACCGACCCTTCGCGTGACGCTCATCCAGCCCTCCCCAGGGACACGCCGAAGGGTACTCTACTCCCTACCTGAGCGGCATCAAGGCCATGTACGAATTATACAAATTGGTACGGCGCTGGGCCGCGACAGTCAGGAATGTTTGGCCAGAGTTTCTGAGCGGGTGATCGATAATTGGCTCGTCCCCGTGCCCCTCTCGACCTATAGAGCGCGCTTGGATCCGCCTTTCTCCCACAAGCCCAGGTCCATCATCCCGACGTACACCGGAGGGGAGAACCAATGGATTGCCATCAGGCTATTCGCGCAGGTCGAACGCGACGAACATGCCAAAGGCTGGGGCAAAGTTGACAATAAACTCCACGAGTTCGCAGTCACTTTCCGCCAGTTCCGGGCCGTCTCGGCGCACCGCTGCAATAGTCTCTTTGACGGAGATGATTTGGCCGCGACGGGCTTGTAGGATCAGCTCGTGAACAAGGTGTTTGGCAGTCACCTTGTCGTGCCAACAGGGCAGGCTCTTGCGGCAGGATGCCGCAAAGGTGAAGCCGAAGGCAAAATTCTGCAAAAGCCACTCCGGTGAGAGTGCGAGCAGGAGGACACCGGCCAGTGTGACCAGAAAAGCAGTCCTTGCCGCGATGGGAAAGGATCTTGCACGCAAAAAAATGGGGTCACTCCATTTCCGACGTTAGCACGCTTCTGTTCAGGAATGGAAACGGCCAGGTTCGCTACTGTAACTGGCTCCAGCGCGAGCAGGGGCAATTCCACTTCGTCGAGCCGCGTCGGACGCGCGTTTTCCGGCATCCACTCGGCCGTCGCGAGATCGACCAGATACTCGTTCCACGCCCAGTTTCGCAGGATGGCGCGTTTTTCGTCGGCTGTCATAAGAGGATCGACGACCACGTCCATCGCCTCCGCGTCCGTCAGCGCCGGTCCATAATGTGGCGCCTGCGAAACCCCGCCGTACGCCGGCCTGCAGCCGCTTTTCCGCATCGGAAGATTCGACACTGGCCGTCGGGCTTCCTTGAACCGCGTAGGCAAGCCCCTGGCGTTCGGCATAGTCGATGGCCGCCTGAGCCGTCGGAAAATCGAGCCCCACCTGGGTCAGCGTGTCTGCGCCTCCGGTGTAACCCATCAGGGGCTCGATGACGGGCCCGGTACGCCTCTCGAACACCAGCCGCCAGCCCTTCGGCTGCGCACGGCCCGAGGTCATGACTGAGCGGCAAGGCTTGTAAATCCGTGCGACCGCATCACGCGGGAACTCGGATCGGCCGAACGACGGCGCTCGCCCGCGTTTGTCGTTTGCCGGTCCGAGATTTTCTACGACTGGTGTGACTTCTCTTTCTTGCTTCTGTATCACTCATCCCTCCCATCTTTGGCGAAGGATGCGCCGGAGGCAGCGGCCTGCCGCCTCCGACTTGGTCCATGCGTCAGTGGGTGATCGGGATGCGCTTCACCTTCGACTGCGCGTTCGGGTTCTTCGGTAGCGTCAGGGTCAGGACGCCATTGGCAAAGGACGCCTTGATCTTGTCGTCCTCGACCTCGTAGCCGAGGGGTATGCGCCGCTCGAAGCGACCATAGAAGCGCTCGGAGTAGTCCTTCTCGTCGGTCTCCGACCGCTTTTCGCCACGCAGGGTCAGCACGTCCTCGTCAAGCAGGACTTCGATATCCTTCTCTTCCATACCGGGGACTTCGGCGGTGACGCGAAGCTCATTATCTGACTCCGAAATCTCCACCTTCGGCCAGCCGCTATCGAAAGGCGAAAGCTGCCCCGCAGTAGGCAAGAGCGTCTCGAAGCTCCTCAACATATCGTCAAAGAGCCGGTTTACCTCGCGGTGAAGCGAAAAGAACGGGTCGCCACCGCTATAGATGCTCGGGGCCTGGTTGTTGTTGCGGCCCCACGGGATAAGGTCACGCATGTTCATCTTCAACCGCGCGGCACCGGGCGATTGCTGATGCCTGTCGCTTCTGATTCACGCCGACTTCAGGCTGCGTTCTTTTCGGCCTCGATCTGCCGCGGCGCTGCCTTTGCCGTACTGCCGGCGATGGCGATCCGGCGCGGCTTCATCTCTTCGGGAAGCTCGCGCTTGAGATCGATGTTCAGCAGCCCATTGTCCAGGCTGGCGCCGACGACCTTCACATGGTCGGCCAGTTCGAACCGACGCTCGAAGCCGGGCCCTGCTATGCCGCGATAGAGATACTGGCCGTCATCGTCGCCAGATTGCGACCCGCTCACAACCAACAGGTTAGGTTGATGAGTGATGGTCAGCTGATCCTGCGAGAAGCCGGCGACCGCCATGGTGATGCGATAGGCGTCCTCACCAGTCTTGGCGATGTCATAGGGCGGCCAATTGTCTATCGCAGTGACACGGCTCGCGTTTTCCAGCATGTTGAAAATGCGGTCGAAGCCGATGCTGGACCGGAACAGAGGGGTAAAATCGAGGTTTGTCCTCATAGCCACATCCTCCTTTGAGCAACATGGATACAAGGAGACGCCAAGAGAGCCTTGACGCCTCCTGGACCTGCGCCGGCCCCATCTGGCGACCGGCGATTAGTTATTTAGAACAGAGCCTTACGCGTTCAAGGGGCTATAGGAAAATTTTCAGCCAGACGCATGGTCGCTAAGAACACGTCTAGCCCGCCCGCCGGCCAATCCTCGCCGGCGGGCGGATGCCTCGGATGAAGAGCGTGGCTGCGCTCCACTCAAAGTCGATCGACGGAAGCTGTAAAACCGGTAACCGCGATGCTGTCGATCTCACGACCGCAACCGGCGCCGGGAAGCTTCTCCAATTGATCCAATTGGCGCAACGCGTCCATGATGGCATCGAAGCTGACTGGTTCGGTTGCTCCCGGCGGCATGCGCAGGGCCGGCACCGATTCCACTGCACAGGCGTCCGATGCCCAGGACGAAAGGATTGCACGCTTCTCCTGGATGTCCAGCGTCGCGTCAGTCAGCACGTCCTGAGGTCGCTCGAAATGCCTTGCTGGATGGAGCAACCGGTCAAGAAAAACATCAGGACCCTCGGGCCCGATTGGGGGAAAACTCGTCGAAATGGCTCCTTCCATCGATGGTCCTCCGCTTTGAATAGTCTCCTCTGTTGAGGTCATCTTTGGTGGCTCTCGCAATTTCCACCAGCCGAAATTTTGGAGAGTTTCGAGCAAATTTCAATGGCCCGACAAGGCCAAATCCTCGCAGTTCAGCCCACCATCAACATTTTTTCGAACCGGTGAAACAATCGGCGTGAATGTCAGTTTCTTGCGTCTGGGAAAAGTCGCGCGGCAGCGCCAGGGCGGTCGGGCAGGAGAATCAATCATGTCTTACATTTCCAGGAAGCGACTGAGCATGGGCCTCGTCGCAGGAATCTTGATGCTCTCGGCTGGCGGCTTTGCTCCGGTTTCAGCACAGGAAATCCCGAACGACTTCAGCGCAATCGTGCGTCAGAAGCTGCCGGCCGTGGTCGCGATCACGACGAGGCAGATCATCCACGACCAAACGATGCTCGACGATTTTCTCAACCCCTTCGACAGCCGCGGGCCTGCCCAGCCGCAGGTGCGAGAAGCTCTTGGCTCCGGCTTCGTAGTCAGTCCGGAGGGCTACATCGTCACCAACAATCATGTCGTGGCCGACTCCACCGAAATCCACGTCGTATTCTCCGATAAGGAGACTTCGCCCGCGCGACTTGTGGGCCGCGATCCAGCAACCGACATCGCGGTGCTGAAGGTCGATCCACGCCCCAACATGACGACCACCGCCTGGGGTGACTCTGACGCAATGCAGCCGGGGGCCTGGACGATCGCGATTGGCAGTCCCTTCGGGCTCGGGGGAACCGTGACCGTCGGCGTTCTTTCCGCCCGCTCGCGCGACATCCAAGCCGGCCCTTACGACGATTTCCTCCAGACAGACGCCTCGATCAATAGAGGCAATTCCGGCGGCCCCCTGTTTAACGCGCGCGGCGAAGTGATCGGGGTCAATACGGCCATCGTCTCTCCGTCTGGCGGCAGCATAGGCATTGGTTTCGCCGTGCCGTCCCGAACAGCACGAAGCGTTGCCGATCAGCTGATCCGCACCGGCCGGATCGAGCGCGGGTTCATCGGAGTGCGTCTCCAGGAGGTGACGCCGTCGCTTGCCCAGGCGCTTGGCATATCGAGTACCAAGGGAGCGCTGGTCGCCTCCTCGAGCCCGGCAGTCCGGCAGAGAAGGCCGGCTTGCAATCGGGGGATGTGATCACCCGGTTCAACGGCAAGGACATTCAGGGCGTCCATGACTTGACGCTGGCAGCAGCGAACGAAAAGCCGGGGTCGAAAGCCACGCTGACAAGGAACCGCGGCGGCTCCCAGCAGGAGGTGGAACTGACCGTCGGTCAACGCAAGGACGAGGAGGTACAGACCGGTGCCGTTCCGAGTCCGGAAGCGGCGGACCAACGCCTCGGGCTGTCGCTCAGCCCCATTCCGGACGAAGCGCGCCAGCAACTCGGTCTGCAGCCGGGTACTACCGGCGTGTTTATCCAGGAAGTGGCGCCGAACAGCCCCGCCGCCGAGAACGGCCTTCGGCCTGGCGACGTCATCGTCTCGGCCAACAACCGGGATGTGGCACAGCCGTCAGATATCCAGGAGGAGTGGGCAAGATCCCGGCAGCAGCACAAGCCCATTCTGTTGCGCATAAACAGGCAAGGACAATCGCTCTTCATTGCCCTAGCTGCTTCCTGACGTAGGGTGCGTCGAATCCCTGTGGCCCGCGGGTTCCTTCCTCGGGGACTTTCGTACGCCTGCCGGCGCCCGAAACTTATATGGGGATGGTCAACCACAAACGGCATCACGTCGACATTGTCATGTACCTCCGCGGCAATCCGTAGATCCATTCGATGGGTCCGTTAGCGTGACGCGGTTCGCGAACGAACCCAGTCCACCTTATATTCGGTCAGGGCGCATGCACCTGTTCCATGATCCCGCTTGCGGCGG
>NZ_JAMYLR010000090.1:0-5463 GCF_040318155.1 Mesorhizobium sp. M1307 | reverse complement strand
GACGGCTCCCTTGTTTGAGATCTCAACGAACTCATTCTGGCACATCCGATGCCGTCGGGCGCCGTCCACCCCATCATGCCGTGACCTTGGCCGAGGAGCCAGCGGAGCAGAATTCTGCGCCGCAGCGGCGCTCCGAAGTCAGGGCATGGATCCTGGGGTCTGCGCCGCGTCGCTTCGCTCCTTGCTCCGCCCCAGGATGACGAAGCCATGGACGTTTCCGCTAATCGCCAAGGCATGTGATCCGTCGAAGCCAACGACCCGTGCAAAACTTCCGCGCTAAGTATCTAACGCGCCAGCCCAAAAATCGTGTCGCAGTCGAGGTGGGTTTCCAGTTCGGCTGCGATCTCGTCCAGTGCCCCTTCGACCTCGGCGCGGTAGTCGATGCCGCCGCCCTTGACGCCGAGGCTTTCGAGGAATTTCGCCCGGAAGGCGTCGGCGGAAAACAGCCCGTGCATATAGGTGCCCAGCACCTTGCCGTCGGCCGAGATAGCGCCGTCATCGATGCCGTTGATAACGGCGGACGGCCGCAGCGTGTCCGGACCGGTGGTGCGGCCGAGATGGATCTCGTAGCCCTCGAGCGGCAGATCGAATTGCACCGAGCGCGCGCTGACATTGCGCACCGTCTTTTCCGGCTCCATCACCGTTTCGAGGTCGAGCAGCCCGAGGCCTTGCGTTTCTGTAACGCTGCCCTCGATGCCGTCGGGATCGCGCACGATTAGACCAAGCATCTGGAAGCCGCCGCAAATGCCGACGATATGACCACCGCGTTTCCTATGCGCGGCAAGGTCGCGGTCCCAGCCGTTCTCGCGAAATTTCAGGAGATCGCCGATCGTCGACTTCGAGCCGGGAATGACCACCAGACCCGCATCTTCGGGCAAGCGCTCACCAGGCGGCACGAACACCACCTCAACTTGCGGTTCGGCCTTGAGCGGGTCGAGATCGTCGAAATTGGCGATGCGCGAGAGCACCGGCACGGCGATCTTCAGCGCGCGCTTCTCGCCGGACGCCAGTCGCTCGAGCACGACGGAATCTTCCGATGGCAGCCGCGCCGCCGCCTTCAGCCACGGCACGACGCCAAAACAGCGCCAGCCGGTGAATTTTTCGATCGCCTCGATGCCATCGTCGAACAGCGAGACATCGCCGCGGAACTTGTTGATGAGGTAACCGACGATCATGCGCCGGTCCTCCTCCGGCAGGATCAGATGGGTGCCGGCGACCGAGGCGATGACGCCGCCGCGATCGATATCGCCGACCAGGATCACCGGCACGCCGGCGCGCGTCGCAAAGCCCATATTGGCAATGTCGCGGCTCCTGAGATTGATCTCGGCCGGCGAGCCGGCGCCCTCGACAATGACCAGATCGGCGCCCTCGCCGACCTTTGCCCAGGAGTCCAGTACCGCATCCATCAGCCGGCCCTTCAGCGCCTGGTAGTCGCGCGCCCGCGCCTCGCCGAACACCTTGCCCTGCACGACGACTTGAGCGCCGACGTCGGTCTGCGGCTTGAGCAGCACCGGGTTCATGTGGATGGTCGGCGCCACGCCACAGGCGATCGCCTGCAGCCATTGGGCGCGGCCGATCTCGCCGCCGCCTGAATCGCCCGGAATATCGGCGACGGCCGCGTTGTTCGACATGTTCTGCGGCTTGAACGGCCGCACCTTCAGGCCGCGCTTCTTCGCCGCGCGGCAGAGGCCGGCAACCAGCACCGTCTTGCCGACATCCGAACCCGTGCCCTGCAGCATGATCGCCTTGGCCATATCAGCCCCTGCCCTGCGCAACAGTTCCGGTGATCGTCGACTTGGCTGCCAGCGGCCCGCCGCGCCAGATGTAGAGCGCCAGCAGCGGCTCCTTGCCGGTGCGCATGGCGTGGCTGATATCAGGGGCATGGTGGATCACCTCGCCCGCCGCTCGAAGGCGAAAACCGCCATCGCCCATGCGCCATTCGGTGCCGCCGGTCAGCGGGATGTAGATCTCCTCCGCGACATGGTGGTGATCGGGGTAGACGGTGTCGGGTCCAAGGATCAGCAGGCCGCCCGCGACCTCGTCATTGACGAAATGCCCGCGTGTACCGAACACCTCCAGCCAGCCGTAATTGTCGATGAAAACCTTGCCGAAATCCGCCTCGCCATAGGTCTGGCCCCAGTGCAGATAGCCGCGACGCTCCGCAACCAGCCGCGCCAGCGACTTGGCCGCAGCGGGAGCGAGCTCGACGATCCGGTCGAGCTGGACGAGACAAGGCAGTGCATGCGGTTCGAGCGGACGGGACGGCATGTCCCAGCCGATCCGGGCCACGGCGTCGCGCACCAGCGCATCATCGAACGTCTGGAGATAGGCATGGAAGCATCCAAGCAGTTCGTCGAAAGTTGTCGTCACACTTTGCTCCAAAGCGCATTCGCCCACAGCCGCTGCCCAGATGGTTGGATGGAGACGATCGGGTTGCGCGGCGGCATCATTGGTCTAGATTGGACTGCGCGCAAAGCCAAAAACGACAGGCCAGCAGGCCGGAAACATCAGGGAGCACGCCATGGACGCCGCTGTCGATGCGGGCACCAGCCAGTTCGAACTCAACGAGGACCAGCGCGCCATCCAGGAGATGGCGCAAGCCTTCGCCGCCGACCGCGTGGCGCCGAACGCACTCGACTGGGATCGCAACAAGCATTTCCCGGCCGATGTGATCCGCGAGACAGGTCCGCTCGGCCTTGGCGGCATCTATGTCCGCGACGACGTCGGCGGCTCGGGGCTCGGCCGGCTCGACGCCGTGCTGATCTTCGAGGCGCTTTCGCGGGCCGATCCGGCGTTTTCCGCCTTCATCTCGATCCACAACATGGCGGCATCGATGATCGACCGCTTCGGCAGCGACGAGCAGCGCCGGCGTTTCCTGCCGAAGCTGACCTCGATGGAATGGCTGGCAAGCTACTGCCTGACCGAGCCGGGTTCGGGATCCGATGCCGCGGCGCTGAAGACGCGTGCGGTCAAAAGCGGCGGCGACTATGTGCTGAACGGCGCCAAGCAGTTTATCTCCGGTGCCGGCGACAGCGACCTCTATGTCGTCATGGCGCGCACCGGCGCCGACGGGCCGAAAGGCATTTCCACCTTCGTCGTGCCGAACGATGCGCCCGGCCTTTCCTTCGGCGCCAACGAGCGCAAGATGGGCTGGCACATGCAGTCGACCCGCCAGGTCGTCTTCGAGGACTGCAAGGTGCCGGCGGAAAACCTTCTGTCGGCAGAAGGCGCCGGCTTCGGCATCGCCATGGCCGGGCTCGACGGCGGCCGGTTGAACATCGCCGCCTGTTCGCTCGGCGGCGCGCAATCGGCGCTCGACAAGGCGCTCGCCTACACCGCCGAGCGCAAGGCTTTCGGCTCGAAGATCAACCAGTTCCAGGCGCTGCAGTTCAAGCTTGCTGACATGGAGACCGAATTGCAGGCAGCACGCATCTTCCTCTACACCGCCGCCTCGAAGCTCGACCGCAACGCGCCGGATGCCTCGAAATGGTCGGCGATGGCGAAGCGCTTCGTCACCGACACCGGCTTCAATGTCGCCAACGACGCCCTGCAGCTGCACGGCGGCTATGGTTATCTGCATGATTACGGCATCGAGAAGGTGGTGCGCGACCTGCGTGTCCACCAGATCCTCGAAGGCACCAACGAGATCATGCGCGTCATCATCGCTCGCGCGCTGATCGGACGGTAAGGCAGTAGGCAGTAGGCAGTAGGCAGTAGGCAGAAAGATGACCGGCAAGATCAATTCGCACAAGGATCTTATCGTATGGCAGCAGGCGATGGATCTAGCCGTCACCGCCTACTCCCTGACCAAGGCATGGCCAAAAGAGGAATTGTATGGGTTGACCAGCCAAATCCGCCGCTCAGCAACCTCTATTCCTGCAAACATCGCGGAAGGTTACGGCCGAGACAACAGAGGCTCCTATCAGCAATTTCTCAGGATTGCCCAGGGATCGCTGAAGGAGTTCGAGACACACCTCCAGATCGCTGAACGCATTGGCCTTGCTACCCATGATCAAGCTTATCACGTGCTTTTAGCGACCGAGGGCATCGGGAAAATGCTTCGCCAACTTATTAGCAAACTTGCGCCCGAATAGGTCGCCTACTGCCTACTGCCTACTGCCTACTGCCTACTGCCTACTGCCTACCCAAACCACGGAGCGCCATTATGACCACCATCGCCTTCATCGGCCTCGGCAATATGGGCAATCCGATGGCCGCCAACCTGGTCAAGGCCGGGTATGCCGTGCACGGCTTCGACCTGGTGCCGGAGAACCTCGTCATTGCCAGGGAGCACGGCGTCATCGTCATGGCCAATGCCGTTGCGGCGGTGAAGGATGCCGATGCGGTCATCACCATGTTGCCGGCCGGCAAGCATGTTCTGTCGGTTTACGCAGACATCGTGTCCAAGGCAAAAAAAGGCGCGCTGTTCATCGATTCCTCGACCATCGATGTCGAGTCGGCTCGAAAGGCCCATGCCATCGCCGCCAAGCATGGGTTGCTGTCGATCGACGCGCCGGTCTCCGGCGGCACGGGCGGTGCGGCGGCCGGCACGCTGACCTTCATGGCCGGCGGTTCGAAGGACGCCTTCGCCAAGGCCGAACCAATCCTCAAGCCGATGGCCGGCCGCATCGTTCATTGCGGCGACGACGGCGCCGGACAGGCGGCGAAGATCTGCAACAATATGATTTTGGGCATTTCGATGATCGGCGTTGCCGAGGCCTTCGTGCTGGCGGAAAAGCTCGGCCTGTCGCACCAGGCGCTGTTCGACGTCGCCTCGACCTCGTCCGGCCAGTGCTGGTCGCTGACCACCTATTGCCCGGTGCCCGGCCCGGTTCCGACATCGCCCGCCAACAATGGCTATAAGCCTGGCTTCGCGGCGGCACTGATGCTGAAGGACCTGAAACTGTCGCAGGAGGCCGCACAGAGCGTCGGTGCAGCAACACCGCTCGGCGCGGAGGCAGCCCAGCTCTATGCGATGTTCAACGCACAAGGGAATGCCGGCGCGGATTTTTCCGGCATCATTAATTTCCTCCGTGGTAACCCGGCGTAAGCTCCAAGTTCACAGGTTTCGATCTGCCCAAAGCGGAAAGTCGGCAAATTTAGGTTTGCTTAAGCTCTTGCTAACCCTGCAGTAACGATATGCGTTTAAAACGGATTGCGAGGCGGACATCCGCCCGGCGCTCCGGATCAGGTCTCGCGTACCGGAGCCCGTAAGTTTCGCCGTTAGTTTCGCAAGTGTATTGTTGGCGAAGCGCCATGCGTATCTGGCAAAGCCGCGTTCCGATGGAGCGCGGTTTTTGCGTTTCGCATCGTCGCCTGGCAACCGCTCGTTCAAACGCCGGGGGCCCGCATAACCGGCCCCCCGCGAACCAGGGAAAGGACCCCCGGGGCAAAAAAGAATAGGGCAAGACAGGTGCGTATACACAAAAAACGAACACCCCACAATAGAACCGGGTGTTAAAG
>NZ_JAMYLR010000089.1:0-5823 GCF_040318155.1 Mesorhizobium sp. M1307 | reverse complement strand
GGCGCAAAGCGCGCCAAACTGTTCGCGATGTCCTCGCACACCTGTTCGCGATGTCTCCGGTCCAAACACCCCCTTGAGGGGGAGATGTCGCCAAAGGCGACAGAGGGGGTCGCCGCGCATAGAGCGCCAACCTGTTCTGCAGCAGTAGGCCGAGTCCGGTCGTGCCGACCCCCTCTGGCCGCTGCGCGGCCATCTCCCCCTCGAGGGGGGAGAGGGCCGTCCCGCGAGTGCAGGCCGGCAACGGAATTTCAAAGCTGAAACAAAAAAACCGCCTCGGCAGGCGGGTCGTTGGAGCCAATTGGCACCATACGCAAGTTAGTAGCATAGCTGCCGGCACAAAGCAAGAACAAAATGTGGTGCTGCGAGCAAAAAAATGGGAATTCCCTTAGCGCCGCGCCCGAGGTCGGCCCTCACGAGGGGGAGAATGCTGCCTTGACGTCGTCCTGACTGTCGCCATAGCGTAGTCCGACAGGAGACCCACCCATGGCAGTGGTCGAAGGCGAGAAGATCGACATCGGCTTTTCGGGAAAACGTTGCATCCATTCGCGCAACTGCGTGCTGGGCGATCCGCATGTTTTCGTGCCCAACGCGCCCGGCCAGTGGATCCATCCGGATGCGGCCAGCGTCGAGAAGATTGTGGCGCTCGCCGAAGCCTGCCCGTCCGGCGCCATCACCTATGTCCGCAAGGATGGCGGGCCGCAGGAACAGCCGCCGGTGGTCAACATTGTGCGCATAAGGGAAAACGGTCCGCTTGCCGTCCATGCCGAGATCGTGTTGGGCGGCGAAACGTTTTACCGCGCCACGCTGTGCCGCTGCGGCGCCTCGGAAAACAAGCCGTTCTGCGATGGCAGCCACGCCAAGGCTGGCTTCATCGCCACCGGCGAGCCGGCGCTGAAGGACACGCCGGCGCTGGAGGTGCGGAATGGCCCGCTGACCGTCACACCGACGACCAACGGCCCGCTCAAGCTCGAAGGCAATGTCGAAATCGTCACCGGCACCGGCCACACGGTCGACCGCACGCAACGCACCTTCCTCTGCCGCTGCGGCCACTCCGCCAACAAGCCGTTCTGCGATGGCTCGCACAAGCGCGTGGGGTTTGTGGGGTAGGGGCCGCCGCTATCTCCCTCCTTGAGGGGGAGATGTCGCCGAAGGCGACAGAGGGGGTCGGTGCGTCCTGACGCCAACGCCATCGCGGCCAGAGAATGCCGGCGCTCCACGCGAGACGACCCCCTCTGGCCTGCCGGCCATCTCCCCCTCGAGGGGGGAGATTACGCTGCCTTGGCCCAGCGCTCGTGCCTTTATCGGCCCGTTCATATCCGCTAAGGGGCGGAGACGAATTCTCCGGACCCAAATATGACCGCCAAGCCCAAACCCTCACCCCTGTTCCTCGGCATCGACACCGGCGGCACCTATACCGACGCCGTGCTGTGGTCGGAGGCCGGCGGGCCAAGCGGCAAGGTGCTGGCCAAGGCCAAGGCGCTGACCACGCGGCATGATCTGGCGGTCGGCATCTCCGGCGCGGTCGATGCGGTGCTCGAAATGGCCGGCACCGACCCGGCAGCGATCAAACTGGTATCTATGTCGACGACGCTAGCCACCAACGCGCTGGTCGAGGGCCAGGGCGGCCGCGTGGCGCTGGTGATGATCGGCTTTGCCGAGGGCGACCTTGCCCGCGACGGGCTGAAGGCGGCGCTTGGCACCGACCCGGTGGTGTTCTGCCCCGGCGGCCACGATGTCCACGGCAATGCGGCAAAGCTCGATCTGTCCGGGCTGGAGGCAGCTTTGCCGGAACTGGAAAAGTCGGTGTCCGGCTTTGCCGTCTGCGCCTATTTCGCCACCCGCAACCCGGCGCATGAGCTAAGCGCGCGGAACCTGATCCGCGACAGGACCGGCCTGCCGGTCACCGCCAGCCACGAACTGTCGGCCAAGCTCGGCGGCCCGCGCCGGGCGCTGACGACATTGCTCAACGCCAGGCTGATCTCGATGATCGACCGGCTGGTCGCGGCAACCGAAGGCTTTTTGGCCGCGCGCAACATCGCCGCCCCGCTGATGGTGGTGCGCGGCGACGGCGCTCTGGTCTCAGCCGCCTTTGCCCGCCAGCGGCCGATCGAGACCATCCTGTCCGGCCCGGCCGCCAGCCTCGTCGGTGCCCGCCACATGACCGGCATCGACGATGCCGTGGTCTCCGATATCGGCGGCACCACCACCGATGTCGCCGTGCTCGACAAGGGCCGGCCGCGGCTCGATCCGGAAGGCGCCACCGTCGGCGGGTTCCGCACCATGGTCGAGGCCGTCGCCATGCGCACCTTTGGCCTCGGCGGCGATTCCGAAGTGGCGCTGGAGGACGGCGCGCTCAATCCGAGAATCCTGCTCGGCCCGCGCCGCCTGGTGCCGCTGGCGCTGGCCGGCTTGATGCATGGCGAGGCCGTCACATCAGAGCTCGAACGCCAGCTGCGCGCGCCCAACCCCGGCCGCATGGATGGCCGGCTGGCGGTGCGCACCGGCGTGCCGGAGCGGCTGGCGGCCGGACTGACCGGTGCCGAAGCCAAGCTTTACGAGCTGATTGGTGCCGTGCCGCAGGCTCTCGACAGATTGCTGACCTCGAACGCCCAGAACGCCACCTTGAACCGGCTGGTGTCGCGCGGGCTGGTGCATGTCGCCGGCTTCACGCCGTCGGATGCGGCGCATGTGCTGGGCAGGCAGGCCAATTGGGATGCGGCCGCGGCACGTCTGGGTGCCGAGCTGTTCGCGCGCAGGCGCGACGGCCGCGGCCAGTTCATCGCCGCCTCGCCGGAGGCGATCTCGGAACGGGTGCTGACCGCGCTGACCCGTCTGTCGGCCGAAGTCATCCTCGAAACCGCCTTTGCCGAGGACGGGCTGGATGGCGCGGCGACCGTCGCCCATGCCCTGGTCCAGCGCGCCGTCGACGCGCATCCCGGCATCGCCCGCTTGAGCGTCGCCCTCGATCGTCCGGTCATCGGCCTCGGCGCCTCGGCGCCGCTGCATTATGCCGGCCTGGCCGAGCTGGTCGGCAATCGATGCGTGGTGCCGCAGGATACCGATGTCGCCAACGCGCTCGGCGCCGTCGTCGGCCAGGTCCGGGTATCGGCCGAGGCGCGGGTCAGCCAGCCCAAGGAAGGGCTGTTCCGCGTTGCTTCCGGTGAAAGCGTGCGCGATTTCAACGACGAAGCAGCGGCGATCGCCGCGGCGGAGAAAGATGTGCGCGCGATTGCCGCCGGGCGGGCTAAGGACGCCGGCACCGACAGCGCCGACATCGAAATCGCCAGCGAATACCGCGTCTCCACAGTAGAGGGCCAGCGCATGTTCATCGAGGCGCATGTCGTGGCGGTGGCGTCGGGACGGCCAAGGATTGCGGTGTGAGCGCGTAATCGCCCACCTCAAGGGGGAAGATCGGCAGCGAAAACGCCCTACCTTCACCCTGAGCTGAATTGACCCTGCCACCGTGACATGCCAAAGGCCCGGCCTAGCCTTTCGTCTGGAGAAGCCCTGATGACCGATCGCGTCGAGATCGCCGGATTGCGGATTGCCCGCGAGCTTCATGATTTCGTCGTGAACGAAGCGATGCCGGGCACCGGCATCGAGGCGGAGGCATTCTGGAACGGTTTTTCGGCGATCGTCCATGATCTCTCGCCAAAAAACCGGGCGCTGCTCGAAAAGCGCGATGCCATGCAGGACAAGCTCGACCGCTGGTATCGCGACAATGGCGCGCCCGTCGACATGGAGGCCTACAAGACGTTCCTCCGCGAGATCGGCTATCTCCTGCCCGAGGGGCCGGCGTTCAGCGTGACCACCGAAAATGTCGACCCGGAAATCGCTTTGGTTGCCGGGCCGCAGTTGGTAGTGCCGGTGATGAACGCGCGTTATGCGCTGAATGCCGCCAATGCGCGCTGGGGCTCGCTGTACGATGCGCTCTACGGCACCGACGCTATCCCCGAGACGGCCGGCGCCGAGCGAGGCAACAAATTCAATCCGGCGCGCGGTGCCAAGGTCGTCGCCTGGGTAAAAAGCTTCTTCGACGAGGCGGTGCCGCTCACCACAGGCAAATGGGCCGGCGTCAACGGGCTTTCGGTCGCCAACGGCATGTTGCGGCTGGGCGAGGGTGCCGGCGCCACCACGCTTGCCGACCTCAGACAGTTTGCCGGCTATCGCGGCGATGCCGCCGACCCCGAAGCCGTGCTGCTCACCAAGAACGGCCTGCACATCGAAATCGTCATCGACCGCAACAACCAGATCGGCCGCACCGATCCGGCCGGGATTGCCGATGTCGTGCTGGAATCGGCACTGACCACCATCCAGGACTGCGAGGATTCGATCGCCGCAGTGGATGCGCAGGACAAGGTGCTGGTCTACCGCAACTGGCTCGGCCTGATGAAGGGCGACTTGGCGGAGGAGATCACCAAGGCCGGCAAGAGCTTTGTCCGCAGGCTCAACCCCGACCGCACCTATACCGCGCCCGATGGCGGTACGCTGACCTTGCCCGGCCGCTCGCTGATGCTGGTCAGGAATGTCGGCCACCTCATGACCAATCCGGCGATATCAGACCGCGACGGCAACGAGGTGCCGGAAGGCATTATGGATGCGGCGCTGACGGCGCTGATCGCGCTGCATGACATCGGTGTGAACGGGCGCCGCGCCAATTCTCGCGCCGGCTCGATGTACATCGTAAAGCCCAAGATGCACGGGCCCGACGAAGTTGCCTTCGCCGTCGAGATTTTCGACCGCGTCGAGGCGCTGCTCGGCGTGCCCAAAAACACCATCAAGATGGGCATCATGGACGAGGAGCGGCGCACCACCGTCAACCTCAAGGAGGCGATCCGCGCCGCGAAAGAACGCGTCGTCTTCATCAACACCGGCTTCCTCGATCGCACCGGCGACGAGATCCACACCTCGATGGAAGCCGGCCCGATGATCCGCAAGGGCGACATGAAGCAGGCCGCCTGGATTGCCGCCTACGAAGCCTGGAACGTCGACATCGGGCTGGAATGTGGGTTGGCCGGCCACGCCCAGATAGGCAAGGGCATGTGGGCGATGCCCGACCTGATGGCGGCGATGCTGGCCGAGAAGATCGTGCATCCCAAGGCCGGCGCCAACACCGCCTGGGTGCCGTCGCCGACGGCGGCGACGCTGCACGCCACCCATTATCACAAGGTCGACGTCCATGCCGTGCAAGCTGCGCTGAAGAGCCGGCCCAAGGCAAAACTCGACGACATCCTGTCGGTGCCCGTCGCTGTCCGGCCGAACTGGTCTCAGGCGGACATCCAGAAGGAACTCGACAATAACGCGCAAGGCATTCTGGGCTATGTCGTGCGCTGGATCGACCAGGGCGTCGGCTGTTCGAAAGTGCCTGACATAAACGACGTCGGTCTGATGGAGGACCGCGCCACGCTGCGCATCTCCTCGCAGCACATCGCCAACTGGCTGCATCACGGCGTCTGCACGCCCGAGCAGGTCATGGAGACGATGAAACGCATGGCGGCGATCGTCGACCGCCAGAACGACGGCGATCCGCTCTACCGGTCGATGGCGCCGGATTTCGACAAGTCCATCGCCTTCCTCGCCGCCTGCGACCTGGTCTTCAAGGGGCGCGTGCAACCCAACGGCTACACCGAGCCGGTGCTGCACGCACGGCGGCTGGAGCTGAAGGCGCGGGATAACGGCTGAACCGAAAGCACGATGCACGCCGGCCAAGGGTAAGCGCCGGCGTCCCCCTCCCCCTTGAGGGCAGGGGAATCGCATATGGCGATTTTGGGGTTGAGTTTAGGCTGAGAAAGGATTCTTTGGAGAGGCAGTTGAGCGAAGGAG
>NZ_JAMYLR010000088.1:0-5915 GCF_040318155.1 Mesorhizobium sp. M1307 | reverse complement strand
ATGGAGCTCCGCATCTCTGCTCAGGTAAGTAGCGACGTTCGCAAGACGTTTGAGCGTTTTTGACGACTGCGGCTATACCCAAATCTCAGTATTGACACCAGATGAGCTGTCCAACCCTTTCCTTTTGGATCACAGTCACAAACGGCATGTGCTTGATCCGCTTCCACTGCTCCTTGGCCGGGCTTCCTGAGCAGCCATGGCGAAGTGCACTCTCGGTACGCTTCCGCAGGCTCTTAGTCCGGGCAAGGGCGAGTCTGCGGCACCCGTCGGGTTCGCCAAGCGTCTGACATGCCTAGACTCGGCGCGGGTCGACTTCTGCTTGATGAACTGCGCAAAACCAGGATGCGACCTATAATCGCCGGATCACGGCATGAGGGAGGATTCGTGTCAGACGGCAGTCAGCGCGGCCGGCAAGGAATTCATCGGTCGCCGTCCGGCATCCCCCGTAGTCATTGTAATCGTCCAGGATCATGACACCTCCTGGGCTCAACACCTCGAAGGTTCGCTCAAGACAGAACTTGACCGGCTATCCCTGCATCGACATAGCGGGAAGATCGGGCATCGGCTATTTCACCGGAACCCTCTACATGTCAGACAATCCACACATCAACGCGACCGGCGGCGCGCGTTATGCCAACTGCGCTCAAGAGGATTTCCGTTCGCTCTCGCGCGCGGGGTTCTTCGGAACCTGATCGTTCTGGACCGCAGCGGTCGGGTGTGGCAGATGTTCGCTCATGCGCATCTTCTCCTCCATCCTCTCTCTTCGACGCCGCTTTTGGTCTTGGATTGCCACTGCGGCAGCCAGGGAACAGGCTATTCTCGGCGCGCGCACGAAGTTTGGCGCCGAAGGGGGCATCTTCAACATTCACGGGGACAGATCGAGGGCGGTGATCGGCTCTGATAGTGTGATCAATGGACATCTTCAGATTTTCGCCCATGAGGGTCGGATCGTCATCGGTGATTGGTTTTATGCCGGGCCAGGCTCGACCATCTGGTCATCGGACCCGACCGGGATCAAAATCGGCAAGCGGGTGCATGTGTCGTGGGGCGTGGCAATCCACGATACCAACTCGCACCCGATGGATCCGAAGAAACGGTTTGCCCAGATGCAAGCCATCTTCCGTGAGGGCCATCCGCGGGTCGACCCCGGCATACGCTCGGCCCCCATCACGATTGGGGATGATGTGTGGATCGGAAACAGCGCCATGATCATGAAGGGTGTCACGATAGGCGATCGGGCGGTTATTTCGGCCGGCTCGATCGTACGTTCGGACGTCCCGGCCGATGCTTTGGTCCGGTCCGACCGCGACCTAGTGAAATGATGCGTTTGGATGCCGCTCATCAATGAGCGCTTCGCCGTCGTAGAGTGCTATATGCATGTGCGGCATTTTTCTGCAAATCTCTTTGAAATGCTCGCGCATCTCTGCCTCATCTACACTTGTAGCGATCGGCATGGAAATTTGCCGCTGGTGATCAATCGCGTGGATTGTGAAGCGAAGGGGTGGGCCAGTGTACATTTTCGTCTTGATCTCAGGGCACCTCGATAAAAGGCATATGTTTGATCCGCTCCCACTGGTCTTTCGCCGTCGTGCCGGACCAGCGGTTGCGGAGAGCGCTTTCTCGATAGGCTTGGTCAGGATCCAATTCGGCCATCTCCGAACCGTGAGGTAGGAAGAACACATTACCGCCAGCGGCCGAGACGGCAACGAGTTTATAGCCGTGTCCCTTGCAGAGTTGCGTTAACGCGGTGATGGAGGCGCCGTGATACCAGCCGCTTTCGTGTTTCTCTTTTCGATCGAAGGCAGGGTCGTAGGGGACTGTAACTTGGTTGAGACCAAAGCTAGCGTTGTATTCGGCGACGAGGACAGCCGGCCGCACCGGCAGCAGCTCTTTGAGAAACCAATAGTCGTTTCCATCGACATCGACGGAAAGCACTCCGAGCTTGGGGAAATGCGTGCCGAGGATCTTGATGTTATCGAGATCGATGAAGCTCTGGCGGGCTTCGATGCGCTTGGGAAGGATGGCGCGAGCTAGGCGAACGGTCTGTGGATCGCCGTCGACGAGCAATCCATCAAAGTCCTTGAGGCCTATGCAATTGTACTCTGTCGGATGGAAGCCGAATTCCAGAAACGTTCGCGGACAACCGCCCACGAGCCGCGATAGGATCAAACTCTCGTCCGACTGTGGCGACGCGCCAAAGCGCGCTTTTGCAAGGTGGAAGTAGTAACGGAGCGGACTGGCGCGAAGGAAAGCATGCGCGCGCGATTGGACATTCATCAGTTGATGACTCCTCAACCGCCCGCCCGCGACCAATCTTTTGCGGCAAGCGCCGACACTTTGCAAGCGATAGGAGAGTGCGGGCTAGGCTCTTGGCTGATCGCCGTCCGACTTCTGCTTAGACGACCACCAAATCAGGTAGATTGACCCGGCCTTCCACACAGGCACGCGCCGGTCCCGCTCACGGTCTCGTAGTTCGCGATAGGTCTTCACCTTCAGCGTGCCGCCAGGCAGCTTGATCCGCAACGCCTTTGATTGTCCGCCAGATTGTGCCCTACCGGCGAGTCAATTCACCCCAGCAATCCACTTCATTCAACTGCCCGTGAGGGCGGAAAGGACTTCCCATGACCGCTTCACGCGAGAAGGAATCTCTTGCCCGGGTGCTGGTGCATGAAGGCGGCTACGTCAATCACCCGGCTGATCCGGGCGGCCCGACCAACAAGGGCGTCACCCAGCGTGTCTATGACGCCTATCGCAAGGGCAGGAAGCTGGCGCCGCACTCGGTCAAGAACCATGGACGAGGTCGCCGACATCTATGACCGGCAATATTGGGACGCGGTCAAAGGCGATCAGCTGCCGGCCGGCGTCGACTATGGCAAAGTCCACTGCGTTGCCCCCAACGGGCGGCTGGATCGGTTGCGATATTCGCAAGGTTCTGCTGCTCTCGGGTCGCTATTTGACGGCCGCCGAAGTGGCGAATATCGTCGCGGCATTCTGATCTCTAGCTCGGCTTGCTCAACCGTAAATTGTAAGATAACAATTCCCTTGGGGTTGGGGGAATACAATGAACAGGCGAGATATGGCGCGCGGTTTACTGCGCATGGCACGTATAGCGCGCGGCATCCGCACGCCGTTTAAAGTCACATGCCTCGGCGATAGCCTCACCTCGGGTGTATATCCCCATTTTCTCTCGTGCATGTTGGGGAAAGAGGTAACGCGTCTCGGCTTCGGTGGGAAGACTTCAGATCATATTCTAGCGCGCTACCGCGAAGACGTTCGGATGATGCAGCCGTTGCTGAGGATTTCAACTAGACCGTTTGTGGCTTACACGCGCTCACCCTGAAGATTGCGGATTACCGGCAGCAGGAACTTGATGCTGTGAATGAGCTGACAGCGGCCGGCGACGCCAACATCTTCTATATTGACGGCCTGACGCTGACCACTAACGGCACAGGCTCTATTGCCGATGGTATCCACCCGAACGACACCGGTTCTGCGGAGTGGGCAGCCGCTATCGCGCCGCTGGTGAGCGTCTAGGGATGGGCCGGATTGGGCTGGAGCTTCGGTTGCGTTTTGACCGGCTCAAAGTAGCGCTGAATTCTCTTCTCGACAACAATATGCGCGAGGTAACCGACTGCGATCCCAACCAAGGAACTGATTAGCGCCGCTACGGTGGATGGCAGCCACGGCATTGTTTTGGCTAAGATCAAAAGCGTGACGGGCATGCAAGGCTGATGGAAGAGAAATATCGAATACGATGCGTCGCCGAGTGCGAGGCCAAGCCGACTCTCGCGCGTCGTCGTTGTGCCAACAGCAACCAACATGGTGACCAGTAGCAATGGTGCTATTGAAACGACCATCGTCAAGGTCCTGATCTCCAGGCCGAAATGCACAACAAACGCGCGTATCGCCAAAGACAAAACGATCAGGCTGAATATCTGGCCGGAGAAGGTGAAGTTTGGCTTCCATTTGCGAATTGACAACGCAAGCAGAACACCAATGCCGAACTCGATGTTGAACGGGCTCATAACGAAGGACGCCAAGCTATCTGTCTCTCCCGATGGCCCGGTCAGGACGTACCGCGCCAACGGCAATGCCGCCCAAAGCAGAAGAAACCACCAGAACTGCGGGCGGATTAGAAAGCACAGGGCAAAAACAGCGTAGAAAACGACCTCATATCGGATCGTCCAAGCTACTGATGGGGTTACCTCTCCAACGGGCCATATTATGAGCGTACGAAGCGATCCCCAATGTGCTGGGCGCCGGAGATTATGAGCGCGACATTGAAAAACGCTACGGCAAGATAGAGCATTGGCAGCAAGCGAACCGCTCGCCTGAATAGAAATTCCAGCGGTGTATATCTCGGGGCGCCGGTCGCGGAATTTGTCGCCGTCACGACCATGATGAAGCCGCTCATCATGAAGAAGAAATCGACTTCTCCGCCGCCACTCGTGAAAAACGTTGTGAGCATTCCTGGTCCGAAATACTTGTCCAGAGATGCGGCGCTTACATTGTGAGTTATGACAACCAGGACAGTGGCTATCGCCCGAAGATAGTGCAATCCAGAGATTGTGGGCACTTTTTTGATCATAAAAAATCTAAGCCGCTCGAATGGCGTCGACGAGCGCTAGGGTCGCGCTGCGGGCCAAGTGGATGCCATCCTCGGTCACGTCGTTCGAGCCGCGAATTGCGATGTACGGGTCTACAAAAGGAACGCCGCATCCGAGACACGCCAGGCGTGCCGCGTCATTGATCGCGGCGGCCACAGAGGCCGATCTGAAGGCGGTTTTCTTCTCTTCGATTGGCGGGATCGCGAACACGATGGCTTCGGTGCCGATGCTCCGAAGCAGAGAACAAATCGCCATGGTCTTTTCGGCGACCGCGACCGGATCGGCGCCTGTCTTGCTGTCGTTCGTTCCGACCTGGATCACCGCCTTTGCCGGCGGATTTGCTTTCAGAGCCGACAAGACGACGGAGGATGCAATGGAAGCGTAGACGTTGGCCGCTGTCGCACCGCCAAAGCCAGCGTTTACTATTTTGAGACCTTCGAGCGGGTGCGGCGGAACAAGTTCCAAGAGCGAGTCCCCGACAAGCATAAGGCTATTTGGACCTATCCATTGCAGGTGCGCCGCGATCGCAGCCGTCCGAACGGTCCAATGTTCTGACCACGGAACAATATTCCTCGGGATAATGCGCCCCTTCCATATGGAAAGGATGCCCCTGAACTTGATGAACCCCATGTGCGTTAAATACCCCTAGCCCAGGCGTTCTTTAGCTGATGTCAGGGATCGCCACCAGATGCTGGTTGCAATTTTAGGTGCTAGCTACCGGAACGAGAGATGTCGTCCAGTGGCTGACCACTGTTGGGTTTCTGCTTGTCGGACCACCAGATGAAATACACCGATCCCATCTTCAACACCGGCACGCGCCTATCGCGCTCGCTACTCCGCAATTCACGATAGGTTTTGATCTTCAGCGTGCCGCCCGGCAGCCTGATCCGCAACGTCATTTGATTACCCGCCATTTTGTGCAGCGCAACATTAGGCGCTTACCCTGCGGCCAAGTCAATTCGCGCCGCACATCCAATTATCCCAACCTGCCGGTGAGGGGCGCAAACGAGAACTAGGCGGTTTCGCGCATAGGAAGCAGGCCGGCGTTCTGGACCGACACTTTGCCTTCATACAAGGAGAAGGCGCACCTGCGCGCAAAGGCCATCAGAACCATCGACGCCCTGTGGCAGGCCATTGGCGATATCTGCAATCTCTTCTCTCCAATAGAATGCAGAAATTACTTCGCAGTCGCAGGGTATGGACACACATGAAAGTCCGCCGCTCTAGACCGTTTCCGACAAGGCGCAGCAGGATGGCCGCACTGACGTGATGTTCGACGATCGCGGGAAGCTGTACACTGCTTCCAAC
>NZ_JAMYLR010000087.1:0-6179 GCF_040318155.1 Mesorhizobium sp. M1307 | reverse complement strand
GGGATGACCGGCCGCACCTTTTTGTCCGAGCATCGGCTTGCCAAAACCGCTTTGGACTTGGGTCAGCTGGAAATAACCGGAGACGATCATGTCGCGCATCGGAATCCACTCATTCGTCTGGTCGGCGAGCTCGGCGCAGGGCGACCTCGAGCGGACGCTGGCCAACACCAGGGAAGCCGGCTTCGACCTGATCGAATTCTCCTATCTCGACCCCGCCAATGTCGACATTGACGGCTTGGCCAAGCGGATCGCCGATCTCGGCCTCGGCGTTGCGATCAGCATTGGACTGCCGGCCGACGGCGATATTTCGAGCGCCGACAAAACGATTGCGGCGCACGGCGTCGAAATCCTGGAACGTACGATCGCGCTGACCCGCGATCTCGGCGGCCAGAAGGTTGCCGGCATCCTCAGCACCAGCCACGGCTTGCAGAGCGAGGCGCCGACGCGTGACCAGTGGAACCGCAGCGCCGGCACGCTGGCCGAGGTGGCCGAGACAGCAAAATCAGCCGGCGTCAGCCTCAACCTCGAGATCGTCAACCGCTTCGAAAGCAACCTGCTCAACACCGCCGCGCAAGGCATGGCCTTCATCGCGGACAGCGGCTCCGACAACATCTTCCTGCATCTCGACAGCTTCCATATGAACATCGAGGAGGCCGATGTCGGCTTGGCCATTCGCAACGCCGCAAAGAAGATCGGCTATGTCCATATCGGCGAGAGCCATCGCGGCTTCCTCGGCACGGGCAACATCGATTTCGCCGCGATCTTCGATGCGCTGACCGCCATCGGCTACAGCGACGACCTCAGCTTCGAATCCTTCTCGTCGGAAATCGTCGATGAGAACCTGTCGCGGAAAACCGCCATCTGGCGCAATCTGTGGACCGACAATATGGAACTGGCCAAGCATGCGCGCCGCTTCATCGCGCTGGGACTGGAGACGGCACGACGCAAGGCCGAGCTTGTTTCCGCAACGCATCGGCCTTGAGCCCTCGCAGTTCCGAAGTCGATCTGGTTAGGCCAGAGGCGCTATATTAGCCGGCAAAACGCGGCCCAAGTTCCTCGATGCGGCGAATCATCGCCTGGAAATCCTCCGAGATGCGCTGGTGCAGGTGAACCGCCAGCTCCGGGTATTCCTCAAGGATGCGGCGGAACATCTTGCGGCTGAGCCGCAGCACTTCCGAATCGATTTCGGCGGAGGCGCTGGTCAGCCGGTTGGTATCGGCGATCAGCGCCAGTTCGCTGAGCATGGTGCCGGGGCCGGCGGTGCCGATCGGGATGCGCTCGCCATCGTGCTCGCGGTAGAGGACGATGCGGCCGCTGATCACGATATAGGCGCAATCGGCCGCGTCATCCTCGCGGTAAAGCTTGTGGTCGGCTTGCAACCTGGTGGTTTCGGCGCCGAAGGCGAGCAGACGCAGTTGTTCCTGCGTAAAGCCCTCGAAGAGCCCCACGGTGGACAGGATGCGGATGTCGTCATCCAGCGCCATCTAGCTATGTCCCCGAACCGTCAGTCCGACTCCTCCCCTACGAGGCCGATCCAAAACCACCTCCAGCCTCAGGACCGTACCCGAAAAGCGCCCCGCCCGGATCGCTTATTTGAATAATGAAATGTTTAAGGAACCAGCTTGTAGCCGCCGCTTTCTGTCACGAGAATTTCCGCGTTGGAAGGATCGCGCTCGATCTTCTGGCGCAGCCGGTAGACGTGAGTTTCGAGCGTATGCGTGGTGACGCCGGAATTGTAGCCCCAGACTTCCTCCAGCAGCACGTCGCGGGTCACCACCTTCTGGTCGGCACGGTAGAGATATTTGATGATCGAGGCTTCCTTTTCGGTCAGCCGCACCTTGGCGCCGCGCGGGTCGATCAGAAGCTTCTGGCTGGGCTTGAACGTGTAGGGGCCGACCGAGAAAGTGGCGTCCTCGCTCTGTTCGTGCTGGCGCAACTGCGCGCGGATGCGGGCCAGCAGCACGGCAAAACGGAACGGCTTCGTCACATAGTCGTTGGCGCCGGCCTCGAGGCCAAGGATGGTGTCGGAATCGGTATCATGGCCGGTCAGCATGATGATCGGCGCCTTGTAGCCGCCCTTGCGCAATATCTTTACCGCCTCGCGGCCATCCATGTCGGGCAGGCCGACATCCATGATGAGCAGGTCGATGAGCCCGCCACGCGCCGTGGCGACGCCTTTGGCGGCGGTCGCTTCCTGCAGGACATCGAATTCCTCATAAAGCGACAATTGCTCGACAAGGGTGCCGCGCAGGTCGTCATCGTCGTCGACGATCAGAATGGTGCGTGAAGTCATGGATCAATCCATTGTTTTGAAAAGAGATTTCAGTTGACCGCTGCCTGTTTATGCGGAAGCTGACCGGCACAACAGCCGTTCACAGTGATTTGTTCCGTGGCACGATCATACAAGAAAAAACACGATCGCAATGCAGTCGGCGCAATTTTGCCTAAAGGGCTCACCGTGCTCACCGTGCGCGCGCGCCCCGGCCAACCCAGCCAGGGCTTTCTGCAGGCCGGCAAACTAGTGTTTCCATGTGCGCTGGGGCATGGCGGCATCTCGGCCGGCAAGCGCGAGGGCGATGGCGCCACGCCGCTTGCCTCGATGCGGATATTGTCGGGATATTTTCGCGGCGACCGTTTTGCCGGCGGCCGCCGGACGCGGCTGGCGATGACGCCGATCGGCCGCGACCTCGGCTGGTGCGAAGTGCCTGGGGACCGCAACTACAACCGCCCGGTCAAAATCCCCTATGGCGCCAGCCATGAGCGGATGCTGCGCACCGACGATCTCTATGACGCCTGCCTGGTGCTGGACTGGAACATTGTGCCGCGCCGGCGCGGGCGCGGCAGCGCCATCTTCTTCCACCTGGCGCGCCCCGGCTTCACGCCGACGCAAGGCTGCGTCGCGGTAACGGCCCGCACCATGGCACGGCTGCTGCCGCTGCTGTCGGAGCGGACGGTGGTAAGGGTGGTAAGGTAAGGGAGTAGGGGAATAAGGGAGTAGGGGAATAGGGGAATAGGGCAGTAAGAGTAGAGACAGGGGCGGGCGCGCCGCTTAGCTTTCCTACTCCCCTACTCCCCTACTCCCCTACTCCCCTACTCCCCTACTCCCCTACTCCCCTACTCCTTTGCCAGGCCGAGCCGGCCGAGTTCGCGGTCCATGGCGCGTGCGATGTCCTTGCGTTCGCCGCCGATGTCGCGAAGCTGGCGATCGGAGAGATCCTCGACATTTTGGTAGGGAAGATTGACCGCGATTTTTGCGTGCCGAAGCCAGTCAAGCACGGCGCGCAGCCAGGCCGGGCGGAGGGTTACCGAGCGCAAGGCGATGTCAGACATGGTGCAATCCGCTTCTCCGGACATCAAATCCGGTTTGATGTTTCTTCGATGCTCAGAGCATGGCGGATTGAAATTAAAACGGGAAACGAGTAGTTTTTTCTGCATCTTCAAGTTTTGTTTGAGGATTGCAATGCTCGACCGAACCCTCCTCGTCTGGCACTGATGGCGCGCCTGCTGCCTGGAACCCGTGCGCTGCGGACGCTGGAGGCAGCGGCGCGGCACCTCAATTTCACCCGCGCCGCCGACGAGCTCGGCCTGACGCCGGCAGCGGTCAGCCATCAGATCAAGGAAATCGAGGATCAGCTCGGCATCGTGCTATTCACACGCACCAGCCGCACGATCCGGCTTACCGAGGCGGGCGCGGTGCTGTTCGAAGCGTCGACCGATGCGCTCGACCTGCTTGGCCGGGCCGTTTCACGGGCGCAGAAGACGGCGCGCGGATCGGCGCTGCTGAAGGTCACCCTCGATGCGCAATTCGCGACGAAGTGGCTGATGCGGCGCGTCGACGATTTTCGCAAGCAGCATCCGGCAATCGAGCTGCGTTTCGACATCAGTTACGAGGTGCGCGACTTCGATCGCGACGACGTCGATCTCGGCATCCGTTTCGGCACCGGCAAATATCCGGGGCTTCGCTCGCACCGGCTGTTCGAAAACGTCATCATCCCCGTCTGCAGCCCGGCCTTGCTGCGGTCAGGGCCGCCGCTCAAGGAGCCGCGCGACCTGTTCCATCATACGCTGGCCCATATCGAGTGGTCGCGCCAGGGCGTCACCTGGCCGAATTGGAGCATGTGGATGGCGGCGGCGGGCGTCGACGATTTCGACGACAGCCGGACCATCGTGTTCGGCAATTCGACGGATGCCGTCCAGGCCGCGCTCGACGGCAACGCGGTCGCGCTCGCCGATTTCGCCATGGTGGCAAACGATCTTTCGGAAGGCAGGCTGATCCGGCCGTTCGAACTCGGCATCAAGGTCGCGCCTGAATTCGCCTATTTCCTGGTCTATCCGGAGACCGCGGCGAATGATCCGCGCATCGTCGCCTTTCGCGATTGGCTTCTTGAGGAAATCGCCAGGACCCCGACCTGACGGTCAGCCCGCCGCCGCGCCGAACCAGCCGATCACCGCGCCGATGAGAAGCAGCACGCCGAGCCAGTGACCAACATCGATGAGCGTCAGATCCCAGCCGAAACCTTCGTAGCGATGGTTGACCGAAAGCGTGGTGGCGACGAACCCCAGCCAGAGAACGAAGCCGAAGATCACCCCGGCAAGCAGGCTCGGCTCGCCGCCGGTTACGGCGCCGATGATCAGCGACATGACCAGCGCCATGACGAGCTCCGCGATGAAGGAGACGACGAAGGGCAGCATCGATTTGCTCATCGTCGCCGGATCAAGCTTGGCGGCCTTCAGCCACGGCTTGCTCAAGCCCATGTACCAGGCCCCGCCGAACAACCACGCCACGACGGCGGCGACGATTACCGCCAGCCAATTGATTGCTGAAAAATCCATGGTTCCCTCCGGTCGATTGCGCGATGGAACGCCTGTTCGGCGATGCCGTCAAGCAAGACGCCAGACGGTGGTGCGCTTGACCTCGGCGTCCTCCAGCGCCCGGGTCACCGCCACTTGATAGACGGCAAGCGGCTCCAGTCCCGCCCTCGGCAGATAGGAGCGGCCGGGATCGCCGACGAGAATGTCGGCGCCGCGCGCCTTCAGCGCGACGAACCATGGCATCAGCCTGTCGGCGAAAGTTTTGTCGTAGAAGACGTCGCCGGCCAGCACCAAGTCCCAGCCGGCATCGCTGCCGATGCAGTCGCCGATGAGGAATTTTATCTCGGTCCCATTTGCCTCGGCATTGAGGCGGATGGCGGTCGCGCAGAACGGGTCGATATCGGCGGCGATCACCTCGGCAGCTCCGGCCTTCACCGCGGCAATGGCGACAAGGCCGGAGCCGGAGGCGAAGTCCAGCACGCGCTTGCCGCGCACCGCCGCCGGATTGTCTAGGATGTAGCGGGCAAGGCCTTGGCCGCCGGCCCAGGCAAAAGCCCAGAAGGGCGGCGGCAGGCCGATTTCGGTCAGCTCGTCCTCGGTCCGCCGCCACAGTTCGTGCGCCTCGTCGGCCAGCTGCAGGCGGATCTCCGGCACATGTGGCGGCGCCATCAGCGCCGTGTTGTCGAGGATGAATTTCCTGGCGCTGTCCGGCGTCAGCGCCGTCATGGCGCCGGCGTCAGGCCGCCCATGCGGCAAACCTCTTGCCATTCGGCCGGCGTCACCGGCTGCACAGACAGCCGCCCAAGCCGCACCAGCGCCATGTCGGCCAGCTTTTGATTGGCCTTGGCTTGCTCCAGCGTCACCGGCTTCGGCATGGCCTTGAAGGCGCGGATGTCGACGCACTCCCAGCGGGGATCGTCGGTGGTGCTGTCCTGATGGGCCAGAGCGCAGACTTCGGCGATGCCGACGATGTCCAGCCCGTCATTGGAATGGTAGAAGAAGCCGAGATCGCCGATCTGCATCGCCTTCATGTTGTTGCGCGCCGCATAATTGCGCACGCCGTCCCATTGCGTGCCGGCCTTGCCCTTGGCCTTGAGGTCCTCGAAGGAGAAGACCGAAGGTTCGGATTTGAACAGCCAGTAGTTCATCTCAGTTGTCCCGTTGCCGTTGTCGGTTTGTCGCTATCCAGCGTTGGCGCTGCCCCTCACCCTTACCCTCTCCCCGTAAGGACGGGGAGAGGGGTCGCCAGCGCTGGAGCTTCTCCCTTCTCCCCGTTCTTCACGGGGAGAGCGACTGTCTTGGCTGTCAAGTTGTTTGCCACGGTTTTTGATCCCGGACGATAGCGTTGAGAATGGTGAGAAGCTTGC
>NZ_JAMYLR010000086.1:0-6329 GCF_040318155.1 Mesorhizobium sp. M1307 | reverse complement strand
GGCGTCGCGTGCCTCTTCAACATCCTTGATCTGCTGGATCAGCAACTCGATGCGATCAAGCTCGCGGCTGATCTGCGCCATGAGCGCTGGCGGCAGTGGACGCCCATCTCCGGTAATGAGCGCGTCGAGGCATCTGCGTCGATCACCTTTCAACGGTTCGTATCCGGACACACCTTGGCTGAACAAAAGGCCCTTTATCCTGTTGACGTGCCTGATCCGCTCGTTCGTCAGCGCCTTCCGCTCCCGCACCAACCGGCGACGGTCTTCCTCCTCCGGCGTTGGCACTCGCAACATCGCGCAAACCCGAGGCTCGCCGCGGTTGTAGGCCAACAACGCTCGAACCAGTGCTTACTATCTCATGCGCGCTGGCCGAACGGCGCTGGTGCCATATTTCAGGCCGGGCGATCCGGCGGTCGCCGGGGCCATCAAGGGATTGGCCGGCAAATATACGTCGGTCCTGCTGGCCAACCATGGGCCGGTCGTGACCGGCAAGGACCTTGAGGGCGCCGTCTTTGCGATCGAGGAACTCGAGGAAACAGCAAAGCTGTACCTTCTGCTGCGCGGTCTCAACCCGCGATATCTATCTGCGGAGCAAGTCGAGGATCTGGCCAGGCAATTCCCGCTCCCGGGCCCTGAGCGCACGACCACCATTAAACAAGGCAGTTTCGTCTGGAGCGGGGTGGTCCAAAACACATTGACAGATTGTAGACAATCTGCAATTTTGAAGATGGAACAAGGAAACAAATAATGCTCTCGCAGGACCTGAGTACCGAGCATTTCCGGCAATCGATGCGGCGCGTGGCGTCGACGGTCTGCGTGATCTCGTGCAGGCACGACGGGCGCCGATATGGCATTACCGTCACGTCGGTCACGCCGCTCAGCTTCGCTCCCATTTCAATCCTTGCCTGCGTCAACCGCAACTCGTCGATCAACATGCCTCTCAAGGAAGAGGGGCATTACTGCATCAACGTGCTTCGAGCCTCACAGGCCGACATCTCCAACTCTTTCAGTGGCGGACGGCCAGCCGAGACGCGATTCGACATCGGCGAGTGGACCGAAAAGGAAGGCGTCCCCTACCTGCCAAGCGCGCAGGCGAACCTGTTCTGCGAGATGGATCGGGCGATCTCCTATGCTACGCACGACATCATCATCGGGCGGGTCGAAGGGGTGGCATTCGCCTCCGATGTCGACCCGCTGATCTATCAGAACGGCGCCTACGCGCTGACTTCACCCATGGTCCTGCAGAAGGCTGGATAGGATTGTTAGCCAACGTCGACAGCCGTCGCCGAGGGATCTTAGGAGCAAATGAATGCAGCTTGGTCTTTTTAACCTGATGACGCTTCGCGATCATCCCGACGGTGCCCAGGGCGTCATGCGCGATACGCGCAAGATGGTGGAGACTGCCGATGAGCTCGGTTTCGATGTCGCGTGGTTCGCCGAACACCATTTCGCCAACTATTCGAGTTCGCCGTCGCCGCTGATGATGTGCTCCTACGCGGCGGGGTGGACCAAAAAGATCAAGCTTGGCCCGGGCGTTATCGTGCTGCCGCTCTACAATCCGCTTCGTCTCGCCCAAGAGATCGCGGTCGCCGACACGCAGACCGAGGGTCGTCTGATCATCGGGCTGGGTACGGGCTATCAGCGCTATGAGTTCGACCGCTACAACGTCGTGCTGGACGATCGGGTCGGCGTCTTCCTCGAGTATTGGGACGTCATCGAAAAGGCGCTTGTCGATGGCGAGGTAGAGTACAAGGGAAAGTACATTTCCCTCCCCAAGACCCATTTCGCGATCAGCACCCAGCAGAAGCCCCTTCCGCCGATCTTTGTGACCTCCTCCCACCCCAAGCTCCTCGAGCGCTTCAAGGAGTGGAAGGCGGTTCCGTTCCTTGCAGCCAGCACGCTCGGATCGCCGGTGCTCTACAAGATGGTCGATGGGCTCAACGACGCCTGGAAGACGATCGGCGAGCAGCTTTCGACCAAGCCGTTGGCGATCATGCAATACCTGGCCATAACCGACAGCCGCCGCGAAGCCTTGGAAGTGGCGGAGCGGGCCAGGTACGTGGGGCGTATGGCGCATTATCTTCGCCAGGCCTCACCGCCGCTGGACGACAACAGCTTTATCAGCAACCGGGCGTTCGAAGGCGAGTACACGCTCGACCAATATGCGGACAACATGGTGGTAGGCGATCCGCACGCCGTTGCCGAGAAGATGGTCGCGGACATCAAACGTCTCAATCCAAGCAACTACACCTGCAACTTCTCCTTCGGCTGCATGCCAATCGAGTTGGCGCATCGCTCGATCGTTCGATTCAAGAACGAAGTCGTGCCGCTGATCGAGAAGGAAGTGGGACCTATCGAAGCTCTCGGCGTGACGCCCGGACTGGCGAGAAAGGCGAGTTGAGCGGCCTCAATTGCTCAGCCAACAAACTACTTGGTCTGCATCAAGAAAAGGGGAATGAAATGAAAATGGTTATAAGGGCTCTGCTGGCTACGGCGGTCGCCACATTCACGCTGGCTGGTCAGGCGCATGCCGACTCCGCGCTCGACACGATCATCAAGAACAAAAAGCTGCGTTGTGGCATCATGCTGGACAGTCCGCCTGCCGGCTTCCGCGACTCGAACAACGAGCCCGACGGCTATGACGTGACGTACTGCAAGGACATGGCAAAGGCGCTTGGCGCAGAGCCGGAAATCATCGAGACGCCTTCGCCGGATCGTATCCCGGCGCTGGTTTCGAACCGCATCGACGTCCTTATCGCCTCGACTACGCCGACCCCGGCACGTGCCTTGACCGTGGCGTTCACCCAGCCATACACCAACAACGTCATGGCAGTCGTGACCCGCAAGGACACCGGCATCGCCAAATACTCCGACCTGGCATCCAAGAAGCTTGGCGGTGTCGTTGGCACCACGCCTGAGCAACTCTTCAAGGATGAGCTGGGCAAGGGCTGGCAGGGCACGGGTGCGACCTACACCGGCTTTGCGAGCGATGCGGAAACCTTCCTGGCTCTGCAGCAGGGCAAGATCGACGCCATCGTGATCAATGTCGCCGTCTTCAACTCGCTATCGCAAGTGGTCAGTTCCCGGAGTTCGTGATGGCCGGACTTGCCCCCCTCGCCGACTTCGGATCGATTGCGGTCAAACGTGACGACCAGCAATTCCTCAACTGGGCGCGCGTTTTCGTGTTCACTCAGGTTTCGAATGGGCGTTGGGCCGAGGTCTATCACAAGTACTACGGGAACGGTCCGCTGCCGCCGCTGACAGCTGAAGGCATAAACTTCTAACCATTGAGCTCATGCCGGCAGGAAAACCCTGCCGGCATGAACATGGGATGATTGGCATGAACGGCTATCAGTTCTACTGGTCCATAGTCTGGGATTCACTGCCCCTGCTGCTGGCCGGAGCTTGGGTGACGATCCAGATCACCATTCTCGCCTTCATTATCGGCACGCTCATTGCGATGCCCATGGCTGTCGCGCGCCAGCAGGGCGAGGGATGGGCCTACCGGTTTTCGACCTGGTGGGTGGAGCTGTCGCGCAACACGCCTGCTGTCTTTCAGCTCTATCTGTTTTATTTCGGGCTGGGCGCCTTCCACATCAACATCCCGAGCTACGCAGCCGTCCTCATCTCCGTTTCCTTCAACAACGCCGGATACATGACTGAAATCTTCAGGGGTGGCCTCAACGCCATCCCGCGACAGCAGCTGTCGGCTTCGCGCTCACTCGGCATGACCAGCCCGCAGAGCTTCATCCATGTGATCTTTCCACAGATGTTCAAGGTGATCTTCCTCGCCTATGTCACTCAAGGCATCTGGGGAATGCTGAACACCTCGCTTGGCATGCTGGTCGGACTGCAGGAGCTCTCGGGCGCCACGCAGTACGCGCAGTCCGCATCCTTCCGGACATTCGAGTTCTTTCTGGTCACGGCGCTGATCTATTACCTCATCGCCAAAGGGCTGCAGTTCTCGTCCCACCTGGCCTTCCGCCTCATATACAGGAGCTAGGCGTGCAGTTTCAGTTCGCAAACCAAGGCCTCGCCTGGTCGGATGCTTATTTCCTGGCTCAGGGGCTGCTCAACACCGTCAGGCTGGCCGCCGCAGCAACCCTTGTCGGCACCCTTGCCGGGATCGTCCTTGGCTGGTTGCGCACCGTGTCAATGACCGTGAGGATCGCCACGGCCCCCTTCATCGACATCCTGCGCAGCGTGCCGATGATCATCCAGCTGATACTCGCCAACAGCCTTCTATCGATCCTGGGCTTCGGCACTTCACCCTTTTGGTTCGGTACCGTCGCACTTGGTGCCTGGATGTCGGCAGTAACTGCCGAGGTGGTCCGGGCGAGCCTGCTCTCAGTCCCGGTTCAATACCGCAAGAGCGCTCGCTCGCTCGGCATGAACGGCTACCAGGAGCTCTTGTACATATCCATGCCCCTGGCATTCAGGACGGGTCTGGCTCCGTGGATCGGGCTCGTCCTCAGCCTGATCAAGGACAGCGCTCTCGCAGGCGTGGTCGGCTACATCGAATATATGCGTTCCACCCAGATACTCATCACCAGGACACATGAGACCTGGCTGCTGCTGATGGGTGCGGGGCTTTCTATTTCCTTATCTGCTATCCTGTTTCCCGGTACAGCCGGCACCTCGAAAGAAAGGTCCGCGTATGATCCGCATCAGCAACGTCCAGAAGGCCTTCGGATCGGTGATCGTGCTCAAGGGCATCGATCTCACGGTCGAAAAGGGCGAACTCGTCTGCCTCATTGGCGCAAGCGGGTCGGGAAAATCTACGCTCCTGCAATGCATCAACGGGCTCGAACCGATCCAGGGTGGCGAGATCCTCGTAGACGGCATCAGCGTCCACGATCCGAAGACGGATATCAACAAGCTGCGCAGCAAGCTGGGCATCGTCTTCCAGCAGTACAACGCCTTCCCGCACCTCACGGCGCTGGAAAATGTCGCGCTGGCACCCCGGGTGGTCTCAAAGCGAAGCCGCGCTGTGGCGCGCGCACTTGCGCAGAAGCACCTCGAGCATGTGGGGCTGGGCGACAAGGGCGACAGCTTGCCGTCTCAGCTCTCAGGCGGCCAGCAGCAGCGTCTCGCCATCGCCCGAGCGCTTGCAATGGAGCCGAGCTACATGCTCTTCGACGAGGTCACCTCCGCCCTGGATCCCGAACTTGTCGGCGAAGTGCTTGAGACCATGCGCCTCCTGAAGAGCGAAGGCATGACGATGGTGGTTGTCACGCACGACATCAATTTCGCTCGGGAATCGGCGGACCGCGTGGCCTTTCTCTGCCAGGGCGAAGTCTGCGAAATCGGCACGGCCGAAGAGGTGATCGACAATCCCCGCAAAGAACAGACACAGAAGTTCCTGCGGCGCGAGAATCGTAAGCCTATTGAAATCGTCAGAAGCTCAGTCGCCTAGCGAATTCCATCCAAACGCAGCATCGAAGGGTAACTCATGATCTCGTTCAATCTCACGGGAAAGGCGGCGCTTGTCACCGGGGGCGCGTCGGGCATCGGCCTCGAAACCGCGCGCATGATGGCCAAGGCAGGCGCCAAGGTCGCAATCAACTATCTACCGGCCGACCAGAGGGGCGAGGCTGCTCTCGCTGGGCTCCAAAGAGAGGGGCTCGACGTCATCGGTGCTCCAGGCGATGTCGGCGACGCCGGGCAGGCCAAGGCAATGGTGCTCGAGGCGGTGGCGAAGCTCGGCCGTCTCGATCTGCTTGTCAACAACGCGGGAATACCGGGCGTGAAGGTCCCGGTGCCGATCAACGACCTGGACAGCATAACGGAGGAGCTTTGGGCAAATCTGCTGAACGTCAACCTGATGAGCGTTTTCAGGTGCTCGAAGGCCGCGGCGCCTGCTCTCAAGGTGGCCAAAGGTTCGATCGTGAACACCGCTTCCATCGCCGGCTTCGGCGCCGTGGCCAGCACCATCGCCTATAGCGGCTCCAAGGCCGCGGTCATCAACCTGACGAAGAACCTGGCGCGTGCGCTCGCGCCCGATGTGCGGGTCAACGCGGTGGCGCCCGGCGTCGTCGAAAGTTCGTGGGCGATTGAATGGTCGGAGGAGCGTCGCCAGAGCACCCTCGCCAGCACACCTCTGAAGAAAGTCTGCACCACGGCGGATGTCGCGGAGCTTATCGTCTTCCTCGGTTTCGCCGGCGCGCTGATCACTGGTCAGACGGTGGCGATCGATGGCGGCATCTCGATCTGATCAGCACTGGAGAACGGCATGGAACTCGTGAAGCTAGAGCGTCGGACGTTCAGTTTGAATCGCGAGGGATTCCAGTGAAGCGTGGTTCATGATTCACTTCCTGTAGGAGGTGATT
>NZ_JAMYLR010000085.1:0-7006 GCF_040318155.1 Mesorhizobium sp. M1307 | reverse complement strand
CTCCGCTAAACACGGGGGCTGCGCGGCGGACACGCCGACGTCACCGCAATGCCACGCCATTTTGCAGAACTTGACGCACACAACTTGGTTGGCGGCATCCAGCCGGCGCTACCCTGGTCACCCGGAGGCAGCAGAGATCGAATCAGGCGGCGAAGCACAATTTTCCGCCAAGTGCCTGAGACTGTTTGGTAGTGGAACCAGTCATAGGCGGAACTGATCTCCGGTCAATGTTTCTGCTTTGGTCCAAAAAAACAGCGAAATTCGACGAATCTCAACGTTTCGGGCACTCTCGATCTCAAAATCGATGCTATATCGCGGCGGACTAGCGTCCAAATTGCCGGCGCAAGCGCGTTACGACTTCATCGTAAGCGGTGTTCTCAGGCCACGGCCTTTAGCTCGGGCGCCCGGATGTAGGTCCAAGGCAGCAGGTCGTCGATCCGGCTGTTCGGATGGCTGTTGACGATCCTGGTGAGTACGTCGGCGAGGTAGCCGAGTGGCTCGACGCCATTGAGTTTGCAGGTCTCGATCAGCGACGCAATGACTGCCCAGTGTTCGGCGCCGCCGTCCGAGCCAGCGAAGAGCGCGTTCTTGCGGTTGAGCGCGATCGGGCGGATTGAGCGTTCGACGGTGTTGCTGTCGATCTCGATGCGGCCGTCGTCAAGGAAGCGTGTCAGGCCTTGCCAGCGCGAGAGCGTGTAGCGGATCGCCTCGGCGAGCTTTGTCTTCTGGCTGATCAGGCCGAGCTTCTCGCGTAGCCAGAGTTCAAGGTCGGCGACAATGGCACGGCTATTTTCCCGACGTACCGCACGGCGTTCATCGGCCGATCGGCCGCGGATATCATCCTCTATTCTGTAGAGCTCGGCGATCCGTCTCAGCGCCTCGCCGGCGATCGGCGCCGGTCCGGACACGGCCAATTCATAGAACCGCCGGCGAACGTGCGCCCAGCAGAAGGCGAGCGTCACGCCGCTCTTGTCGGCCAGCACACGATAGCCGCCATAGCCGTCGACCTGCAGGATTCCAGTGAAGCCTGCGAGATGAGCGATCGGACGCTCGGCCTTCCGATCGGGTGCATAGACATAGGCGACGCCCGGCGGGTCGCTCCCCTCCCATGGTCGGTCATCGCGGGCATAGGCCCAGAGCTGCCCGGTCTTGGTCTTGCCGCGGCCGGGATCGAGCACCGGCGCGGTCGTCTCGTCGGCAAAGAGTTTTGGTGAAGTCTTCAATTTGCCAAGTAGCCGCTCATGCACCGGACGCAGGTGCCAGGCGGCGCGGCCGACCCAGTCGGCGAGCGTGGAGCGATCGAGATTGATGCCCTGCCGGGCGTAGATCTGCGCCTGACGATAGAGCGGCAAGTGATCGGCATATTTGGAGACCAGCACCTGGGCGACCGTCGCTTCGGTCGGAAGACCACCTTCGATCAGCCGGGCGGGCGCCGGAGCCTGAACGACAACGTCCTCGCAGGCGCGGCAGGCATATTTGGGCCGGCGCACGACGATCACACGCAGCTGCGACGGCACGATGTCGAGCCGCTCGCTCACGTCCTCGCCGATGCGATGCAGACCATTGCGGTAGCACGGGCAGGCTTGATCCTCGATGTCGATGACCATCTCGACGCGCGGCAGATGGGGTGGCAGCGCGCCCCGGTTCGCTCGGCGCTTTGCGACACGCGCCTGACGTTCTCCAAGAGTGGTCTGTGCCTGCTCTTCGTCACCCGCGGCCTCGATCTGTTCGGCTTCCTCAAGCCCCAGCAGAAGCTGGTCTTCGGGCAGCGTCTCGGCACGCCGGCCGAAGCGGTGGCGCTGCAATTCCTTGATGATTTGGATCAGCCGGGCGTTCTCGACGTCGCGCGCCAGGATCATCGCCTTCAGCGCGTCCGGATCGTCGGGAAGCTGGTCAGCAGTCATCGCCATGACCGGATCAGACCATATTCGCCGACAGCCCGCGACAGCGGAATCCAGACTGATTCACTTCGTCGCGGGTCAGCCGGCCTGGGCTGGAACGCGGGTCCGGCGCGCCTCATGGACGCGCCGCCAGTCGAGACCTTCGAGTAGCGCCGAGAGCTGCGCGGCCGTCAGCCGCATCATGCCGTCATGCACTTTCGGCCAGCGGAACTCCCCATCCTCCAAACGCTTGGCATAGAGGCAGACGCCGGTGCCGTCCCAGAAGATCAGCTTGATCCGGTCAGTCCGCTTCGCCCGGAAGACGTAGACGGCCCCGCTGAACGGATCGGCCCCCATCGTCTCTCGCACCAGCGCCGCCAATCCCTCCGCGCCCTTGCGGAAGTCGACCGGCTTCGTCGCCACCATGACCTTGACCGCACCCGTCGGCCCGATCACGACGTCGCCTTCAGCGCGCGGATCACTGCGGCCCCGTCTTGGTATCGGCGCCCCGGCCGACGCGCATCGCGATGCCGTCGATCTCAAGCTCGATCATGCCGGCGTCTCGAGTGGCTTGCCGTTTCCGCTGCTTCGGTGGATGCCTGGTTACAGGCTCCGCTGCCGCCACAACCGCCGGCACGAAGGCAGGAGAATCTTGCTGCACCGAAGCGGCCTGTTTGCGCGCTTCGCGGCGCCAGGCGAAGACCTGCTGCGGCCTGAGGCCATACCGGCGGGCGACCTCGGAAACGACTGCGTTCGGCTCCAGCGTCTCCGCGATGATCCGCGCCTTGTCATCCACCGACCAATGACGCCGACCGCCGGCACCGTTGATCACCTCGAAACGCCGAGGCTGCCGATCCGGGTCAAGCGTAAGGTCAAGTCCAGACACAAGCCGATCTCCGATCCCAATACAGGATCGGCAACCTCACAGATCGCGACCACTCCCGAAAGGTGGTCCCACAACAGCGCTTACACTTCATCCAGGCCCATGGCGTTCGAAGCTTTCACAAGAAGGAGGTCCTTCGCGCGCAGGATAGTGGCGAGCTCGGGCAACACATCGTCTGCTGTCGCGAAGTGTGGGCCGAGGAGGTACTCCGGCAGGGCACGACGGAGATATGTCATCTGCGTCCCAACCGTCATCACCATATCCAGATCGGCCGCGAGAACGGGTTCCGCCAGACCGGCGTGAAATTCGGCCGATCGTGGCCCGAGTTCCCGCATGTCGCCAAGAAGGGCAAGCTTTCGGCCCCCACTTGCGCGCTTCCCCTCAGCGAGTGCCGCCAGCACGGCGGCCACCGATGTCGGATTCGCGTTGTAGGCCTCATCGACGACATGGACCTCGCCGGACGCGAGGGCGATGCGTATGACTTCGCCACGTCCGTGGATGGCCTGCACCTCCCCGAGCGCGTTGGTCGCAGCTCCCAGATCAAGGCCGAGCGAATCGACAGCCGCCAGCGCGCTGAGGCTGTTGACTGCCATGTGCCGCCCTGGATTACCTAGCTTGTAGGCGAAATCCCGGCCCTTCAGGACCGCACGCACCAGTTGATCTTCGTGCGAATAGTCCACGAGCCGGTAGTCGGCCTTAGCATGTTCACCGAAGGACACGACCTTCGCCCCGAACGACAGCGCGCGGGCTCGGAGATATTCGAAATGCTCGGAATCCCGAGGGACGATCGATGTGCCGCCCTCAGCGACATCGTACAGGCGGGCTTTCAACTTGGCGATGGCCTCACGCGAGCCGTACTCTTCGAGATGGGCGTCGCCGATCGTCATGATAAGAGCGACATGCGGCTTGAGCGCAGATACCTCAAGGAGCCGCCGAAAAAAGCCAATCGACACCTCGACAGCGTGGATGCCATCAGGGGAAAGGTTGGCGATCAGGCCGAGCACGCCGGAGACGGTATTGAAGTTTTCGCCCGGAAACGGTGGATAGCCAGCTGCGGTGAGAATGACGTTGATCATCGCCGTGGTGCTCGTCTTGCCGACGCTGCCGCCAACCGCGATCAGGCGTCCGCCGTAAGCAGACCGCGCTCGCTCGGCGAGATACTTCATGGCGACGCGGACCGAAGCCACCCGGAGCAACGGCAAGTCTTCGAAGTTGGGCCGGTACTCTCGGTCCGCGAGGAGCGCGAGCCCCTGTCGCCTGAAGCGCCTGATCTTCCTGGGGTGTACGCCGTAACGGTAGGTGCCAACGCGCGGGATGACGAGCGCGCCGGGGCCGATCAGTGCGTCGCAGAAGGCTATGCAGTCGGTCGTCCAGCCTTCCGGCAGGTCGCCTTCCCATATGCCTCCGGTGATCTCCGCAAGCTCAGCCTTCGTCCAAGGGTGCATTTCTCCCCCTGTCCCGCCGATCGACCCGCGCCTCGGCCACCTGGATGCGTGGCCGTCCGACACCCCGCCCTGTGGTTCGATCACTTTCAGCCAATTCCGCCCAATGTGCAATGGTTCCGGGTACCACCGGAGACCTTTGCCGGGTTCAAAGCGGCCTTCGCCAAGCCCGCTACTTTAACGACCACATCCGCAATCACTTTTGAGATCGTCTGGTTGGGACCGATCACGATCTTGGATGAGCGAAACCATCTGTTCGAACGCTAGTCACCTATTCATCGAGTTCAACGGCTCATGGTCGGGGAGACAGTGATGCAGCACCTCGCCAAGGTTTCGCTTGTCGAACGTCTGGCCACATACGGGGCAGAACTCGAAATATCCTGCTTCGTCGTTGGCCGGCGGCCCGTGGCGCTTGCCCTTGATGCCGGTTGCGGGGTTGTTGGTTCGATCTCGTCTCACGTTGGTCGCCACCGCGCGTAACTTTCATGGAGACGGGCCGACGGCCGATCGGGGTTACCTGCGGGCCGCCGGGCCTACCGGCTGCCAGTGGCGCTGCCGGGTAGAGCGAATAGTAGGCCATTTCATGCGTCATTACTAATATAATAAAATGATAGCGTTCCGTTCCTCTAGCCGCCAGACCGGGCGCGTCCATTCCCCCTATGATGCGGAGACGTCGACGCTGAAAAACGGGCAAGTTGATTGGGAACAACGATTACCTACCTCGATTTAGGCATCGTAGCGCCGCGCTTCGCAGCGGTTTTGGGCCGCTTCGCCCTTGGAATATGTGTGCCCAAAGTCTGAAGGTCTGCGAAATTCGCCGTACTTATTTCGCAAAAATCCTGCAAAAAAAGTACGGCGGCGGTTCGCTAAGTACTTGAAAAACATGGTGATCCCGACAGGAATCGAACCTGTGACCTACAGATTAGGAATCTGCCGCTCTATCCTACTGAGCTACGGGACCATCGCGCCCGACACATAACCGCTTCGGATCGTTTCGCCAAGAGGCAGCTAGGCCGCTCGTTTGGGTTCGACCGCGAACGGGCTCAGGCCCAGCCAGGTCTGCATTTTACGGGCGATATCCTGGTCTCCCGTCAAGATGACTTTCGGCCCTGCCTTCTCGACGGTGATCAGCCCCATCCAGATTTCGGTCATGGTGTGCAGGTCGGTCGAGACGTAGAGATCGACATCGAAGCCCGGGTCGTACCAGCAGAGGTCGACCTCGCCGTGCTTCTCGACGATCAGCCACCATGACCGTTTGGAGGCGGGGAGCTCCTGATACAGAAATTGTATCACCGTGCGCCCGTCGGGCAGCGGCGACGCGTTGAGATTGCGCCGCATGTCCCACATCAGCAGCGACGGATCGAGGTTCTTCAGCGACAGCCGCGACTCGACCCATTTCTGCCCCCAAAAGCCCATCGCCTCGACGACGGACCGCAAATCCCTGCCTGCCTCGGTCATCCGGTATTCGAAGATGCCTTTCTCGCCGCGCACCTCCTTGCGCTCGACGATCCCGGCCAGTTCGAGCTCCTTGAGCCTTTGCGACAGAAGGGTCGGCGACATTTTGGGGACGCCGCGGCGCAGATCGTTGAAACGGGTCGAGCCCGCCACCAATTCGCGAAGCAGAACCATGGTCCAGCGGGTGCACAGCACCTCGGCAGCCATCGATAACGGGCAGAACTGTTTGTATCCGGATTGGGTCATGATGTTGCCTTCCCCTCAAACTCAGCCGGGATCATAGGCCTTCTCCGGCGGCACGGCGAGTACAGAAACTGTACCGGCCCAGTGCGGTGGAATCGAAGTTCCTGCTTTCTGGGTGGCATCAGCGTTAGGAACTTCAAATCCAAAACCACACTGGAAATCCAAGCACTTGCTGGTGTGGCTTTTGAATCCGAAATTCGCTCGCTGCGTAGCTCCAAAGTGAATGCGAATTTCGGATTCGCCACACCAGTACAGATCGGGGACTGGCTGGCGCGACCCTTGCCATGCGACCCCTCTGCCGCTGCACGGGATACCCCTGTGCACGACCAGGAGACATGACCCATGACCGCTTACGTTATCGCAGACATCAAGGTGAGGGACCCGAAGTGGATGCCGGCCTATGCCGCGTCGGTCCACGACCTCGTTCACAAGCACGGCGGCAGATATCTGTCGCGCAGCGGCAATGTGAAGACGCTCGAAGGCAAGCCGCTCGACACGACGCTGATCGCCTTGATGGCGTTCCCGACCGAGGCAGCGGCGCGCGCCTTCACCGACGATCCTGCCTACGCACCCTTCGTTTCGGCCCGTCAGGGCGGCAGCGACAGCCGTTTCCAGCTGATCGACAATTCCGATCTGGCCGGAACCATCCCGTATCTGCCGAAGGGATGATCGGCATTCGTCGCATCGGGACAGGGATCTCCCAGCAACAACAGCCACAGCGCCCACCTGCCGGACCTCCTTACCTCCGGCGGCCGGCCGGGCTGTGCTTTTCAAGAAGAATGGAATGACTATGACAATCAACTTTCGCAATAGAGTTCTCGCTGCCGCGGCGCTGCTGTCGGCCTGCACTGCGTTGGCGCAGGCGCATCAGGCAGCGCCCGCGTCCGGTCCCAATCCGCTGGCCGACAAGGTACGCGCCGCCAACAGCCGCTTCGAGAATGTGGCGGCGGCGACCGCCGAGGGCTATGCGCCGATCCCCTGCGCCAGCGGCATCACCGGCGGCGCCATGGGCATCCATTACGTCAATCCCGGCTACCTCAAGGATGACGCGGTCGATGTCGCCAAGCCGGAAGCGGTGATGTACGAGCCGATGGCCGACGGCA
>NZ_JAMYLR010000084.1:0-7120 GCF_040318155.1 Mesorhizobium sp. M1307 | reverse complement strand
GAAGAATCATACAGCACACGCCGGCGGAATCCGACACGTCACAACCGAGTCAATCCGTCGCAGCAAGATGTGTATACGCCCTAGTGCCTCAAGGGGGGAGATTGAATGTCACGTATCGTTTCGCCAATCGCGAAAGTTGAAAGAGAGGCGCTACCGGCGAAGCTACCGATCTCCCCCCTTGAGGGGGAGATGGCCGGCAGGCCAGAGGGGGGCGCTGTCCCTCCAGCGTTTGAAGGATTTTGTACCTGAAGCGCACGCGCTCCAGCTGGACTCATCCCATCCGCCCGCGCGCCTTGACCGGGAGCGTCTCGATCACCGTCTCGCCTTCGATCAGATGCACCTCGTCGAACAGGTTGGTGACGACGCAGCAATGGTCGGGCACGACGCGTACGCGCTCGCCGATGCGAAGCTCGGCGCCGCCTGACAGAGTGACATTGCCGTGCTCTTCGCTGAGGCTGGTCACCCTTGCGCCTGAAATGCCCAGCAGCTCGCCGAAATCGGCGAGCCCCAGCGTGTCGCTGGACAGGGCCTTGCTGCCGGCGTCGAGGATGGCGCGTGTCGGCGTTGGGTGGCTGACCACCGTCGACAGCACCGTCAGTGCGCAATCGTCGAGGCTGCCGACGCCTTTGGCGACCTGATAGCGGTCGAGATAGATGTAGGTGCCGGGCCGGTATTCGGTAACGACGCTATGCTCGCCGGAACGCCACATATCGGGTGTGCCGCCGCTGGAAATGCGCTCGCAAGCAAGGCCGGCTGCGGCAAGTGCTTGCTGCGCATCGGCGAGCCACGCCTCGGTCTCGGCGGCGCGGCCAGCCCCCGGGTAGGTCATCAAGCCGCCGAAGACGAGCCCCCGGAACTTGTCGATCTCGCTCGCCAGCGCGGCTGCCTCGCCGGCCGACTGCACACCGCAGCGGCCCATGCCGGTGTCGCATTCGACCAGCACCGGCAGGCGGTGGCCGGGATCGGTAAAGGTGGCGGCAAGTCCCATCAGCGTGTCCATGCTGTCCGTTGTCACCGACAGGGTTACGCGGCCGTGCAGCGCCTTGAGGCGCTCCAGCTTGGCCCGCCCGAGGATATTGTAGGGCAGAAAGATGTCGGTCAGTCCGGCGTCGGCCATGACCTCGGCCTCGCCGATCTTCTGGCAGGTGATGCCGACGGCGCCGGCCGCGATCTGCTTCTTTGCCCAGTAGGGCAGTTTGTGGGTCTTGATGTGCGGCCTGAGCTTCAGCCCGTGCCGGTCGGCATGGGCCTGCGCCCGCGCGATATTGGCTTCGGCGCGGCCGGCATCGATCAGGATCGCCGGCGTATCGAGGTCGTCTATGCTGCGCATGGTCTCACCATCGGAAATTGGTTGACCTTATGGCCCTGATCGGACCCCATGTCATGGGGCCAGCGACAGCAGTTTGCATCGACACCGGATGGACGTTCGGCTATTGCAGTTTGAGCAATTCCCAGGAAAAGTGTGAAACGGTTTTCCGTCCGGAATTGCGTCCAAAAAAAAGATAGAGCGGTTCGGCGTTTCCGTGAAACGATGAACCGTTCTAGCGCTCGCAAAGCGACGGGAAGGAACCACGATCATGAAACGCTCCGCCATCAACGACATCATCCGCGACGCCGACGCCTTCATCCGCTCGTTCGGCTACATCATGCCGCCCTTCGCCTACTGGTCGCCGGAAGAGATGAAGGCGCGCCGGCAGGATTCGTCGGCAATCTTCTCGTCGCGGCTTGGCTGGGACATCACCGACTACGGCCAGGAGAAATTCGACGAGCTCGGCCTGTTCCTGTTCACCGTTCGCAACGGCCGCTACGAGGACATGAAGAAGGGCATGGGCATGCTCTATGCCGAAAAGATCATGATCTCGCGCAAGGATCAGCTGTCGCCGATGCACCGCCACAACATCAAGGCCGAGGACATCATCAACCGTGGCGGCGGCAAGCTGGTGCTGGAGCTGTTCATGCATGATCGCGATGGCGGCATCGATCCGAAGGCCGAAGTATCGGTGCCTGTCGACGGAACCATCCACAGGCTGCCCGCGGGCGGGCTGCTGAAGCTCGACCCAGGCCAGAGCGTCACTTTGCTGCCGGGCGTCTGGCACGCCTTCTGGGCCGAGGGCAAGGACGTGCTGATCGGCGAGGTTTCGACCGTCAACGACGATCTCACCGACAACGTCTTCCGCGAGCCAATCGGCCGCTTCGCGGACATCGACGAGGACACAGCACCGCTGCACCTGCTGGTGTCCGATTATGAGAAGTGGGTGGGGTAGGGCAGAAGAGTCGGCAGGATTGTCGAAAAACGACCACGAATTCAATTCGTGCGATTAGCAATTCCACGTAGCCTGCGGACTTCGGCGATCAGGCGAGGGATGTCCTGGCGAGCGGCGGCAATGAAATCCTGGTCGGCAATCGTCGCGCCAGTCATTTCGATGTCTTCACCTCTATCCGGTCCTTGGCCGGTTTGGATGAAATTCGATCCTCCAGAAAAATCCCGGCCCTCGACCCACGATTTCCACGGGCCGGTCTGGGCCGCGGCAACTCGGGCTTCCATCTCTTGAAGTTCAAGCTCGGATAGAGATGTGTTCATGACAGCCTCGCGGAGCGTTGTTACCGTGCGTGCTTGTCGGCCCTGCGGTTGCCCAGCAGCAGCTTGCGCTCGAGATGCGCCCGCAATTCCCCGTAATACGCCGTCAGGAACGCGCGTGCGTCATGGGCTTGGGGTGCCGCGCCGATCTTGCGTCCGATCGTTTCGGCCACCGTCCGCAGGGCGAAATAGTCGTCGCGGCGCAGCACCTCCTCCAGCTTGTGGAGTTCGGCAATCCCGTAGGCATCGAGTTGGGCGTGGCTGAACCGGAAGGCGCCGGCCGCCGGATCCTGCCGTGCCGACAGGTCTTCAAGCAAGGCGCGCTTCGGCGCCTCGACCACCCAGGTCCCCGCCAACAGGTCGCCGATCCGCATGCGGTCTCGATTGAACAGCGGGAACAAGGCAAACAGCAGCGTCCACACCAGTCCGAACACCGTCGTCAGCGTGTCGGCGAGGTCGGTCCCGCTGCGTCCAACGATGATCGACAGCGGCAGGAACACCTCGATCTCGCGCATCAGGTTGCGGGCGATGACCTGGTCGATCGACAGGCCGTCTCCGCTGCGCGACGCGACCCGGATGCCGACGATCCGCTTGCCGGGCGTAGCCGCGCGCCGGCCCGCTTCGAAAACGATGAAGTAGGCGTTGCGCAGAAAGAAGATCAGGATGATCCAGACGACGAAGAGCGGCTGAAATCCCTCGCTGCCAAGGCCTCCCACCCCGAACAGCGCGACGATCGTGATCACGATTGCAGCCACGGCGATGAACACGATGTCGAGCAGGAAGGCGGAGGCCCGCGTGCCGGCGTCGGCCAACTTTATCCGGAGATCGACGCCTTCGGGCGTGATCAGCGGCCGTATAGCCGCGAAGGCGGCGCGTTTAACGATCGCCATGCCGCACCGCCCGGAACAGGTAGAAATAACCGATCCACAGCACCAGCATGCCACCGCCAATGCCGTAGCGCGTGATGTCGCTGGTGATGGTCTGCCTGCCAATGCCCTCGAGCAGCCCGGCAAACAGCAGCATGACTGAGACCCCGACCATGGCGTTCGCGGCGATGCGTCCGGCGCGAGCCGCTGCCGCCATGCGTGTCAATTCGCCGGGAAAGGCGATGCTGGTGCCGATGCGCATGCCCGCCGCGCCGGCCAAAGAGATTGCGAACAATTCGGTGGTGCCGTGGATGGCCAGCCAGCCGCCGAGCTCCATGCCAAGCCCCTTGGACCAGTAGACTTGGAACAACGCCCCGATCATGCAGCCGTTGAACAGCATCAGCAGCACCGTCGGCACTGCGAAGGCGAAGCCAAGGGCGAAGGCCAGGATTGCGACCTGGACGTTGTGCGTGAACAGATAGGCGGCAAAGCCTGAGAGAAAGCCATTGTCGCCATCATAAAGCATGCCTCGCAGCAGTTCGGCCGAGGTGTCGGGGCCGCGGCCTCCTGCCAGGCCGGGCGGGATGATCGCGTCGAACCAGCTCTTGTCGGATGCCACCAGCCAGGCGCCTGCACCAATGCCGATCACCATCAGCGCGACCGACGCCAATGTCTCGCGCCACAGGTCGCGAATGGCTTCGGGCCAGTCATGCAGGAAGAAATCGGCGAGGCGCTGCCGCAGCCCGCGGCGCGCGCCGTAGAGATAGAAATAACCGCGCAGCGACAGCGCTTCGAGATAGCCGACCAGCGCATTATCGAGCGATGTCGCGCGCGCCACCGACAGGGAAGACAGCGCCGATCGATAGAGCAGCGGCAGCGACAGCAGCTCCTCTTCGGAAAGCGTCCGCGGCGCACGCTTCTCGACACGCGCCAGCAACGCCTCGAATGCCTTCCAGTCGGCCTCGCGCTCGCGGCGGAAGCTGGCCAGCGACTGGCGTACCGCGTCGCCGCGCACCGCATTGCTGCGTACCGGCGCCGTCACAGCAAATCCTCCTGCTTGAACTGCAGATAGCGCTCGACCAGCGCCGGACCGAGCCGGCTGTGGTCGGCTTCGATCACATGCGCCCCAAGCAGGCGCAGCCGGCCGATGACGACCTGCCTTTCGCGCAAAAGCCCTCCGGCGACGACCGCGCGGGCAACATCCTCGCCGGAGCGTGGCGGCAGGTCGGCCAGGCCCTCCAGTTCGGTGTCCTTCATCATCATGAACAGCACGAGATGCCGTTCGGTGAGCCGGCCCACGGTGCGCAGCATCAATTCCGCGCTGATCGGATCGACGAAATCGGTGAAGATGATGACCAGCGAGCGGCGGTCGAGCCGCGCCGCCAGCGTCGTCAATGCCAGCGTGAAATTGGTCTCCTCGCTGGAGTAGTCGATCTCGGCGGCCCGTTTCTGGATCATCGCAAAGCTGGCGGGGCCGCGCACCGCGCCGCTCGAAACGCGCGGCCTTGCATCGAAGCCGAACAAGCTGACCATGTCACCGCCCTTCAGCGCGATGAATGCCGACAGCAAGGCGGCCGTCACGGCCCGGTCCACCTTCGGCACACCGTCGACCGGTTCGCACATCAGGCGTCCGCTATCGATGGCCAGCACGATATTGTTGTTCTCCTCGATGCGGAACTCGCGCGCCAAAAGCTTGCCGTGGCGGGCGCTGCGCTTCCAGTCGATCATGCGCCGGCCCATGCCCGGCTGGTAATCCTTGAGCGCGTCGAACTCGCGGCCTTGGCCGGCGCGGCGCTGCGCATGGCCTTCGGCAAGCGCCGCATGTTGCAGCAGCGCGATCGCCTCGCCGCGAGCGCTGCTGACGTCGGGCAGCACCGCAACCTTGCTTTCCACCGGCAGTACGACCTGGTTCCAGACCAGCCCAAATGGCCCGCGCCAGCGCACCCAGAGACGGTCGAAGCTGGCGACGCCGCGCCGCAGCGCCTGGAAGCGGAGATTGAGCGACCCGCCTCCGGCGGTCGGCTGCAACGCGCCGCCGCTGCCGCTCACCGGCGCCAGACGCGCATCATGGCCGACCCGAGCCTCCGCGGCGCGCGGCCCCGAGTGACGGGCGGCGACGTGCACGCTGAACTCGCCGCCGACACCGACCTGCTGCGGCGCATCGATGCTGGCATTCAGCGATGCCCGTCCGCGTCCGGCCGCGGCATCCACCGCCAGGAAGGCAAGCAGCAGGCAACTCCACAGCAACCCCAGATACCAGAACGACGGCAGTGCCAGCGCGACCAGGAAGGCCGGCACCGCGCCGGCCGCAGCTGCCCATACCGCTCGGCCGCTGGGATAGATCAACGTGGTGCTTCCGTCTGGTCGACCAGGTCGGAGACGATCTGCTCGACCAGCCGGCCATCGATCTGGGCGGCAGGCGAAAGGATGACGCGATGACGCAGCGCCGGCACCGCCAGCGCCTTGACGTCGTCGGGGATCACGTAGGCGCGTCCGTCCAGCGCCGCCCGGGCACGCGCCGCGCGCGCCAGCATGGCGCCGGCGCGCGGACTGGCCCCGACCTCCAGATCGGCATTTTCGCGCGTAGCCCGAACCAGCGCCGCTATGTAGCCGACGACATCGTCGACAAGGGTGACGGAGCCGACGACTTCAAGGGCCTCCTGCAGCGTTTCGCGATCCGTCTGCGCCTCGATGCCATATTGCGCGATGTCGTGCGAGGCGGAGCCGCCGCCGTGATGGACGATGATGGCTCGTTCTTCCTCGGGGCCGGGATAGCTGACGCGGTGCTTGAACAGGAAGCGGTCGAGCTGCGCCTCCGGCAGCGGATAGACGCCCTGGTGCTCGATCGGATTCTGGGTCGCGACGACCATGAAATTGCGGCCGAGCGAATGCGTGGTGCCGTCGAAGGTGACCGCATGTTCCTGCATCGCCTCGAGCAGTGCGGCCTGCGTCTTGGGCGGCGTGCGGTTGATTTCGTCGGCAAGCAGGAGATCGCAGAAGATCGGGCCGCGCGTCAGCGTGAACTGCCCGGTCTGGAAGTTGTAGATGTTCGACCCGACGATATCGCCCGGCATCAGGTCCGGCGTGAACTGGATGCGCCCGTAGGCGATCCCCAGCGCCTGGGCGAAGCAGCGCGCCGTCATTGTCTTGGCCGTGCCCGGGGGACCTTCCAGCAGGATATGCCCGCCCGCAAACAAGGCGGTCAGCATCAGGTCGACCGTATCGTGCTGCCCGGTGATCGCCTTGGCCACTTCTTCCCTGATCCGTGTCGCCAGGGCCTTCACATCATCGACGTTCACCGAGCCTCCTTGCCGTCCAGTCATGCAGCCGTTCTGCTGCCTGTTGCATCTGCGTCAGGTTCTTCGCCTCGCCGGCCGCTTGCGAGCGCGTCGTGAAACCGCCGGCTTGCTCCTTATCGCGAGAGTCGAGCCAGTGGTCGAGCGGTTTGCCTTGCAACCCTTGCGGTGCGCCGAGCAGCGCGCCGGCGCGTACCCGCATCAAGGCCGCATAGCGGCCTCCCAGTTCGTCCAGCCGACCGGCACGCCGCATGAGCATCGCCGTCGTTTAGAACCACCCCCCCGATGGGGAAGGGCAAGCGGGGGGGGGGGGTAGCGGCGGGGCCGCACCGCCCCACGCCCGCCGGGACCGCCCCCCCCCCCCCCGGCCGGGGGTGGCG
>NZ_JAMYLR010000083.1:0-7463 GCF_040318155.1 Mesorhizobium sp. M1307 | reverse complement strand
TACGAGAGCATTCACTCTGGTCGGCGCATTTATGGGCCATTTTGCACTTCTTGAAACTGGCATCGGAGCTGCTCTGGGCGAGGTAGTTGGCGTCAATGGGGCACGTCGAGTAATCATCAATCGAAACATGGGTTCGACTAGAAGATCAAAACCCTACGCACAGTAGGTCGTGTGGACTCTTGGGATTCCCAAGGCTGAGCAAATCAGATTCAAGGCTGTCTTTTTAGGCAGCCATGGGAATTATGGAGTCGTCTGATCCTCCGCGACGACCAGTGGGAGCGCACATCCGACCTTCCAGCTTCTCAAATTAAGCGCCAATCCCGAAGCCAGTTTCCGTAGGGACCACCCGTCGTAGCATTGCCTATCAGTGCCAACAACATCGAGCGGGCCGCCGAGCAGCTGTTGCACAGGACCAAGCAGTGTGGCCCCAAATGGCTCAGCCCACTGCAGCTCTGCCATGCATGCCTTGATCGATAAACGCGAAGTGGTCCGCGGGGCGTTTCTCGAAGGGGCCAAGGAACAGGGAAACCTACTGCCTCCTTAGCATCTGCGACTGAAGCCCTACTCTCGGCCGGGCACGAAACTAACAAAGACCATCGTCGGCTCTGCAGCGAACGGCGGTCATAGAAGTGGCAAGCGAGGACCCATTGGCCTGTCCGACTATCGTTGCGCCTTCAGCAGACGCTCTAGCGTTGAAAAATCACTCATGTCGCGGTAGGGCGTCAGGTCAAGATCCTTGGGGATCTTCTTGAGCTTCTCTTCGGAGATCGGTTTTTCGTTCTTTTTGTTGACGGCCTGGTAAGCGGACCAGCCAACACCCGCCGCTTTCACGGCATCGCGTTCGGCTCGAAGGGCGATTTGATGCGCGTGCAGATAGTGAAGCCCGAGTTCGTCTAGGAGCGCCTTTTCAATGATCTCGTGCGTTAGCAGAAATGGGGCAAGCCGGACCTTGGCCGATTTCCAATCCATAGTGCGAGGCATATGACGGTCGATATAAATCGTCCTGCCATCTTTGCTGTAGCCAGCAATGTAGGGGATATCGAAATCATGAACGATCTTCACCCGACGATGCAGCGCCCGCACAGCGTCACTCAGTACATCATCGTCGAAGTCTTCGGAAACGTGGCGGACTTCATCTTCAAGCTTCATTTTTTCCACACTGACACCAGCGGCGCTTTGCTCTTATAGACCGGATCCTTCCATGGACGGCCAACTTGGGAATCGTTCGTAATGCCCGCTCATGTTCCTGGGCTGTCGTGCATTCGTCATAAGCGCCGGATGCGGGATAAACGCCGACCACCAGGAAACCACCAGACTCGGAGAGACATTGGTGACTGGTGCCGGCCGGAAGAACTGCCACGTTGCCGGCCTTCAAGGACAATGTACGGCCCCTGTTGCCCCCGAACCGAACCTTGCCGGTTCCGCGCGCAACTCCAAGCACTTCATTTTTGCGGGATTGGTTATGAACGTAGCGGTAGATGCCGTCCCGCCAGCAGCTACTCCACCCATTGGCCTCGAAAAGCTCTTCCAGCACGGCTGCGGAATCAAATTGTTCCACCGACCTTACGGCGCCACGATAGACGACAAACGGCCAGAAGGGGTGGTTCGGCACCAGGCCGTCATCCTTGAACCGAAATTCGAATGGCTTCTTCACCTTCACAAATTCGGCGAGTTCTTGCTTTCTCGGTCGCGCGATACCAGTCGCCTGCTCGGTAGCTTTCTTCAGGCTCTCAAGAATGCCCACGGCGAATCCTTGCTGGACGAGACGTCAGACAGAGCAGCGGGGAAACCTCCCGCTCTGGTCTCAACAAATCTCAACCAGCGACACCGCACTTTGTTCCTTTTGCCGAACGGCCGCTATTCAAGCTGCGGCCGCGAGGAGGAGTGAAAGTCAGAGAACCGTCCGTATGTCGGCCGCTCAGCTTGTGCCTGCCGGAGTTGAACGAGAATTGTCTTGGCGGTGCTGCGCCGGAAGGCATTCGCGTCCTCCAAGTTTTTGGATTCTAGGACCCGGGCCAACCTTCGACCAATTTCCGCCGCCGATTCAGCGGAAACCCGCTTATGTTGAATCATCGATCACGTCACCCCGATCGCCCAGGCGCAAAGTACGAATACGACAGTGACTTTCCGCAGCCAGAACGGCCTTGTGCGGCTCTCGGAGCTTAAGAAGGTCGATGCTTAAGGCGTACCCCTATGAATGGACGAGGCCGGACGATTGGGCGGCCGAACGGGTGATGAAAGCCATTACCGCCGAGGGCGCCGCGTGAGCGGCGCCCCATGATCGAAGCGAAGTCGGAGCAATCACCATGACCACGGACCACGCCAGAATGGCGATCCGTTCGTTGGTGGCGAGGCCGAGGGGAAATAATCGATGGAAACGCCTCGCGAGATGCCGATTCGCGCAGTCGCGCCAGCTATGCTCTGGCTGCAACGCATCCGACGTTACCATCCATCCTGACATGAACGCGCCGGCAGTCATGCTACTGTGGAAGCGCAGCTGGCCGATCCTACGACATCGTTCTGGCAGCCTGCCATGAAGTGAAGAGGAGAGTTCACCATGTCCAGGATGAATCGCCGCGCCTTGCTTCTCAACGCCGCCAGCGCCGTTGTCGCCTCGACGGTTGCGGCATCGGCTTTCGCCACAAAGCCGCGACGGGAGGACCGGGAACCGTCCCGCGATCTGCGGGCGCTGATCAATGCGCACAAGGCAGCGTACGCGGCATTCGGCAAGGCGATCCACGAAATGGGCGGCAGTAACCGCGACCACGACGGAGCCAGCCGGGCTGAGGAAAGGGCGCTGCTGGCTGTATGCGCCTATCCTGCGGTCAGGGAAGGTGATCGCCGGTCCAAGGCCCGATATCTTTTGAAGATCGAGGCGCGCGGTGAGCTCGACTTGGCAGAGCATATGCAAGCTCTTCTCCGCTCGACGATGTGGAAAGGATAGAAGGGCTTCCCCGTCGTGTACGACGTCCGCCTCCTTAATGCGCCAAAGACCGGATCGCGTCCATGGTTGAGAGGTTCGCGTTGAAATAGCGCTAACGGAGAACAAACGCTGATTTGGTGGCGATCATTATGATCGCTGCTGGGTCACTCGCAGTCAACTCTGCCGGCTGTGGAATGAGCAAGGAGCGCCAGTTGCCGACCTTTCCGGCGCTTCTCCGAAGCTGACGTTCGCGGTGCGGCCGGAATGCCATCGAAGCTGCCGACATCATAGCCACGCCTCGAGTAGAGGCTTCGTCTCGAGCACCTCGGCACGGTTCCGTTCGCGCGATAGAAGCAGCGGTTGGCGATTGAGCAGCATGGAATCGCCGAATTCATGCGCGCGGTATCGATACGCCATGAAGGCTGCGGAGGCCTTGGCGAGCAGAGCTTCATCGGCAAAGGCGCGCAGGAGCTCGAAATGGCTTTCGCCGGGCTGGTGGACGCCTGTGAGAATCGCATCGACCACGCGAAGCCGCGTGCCCCGCCCGATGCGCCCTGTCGCAATGCCATTTCCGGCACGCACATTGCCATCGGGATTGGCGGCTGCCTCCAGAGCGCGCACTACGCTCGTGCCGATCGCAATGATGCGGCTGCCGCGCAGCTTCGCCCGCGCGACCTGCGCCGCGGTGCGCCCAGGGATGCGGTGTGGCTCGTCGAAGGGAAGGCGCGAGTCGAGCGCGGGATCGCCGGTAGAAGAGACGCCCGCAGCATGCGTGAGTGTTGCAAAGCCAACGTCGTGCCGACGCCAGGCTTGGAGCGTGCGCCAGTTGAACGCGAAGCCTGCCGACGGCGCCTCGAACGCGACCGGCCCGGCGGCAATCTTCGTCCAAACATCCCACAGTGCCAACGGCTCGGGAAGATGCGCGTATTGGATCGGCCGGCCGTGCTGCGCCAGTCCTGCAAGCACCGCTACGCCATTGCCTGGGAAGTGCAACTCGAGAAGGCGTGGATGGTCGAGAAGGCGCTCTACGACGGCGTCAAGCGAGCCGAGCCGGAGGCGATCGCCTGGTGACAGCGGAGGTGGAGGCAGCCGGTCTTCCGTGCGCGTGCGGTGATCGCCCGAGCCGAAGGCAATCGCCACGAAACGGGTTGGATCGGGAAGTGATAGCCAGCCCGCCAGGCGGATCTCGATCGCCTCACCGCTTGGGACATGCGTGCCGTGCAAGCTGGCAGGCAAGGTCGCGGCGTCATTGGCGACGACCAGATCGCCGGGGTTGAACAGCGTCGCGAGTCCAGCTCGCGGCAGGTCACGCATCGTGCCGTCCGCCTCGACGACGAACAGCCTGGCAGAGCGCCGATTGGGACGATCGGCGGCAATCATCCATGTGCTCCGGCGAGACGCGTAGAGCGGACCGACAACGCGTCGAGCATCTTTTCGATGATCTCGGCAGCTGCCTGCTCGGGGCGCTTCAATGTCGACGGATCGGCATCAGGAAGCGCCAGCGCGTGCAGCGGGGTGTCCATATCGCCGGGGTCGAGCGCGAGGAGCCGGATGCCGTCTGCTTTCGCCTCCTCGTCCCAAATCGCCGTCACATGGGCAAGAGCGGCCTTGCTCGCGCCGTATGCTCCCCAGCCGGGATAGGCGTTCACCGCGGCGTCGCTGGAAATGTTGATGACCAGCGCGCCGCGGCCCTCGCGTGCGGAGGCGGCAAGCGCACCGAACAGGGCTTTCGTCAGCCGGAACGCGCCGACGAGATTGACCGCGAGCGCCATTTCCAGCTCCTGGCACTCGGTATCGGCAAGGAGCGCCAGAGGGACGGGGCCGAGGCTCGACGCATTGTTGATCAGGACATCGAGCCCGCCGAGGCTGGCAGTGACCTGCAACGCTATCGGGTAGATGTCCTCCTTCTTGCCGACGTCGCCGACAAAACCGTGCGCGCCCGTCTCGTCGGCGATGCGTTCGACATTCGCGGCGGTGCGGGCGACGAAGGCGACGCACGCATTCATCGCGGCAAGCTGCCGCACAAGCGCCAGTCCGAGGCCGGACGTGCCGCCCGCGACCGCCACGCGAAGTCCCTGAAGTTCGACATTCGTCTGCATTGCCAGTGCTCCTTTAATCCGTATGCCTCTTGGTACAAGTTCAAGTTAACTTGAAGTCAAGCGGGAATTGTGCTTTCGTTCATGCATGGATTCCATGCTGACCATCACCGACGTGGCGCGGCGCAGCGGCGTCGCATCATCGGCCCTGCGCTTCTACGAGGAGCGCGGGCTGATCGCGTCCGAGCGGGCCGGCTCGGGACACAGACGCTATCCGCGATCCGTGCTGCGCCGGATCGGCTTCATCGTCTTCGCGCAGCGAATTGGGCTGACGCTCGAGGAGATCGGCGGCGAGCTGGCCAAGTTGCCAGCCGATCGCGTGCCGTCGCGTCGGGATTGGTCGCGGTTGTCGGGCCAGTGGACCAAGCGCATCGACCAGCGCATCGCCGAGTTGCAGCGCCTGAGGTCGGGGCTTACCGAGTGCATCGGTTGCGGCTGCCTGTCGATCGACCGGTGTAGCCTTGCAAACCCTACCGATATGGCAGGACGCAAGGGGCCGGGGCCGAGATATTGGCTGGGGTGAGTTGGCAGCGTGCCTGTCACTATTGCAGAACTCGGCAGCGCAAGACTTCGCCGAGTGCGAGACGCTGCGGCCCCGGTAAGGTTCAGCGACGGTATTGTTCGTCGCTGACTTTCTCCATCCGCTCGACGGCCTTGCAATCGAGTGATTCCTGAATAGCAATATGCGACATTGCCGTAGTTGGGGAGCAGGCGGGGCGCATCGAAGAAGCTCGTCGGACGGGGCGCAGCTTGTCGCGGCGCGACCAACCTTCACCATCACGTCCTGGTTTAGAACGCAGTTCCGTAGTGATGTCGAGCGGATGGCCTGCCTGAGATTGCCTACGAACACCTGATGGTCGAGGAATATGTTTGCGATGGGCTCATCGCTGCCGACAATCGGTGACCTATATAAAGGGGCATGTCCACGCGCCGAAAAATCAATGCAACAGCGAAGCTGATTGGAGAGTGGCCTTTAACGCCGGCTGCAACGTTTGGATCGTCCGTCAGAGCGAGGGGTATTTTTCTCGAAATACGCGCCCGCCTTCCAACGGAGTTCAGGAAATTGCTCAATATCGAGTCCCGCGTGCTTACCCTGCGCCTGTCTGAGGGCGCCCAGAATGATGGGCAGGTGGTATTCGGGATCGTATCCAAAGCACTGCAGAATATCGAAGACATGCCCGTAATCCCCCGTGAAATCGAGGACATTCTGACGATCTCGACGGCCGAACGGCACCGCTGGCTGAAAGATGGTCGCTTGCAGAGCGCGGGGACGAAAACGGTGAAACTTCGCGGGCGGGCAAGGAACATCACCTTTCACGTGTTCGACCCGCAGCACGTGGAAGATGTGCTTGACCGCGATCTGGTTACGGTCTGGCGCGAACAGGACGCAGCGACAGCTGCAGAGAATAGGCGGCGAGCCGCGGGGAGGGCCGCTATGAAACGCGCTCAAAGAAGCGGTCGCGGAACTGCAGCTTCAGCTGGTTATGGGCCCGATGAGAACTCGCACTCCAGTTTGCGCGGCTGGGAAGATTTTGAGAATGACGGACTCCTGCGCGATAAGCCGGGCGCACAAGCAGGCTAGGACGTTTGCCTGCGCCGTGCGAGATGCGCAAGGAGGGCCGTCAAACGCATCGCGTTCAGGACCCGCTTCGCAGGGACACCGCCCTTGCGCGCCATCTCGACACCCCAATGCATGTGATCGAGCTCGCGGATCGAATGAGCGTCCGGATTGATGCTGAAGATGCAGCCCTGATCGAGTGCCTTTTGATGCCAGCGCCAGTCGAGGTCGAGTCGCCACGGATGTGCGTTGATTTCGACGGCAACGCCGTATTTCGCACACGCTTTGAGGACTTTGTCGATGTCGAGATCATAACCGGGCCGGCGCAACAGCTGGCGACCGGTCATGTGCCCGATGATTGTCGTCCGAGGATTTCCGATCGCCTCAATGATACGCTCCGTCTGCTCTTTCTTCGGCAACTTGAAGCGGCTGTGCACGCTCGCGACGACGAAATCGAACGTCTCCAAAATATGATTCGGGTAATCGAGCGAGCCATCAGCCAGGATGTCCGCCTCGATGCCCTTCAGTATGCGAAATTTTCCATTGTATGCCTTGTTCAGCCGGTCAGCTTCGCGGTGCTGTTCAGCAATCTCCTGCAACGAAAGGCCGCCTGCGTAGTGAGCGGACTGCGAATGATCGGCGACACCATAGTATTCGAAACCGCGCCTACGCGTGGCTTCAGCCATTGCCTCAAGCGTTTCGGTGCCATCGGATGCGGTCGTGTGAGAATGCAGGATGCCATGCAGATCTTCATCCCGAATGAGGGCGGGTAGCTTCTGCTTTGCCGCTCGCTCAATCTCATCCCTGCCTTCGCGCAATTCAGGCTCGATAAACTGCAAGTCTAGAGCTTGGTAGATTTCTTCTTCTGTCGCTGACGCGATCAGCT
>NZ_JAMYLR010000082.1:0-7942 GCF_040318155.1 Mesorhizobium sp. M1307 | reverse complement strand
GGGCATGGGAAGCCTTGATGCGCTTTCGTGCGGCTTGCTCCAGTGCCGCCTGCTGATCGAGAGTGTCCATCATAATTCCTCCATGTAGAGGTAGATGAGATGCGGTGCAGTCGTCGGCGGCGCAACGGCCGCGACTGATGAATCCGATGCGGCGTTCGACGTTGCGGAAACAAGCGGCACGCGCGCTGGTAACATCGTCTACAACAGACATTGATATGCTTTCCATAAGAATTGGATCATCGATACCTGTTTGAATTCGACGTGCTTCTTTGACTTTCCTATTTAACCTCGATTTTCGGCTAATAACAAGGTCAGTACACGTTAAAAAAATGTTGGATTTTTATTAACGGTTCATTTCTATTCAAGAATTGTTTCGGTCACATTCACAATTCTAACTGCTTTGGAATTTCACGATGATGGTCGTCGCTGGACATTTCGGGTACCACATCAGCCATAGCGTCACAGTCACTACGGTTTTGACGACCGCAGTTAGGCTGCAGCCCATGCGCCTTCCAGATGCGACGTACAGCACTTGCCCTGACGCCGGCCGCTTGCGCCATCATGTCTGTGGTGCAGTGGGTCGTCTCGCCCGGCGGGTCCTGCAACGTGAGCGCCACCACGCGCTCGGCGACTTCGGCCCGAGAGCGCAATGCGCGGGGGCTGCATCTTGTCGCGCAACAGCTCCTCGAAGCATTCGGCGGCGAAGCGTCCCTGCCAGCGCCACACGCAGGTCTTGGACTTGCCGGTCTGCCGCATGATGTCGGCGTGCCTACGCCATCGTCGCTCAACAGAGTGATCTCGGCGCGCCAGACTTGCTTCTGCGGCACATTGCATCCTGATCAGGGCCTCAGACGCTGGCGATCAAGCGACGAAACGTTGAGGATATTCCCGTGCGCATGCGCCAGACCCGCATGCGCACCCTGCGAGAGGGAATCCCAAGCCGGACTCCTGTAAGGCGAGAACCACTAAGAGGCCGTTTGAAAATCGGCTTACTGGGGTTTCGTCTGAGGCTGGGTTATGATTCAAGCTGTGGATGTGGACAAAGCAGAGCCGTGGTCGGATGGCCCAGATCGCCAAGAAGACCAAGCGCTACCCGTCTGATTTGACGGGTGAGGAGTGGGAGCAGTTCGCGCCGCTGATGCCCAAGCCTGGGCGGCGTGGCCGTCCGCGCGAGGTTGATTTTCGCGAGGTGATCAATGCGGTGCGCTACCTGGTCCGTTCGGGTTGCGGCTGGCGGATGCTGCCGATCCACTTTGGACCCTGGCAGACGGTCTATGGCTGGTTTCGAGAGCTGGCGCGGCGATTTTTGTTCCAGACCATCCACGACGTGGCGCTGATGCTGGATCGTGAGCGGGCCGGGCGCGAGGCGAGCCCGTCGGCGGCGGTGATCGATAGCCAGTCGGTCAAGGCTCCGCAAGCAAGAACAAGGGGTTACGACGCCGGCAAGAAGATCGTCGGACGCAAGCGCCATATCGCAGTCGATACGGATGGGCGGCTGTTGATGGTCAACTTGACGCCGGCCGATATCTCCGACAGCGCCGCGCTCAGGCGATCTTGGATGGTATCCGCCAGCGCTGGCCCTGGGTGAAGCATCTGTTCGCCGACGGCGCCTATGATCGGCTAATGCTCATGGACAAGGCCGCCTATCTGGACTTCGTGGTCGAGGTCATCCGCCGATCCGATGACCAGAAGGGCTTCGAAGTCTTGCCCTGACGCTGGGTCGTCGAGGGACAAGATGGCGCCGCCTCGTGCGCGACTACGAGCAGCGCATCGACGTCTCTCACGCAATGATCCGCGTCGCAATGGGCGCAAACCTCATCCGCCGAAACGCTCATCCTTGAAGTTCAAAACGGACTCTAAGAGGCCTCCGTCTACAATGCGGGCCAAGAACGGGCCCATGAAAGTCGGCATCGATCCAGCACGCGAACGGGAGCGCGCCAGAAAGGCTCTTCGTAGTCAACTTGACCGTGCAAATGGATGGTCACGAATGGCTACAGGGAATTGTTCGCCGGCCGGACAATCGCGCTGTCCGCTCCGTTACACCTTTGAAGCAAGGGAACACCTGAAGCCGCAAACCGAACCGCGAACCGGCGCACTATTGCCGCCGGCGTTCCTTCTTCCTCAAGCCGAGACCGAACTGGAATGACTTGATGGCATTGCGTCTCGGTCCCAGGCGAGGAATGCCCGTAGGCCCTACCACCAGTGTTGACCAGTGAAATATAAAGAAGAGAAATATCACGCGGATATGTATACATAACAAGGCACGATGATATGGAAGCCTACAGCTTGAGACAACGGTGACGAAGATGCTCTCGCGCTCAGTGCGCATATGCCAAGTGTGGAGCCCGGCCATTTGGCCTAATGCAAAGTCTCAGGCGTGTGTTGACTAGAGTGCCGCCGGCAAGAGTTTTGCATTGCATGATGTTCCTCAACTAGAATTGGCCTCGACCCAGACGGATGACAGACGCTGAAGCTTCATCGAAATAAATTCAATCGGGAGGCTATTTTTTTGCGCCGGCGAACCGCCACCGTTCATGCTAGCCAATTGCAGCCTGGCTCTGGGTCAATGAGGGCTGTCTTCGAAGTCGACCGAAAGAGGTTTTTCAAGTATGAATAGCAGCATGCCCAAAACTCCACACACATTATCGCCTGTTCCTAGCGTTATGTCCGGCGTACTTCTTGTTGGGCACGGCGGTTATGACAAACTCAAATTCAGTGACAGGATCCCCGTGCCGAAGCCGGGGCCGGGCGAAGTGCTGATCAGAGTCGCTGCTGCCGGCATCAACAACACCGATATTAACACGCGCATCGGCTGGTACTCGAAAAGGGTGCGAACCGCTACAGCAGATGTCAGATCAGTAGGCTTCATGTCTTCCGCAGATAAGGATGATGCCGGCTGGACTGGGGGGGCGTTGTCATTCCCCCGCATTCAGGGTGCTGATTGCTGCGGCTACATCGTTGAAGTCGGCGCTGATGTTGACCCTAGACGGATCGGTGAACGAGTGATCGTTCGCAATTTGCTCCGCACTTATGTCGGCTACCGGCCATGGGAATGCTGGACGTTCGGCTCGGAGTGCGATGGGGCTTTTGCGCAATACGCTAAGGCTCCGTCCCGTGAAACGTTCAAGGTGAATTGCGGTTGGAGCGACGTCGAACTAGCGACTGTGCCATGCGCCTACTCAACGGCCGAAGGTATGCTATATCGAGCAGATGTTAAGGCCCGCGAAAATGTTCTAATAACTGGAGCGTCCGGCGGAGTCGGCTCCGCGGCCGTTCAGCTAGCCAAACGGCGCGGCGCCAAAATCACAGCAATAGCGAGCCCGACAAAGGCAGAGCAGGTTCGTTGCCTGGGAGCAGACCGCGTGGTTTCACGCGGCGAGAGCTTGATCAAAAACCTAGGGACGGAGTCGGTCGATGTCGTTATCGATGTTGCGGCAGGTCCCTCGTTTCCCGAGTTGCTGGAAGTTCTGAAGCGTGGTGGGCGCTATGCAGTGGCCGGTGCGATCGCGGGACCTGTCGTCGAGCTCGATGTTCGCACCCTTTATCTCAAGGATCTAACCTTTCTTGGATGCACATTCCAAGAGGACGTCGTATTCGAAAATCTGGTCTCATACGTAGAGCGTGGCGAGATCCGACCAAATGTCGGAAAAACCTATCCGCTCGAGAATATCACGGAGGCTCAACAAGATTTTCTCTCAAAGAATGTCTGCGGCAAATTGGTTCTGGTCCCTCCGAATTGAGAGGCAGAGATGACTGAACTAAAGATTGCAAAGATCGACGTTTTCCAGATTTGACGTCCCATATTCCGGAGGCGTGTATCGGCTTTCTGGCGGTCGCGAGTATCGGAGCTTCGAGCCACGATAGTTCTGATCACAACGCAGGACGGTGTGAACCATGGGACGAAAGCACGCCTTGGGGGTATACCTATATCGCGTTGCATGCGCTCGGCGTTGCTCATGACCTGAGACCCTATCTCCTCCGGTTTGAGTGAGAGTCCTGTGTTTCAGTGCTCCGATACCCATTCTCTGGACCGCCGGAAGGTAGAGTTTCCCGGCTTTCTCACGACGGCGGGCTGGCGGCGCCATCCGGATTAAGCAACGAGATCGGGGGCTTGTGCCCAATCGCTCCATGTGGGCGCACCTCGTTGTAGTATCCGCGCCAATGCTCCAACTTTTCGGCGGGGTCGGCAAGGGTCAGGAACCAGGGGGCGTTCAGGCACTCCGCCCTGAAGCGGCCGTTGAAGGCTTCGATGTAGGCGTTGTCGGTGGGCTTTCCCGGCCTGCTGAAGTCGAGCGTCACGCCTTTCGCGTAGGCCCATAGGTCGAGGTCGCGGGAGACGAACTCGGAGCCTTGGTCGACGCGAATCGTCTTCGGATAGCGGATCTCCGGACAGACCTGTTCCAGTGCCCTGACCACATCCTCCGCCCGATAGCTGAAGCGCGGGTCGAGCACAGGCACATAGCGGGAGAACGTGTCGACGACCGTCAGCACACGGATCTTCTTGCCCGTCGCGAGCTGTCAGATTGGCGGCCCAGCAGAAACGGCTGTAGAGGGTAGCCGTCGGGGTGGCTAGATTTACTCGTCCGACAAAACCTGCAGCGTCACATGTCTAGCAGTTGAAAAAGGCCCTCGCCACCGGACCGCAGCAATGATTCACTGGCTCCGAAGGGATTCGGAGGTGGCGAGTGCGCGGCGGCGACGATCGAACTGGCGAACTTTTTTCAGCTACGTGGACCTTGAGGTCCGGGTTCGGCGCAATCATCCATTGCGGGCGATCAGGACGATCGTGACTGAAGCCCTGTCGAGGCTGGAGCGTGAGTTCGCGGCGCTATATTCGCCGATCGGACGGCCATCTATCCCGCCGGAGAAGCTGCTGCGGGCGATGCTTTTGCAGGCGTTCTATTCGATCCGCTCGGAGCGGCTTTTGATGGAACGGTTGGAATACGACCTCCTGTTCCGCTGGTTCGTCGGCATCGGCGTCGACGACGCAGCCTGGGACCATTCGGTGTTCTCCAAAAACCGTGACCGGCTGCTGGAGGGCGATATCGCGGCGAAGTTCCTGGCGGCCGTGCTGGCGCAACCCAAAGTCAAGAAGCTCCTGTCCACGGATCACTTCTCGGTCGACGGCACGCTGATCGAGGCCTAGGCTTCGATGAAGAGCGTCAAGCCAAAGGGCGGCCCAAGCGGCGGTCATGGCGAACCGCCGGCAGACGGCGGCGGACGCAATGCGGAAGCGGACTTCCACGGCGAGAGGCGATCGAACGAGACGCACACCTCGACTACCGACCCCGACGCCAGGCTCTACCGCAAAGGGCGGGGCAAGGAGGCCAGGTTGTGCTTCATGCGACATGGGTTGATGGAGAACCGCCACGGCCTGCTGGTGGAAGCCTGTCTGACGCTGGCCGACGGACATGCCGAGCGGGTGGCGGCCCTGCACATGATCGAACCTCGTGCCGACCGGCCGCGGGCGATCACGCTCGGTGCCGACAAGGCCTATGACGCAGAGGACTTCGTCAACGAGTTGCGCTCGATGAAGGTGACACCCCACGTAGCGCAGAACACGAACGGCCGTCGTTCGGCGATCGATCGCCGCACCACGCGCCACGGTGGCTATGCCGTCAGCCAGCGCATCAGAAAGCGTATCGAAGAGGCGTTCGGCTGGATCAAAACCGTCGCTGGGCAGGAGAAGACCAAATTGCGCGGCCGCGACCGCGTTGGGTGGGCCTTCACCTTCGCGGCCGCCGCCTACGATCTGGTGCGGCTGCCCAAGCTCTTGGCGGCGTCGAAATGACCGTGCCCGCAGGCTGCCAACTGATCGGCCTGTCGGCCGAATTGAGAAACTGACCCCCTGACGAAATGAAGAACTGACCCCTCGGTTGTGAGAGGAGGCATGGATGACGGTTGAGATTTCGGCGATTCCTGCATTGTCGAGAACGATGCGGGGGGAGGAGATGCTTCAGGCTGAAGAAGTGGCAGCGATGCTGCGGCTGCATGAGCTTGGCTGGGGAGCGAAGCGACTTGCGAAGGAATTCGGATGCGCGCGCAACACGGTGCGTCGGTATCTGCGCGAGGGCGGGACTTTTCCGTTTCGCAAGCCTGTGCGGCGGACCGCGTTTGACGGGCTGGACGATTGGCTGCGGGAGCGCTTCTTCCGCCATGGCGGCAACGCCGATGTGGTGCGCCAGGAACTGGAGAGCGAACATGGGATCGTTATAGGGCTTCGGTCGGTGGAGCTTCGGGTGCAGGGTTGGCGTCGGGAGTTGAGGGCGCAGAAGCGCGCGACGGTTCGGTTTGAGACGGCGCCGGGACATCAGATGCAGATCGACTTTGGCGACACGCGGGCGTGGGTCGGCGGCGAGCGTGTTCGGGTGCACCTGTTTGTAGCAACGCTGGGTTACTCGCGTCGGCTGCATATCCGTCCCTCGCTTCGGGAGCGCCAGGCGGACTGGTTCGAGGGGATGGAAGGAGCCTTCCTTCGCTTCGGCGGGGTTCCAACGGAAGTACTGTTCGACAATCCGAAGGCGCTGGTCGAACATCACGATGCGACGACGCGGGAGGTGCGGTTCAATGTGAGGCTGCACACCTTTGCCCGCTACTGGGGATTTACGCCGCGGGCTTGTGCGCCCTACCGGGCGCGTACCAAGGGGAAGGACGAACGCGGGGTCGGCTATGTCAAGCGCAATGCGATTGCCGGCCGCCGGTTCGAGAACTGGGCGGCGTTCGAGGCGCATCTGGACCGGTGGACACGCGAGATTGCTGATCAGCGTGTGCATGGCACGACCGGCGTGGCTCCTGCGGAGCGCTTTGCCGAAGAAGCCATGGCGCTTCGCCCTCTGGGCGGACGGGCACCCTTTGGGCAGCTGCGCGATCTCGTGCGCAAGGTCCAGGCGGACTGCGCAATCGACCTGGACACGAACAGTTACTCGGTTCCCTGGCGGCTGATCGGGGAGAGCGTCCAAGTCGTGGTGCTGGGCGGCCGCGTTATCGTGCGTCATGCGGGCGAGGTGGTGGCGGATCATGCCTTGTGCCGCGGGCGTCGCCAACGGATTGTCGAGCGGGCGCATCTTGCCGGCGTGGTCGGCGCTGCTGCGCCGGTGCGATCGGCGCCGGCGGAGATCGTTGCGCCTTCCGCTCTGTTGCGGCCGCTGGCCGAATATGAGGCACTGGTGGGAGGCAGCTGGTGATGACGACGGTCGATCACGAGATGCTGGTGGCTCAGCTCGACCGGCTGAAGCTGACCGCGATCCGGGATCAGCTCGATACGCTGCTGGACGAAGCGGCGCGTTCGCAAATGACCTTGCGCGAGGCTTTGGCCTTCCTGGTGACGCGCGAGATCGCGCGGCGCGACGAGCGGCGCATCTCCATGGCAGGCAAGATCGCGCAGTTCCCGTTTGTGCGCGAACTCGATGGCTTCGACTTCGACGCGCAGCCGTCGCTGGATCAGCGCCAAGTCCGGGAGCTGGCGACCTGCCGCTGGATTGCCCATGGCGACACGGTCCTGTTCCTTGGACCTCCGGGTACGGGCAAGACACATCTGGCGGTGGCTCTCGGGCGCGAGGCGATCCGGCAGAACCATAGCGTCCAGTTCGTCACGGCGGCCACGCTGGTGGCGATGCTGGCCAAGGCCCACGACGACGGTTCACTCGAAAAGCAGCTGACGACCCTGTCGCGGCCGAAACTGTTGATCATCGACGAGCTCGGCTATCTCCCGTTCGAAGCCAACGCCGCGCATCTGTTCTTCCAGCTGGTGTCGCGGCGTTATGAGCGGGGATCGATCCTGATCACCTCCAACCGCTCGGTGGGCGAATGGGGCAGCGTGTTTGGCGATCCCGTGGTCGCGACCGCGATCCTTGATCGCCTGCTTCATCATTCGACAGTGATCACCATCCGCGGTGACAGCTACCGGCTTCGCGAAAAGCGTCGTTCCGGCCTATTGCAGAAG
>NZ_JAMYLR010000081.1:0-10190 GCF_040318155.1 Mesorhizobium sp. M1307 | reverse complement strand
TGCCCTACTGCCCTACTGCCCTACTGCCCTACTGCCCTACTGCCCTACTCCCCTACTCCCCTACTCCCCTACTCCCCTACTCCCCTACCCGCATTTTAGGGGGTTACATCCGGCAAAACTCTTCCCTATAAGGCCCTCCTAGCCTGATACCAGAATCGCGAGCACAACCGGCCGGGTCTTCCCGTCCGGTTTTTCGTGCAAGCCGCCTGCCGAACGGACCCTCGATATGCCAAGACGCACCGACATCAAGTCGATCCTGATCATCGGGGCCGGCCCCATCGTCATCGGCCAGGCCTGCGAATTCGACTATTCCGGCACCCAGGCCTGCAAGGCGCTGAAGGAAGAGGGTTTTCGCGTTATCCTGGTCAATTCCAATCCGGCCACCATCATGACCGATCCGGAACTGGCCGACGCCACGTACATCGAGCCGATCACGCCCGAAGTGGTGGCCAAGATCATCGCCAAGGAGCGGCCGGACGCGCTGCTGCCGACCATGGGCGGCCAGACCGCGCTCAACACCGCTTTGTCGCTGCGCCGCATGGGCGTGCTCGACCGCTATCAGGTCGAGATGATCGGCGCCGACGCCACCGCAATCGACAAGGCCGAGGACCGCGCTTTGTTTCGCGAGGCGATGAACAAGATCGGCCTGGAAACGCCGAAGTCGATGCTGGCCAACGCCACCGACGTCAAGAATGCCGACCGCAAGACGCACGAGGCCGAACGCGCCGAGTTGAAGGCGGAAAAGCCCGAAAATCTCGACGCCGCGCTCGACGCTCTGGAAACGCGCTGGAACCTCGGCGAAGGCGACCGCAAGCAGCGCTATATCAGCCATGCCATGGCGATTGCAGCACAAGCGCTCGACCATGTCGGCCTGCCCGCAATTATCCGCCCCTCCTTCACCATGGGCGGCACCGGCGGCGGCATCGCCTACAACCGCGCCGAATTCTTCGAGATCGTCCAGTCCGGCCTCGACGCCTCGCCGACCACCGAAGTGCTGATCGAGGAGAGCGTACTCGGCTGGAAGGAGTATGAGATGGAGGTTGTCCGCGACAAAGCCGACAACTGCATCATCGTCTGCTCGATCGAGAACATCGACCCGATGGGCGTGCATACGGGCGACTCGATCACCGTCGCCCCAGCGCTCACGCTGACCGACAAGGAATACCAGATGATGCGCAACGCCTCGATCGCGGTGCTGCGCGAGATCGGCGTCGAGACCGGCGGCTCCAACGTCCAGTTCGCCGTCAACCCGGCCGACGGCCGCCTGGTGGTGATCGAGATGAACCCGCGCGTCTCGCGCTCGTCGGCGCTGGCCTCCAAGGCGACCGGTTTTCCGATCGCCAAGATCGCCGCCAAGCTCGCCGTCGGCTACACGCTGGACGAGCTCGAGAACGACATCACCGGCGGAGCAACGCCGGCCTCGTTCGAGCCGAGCATCGACTATGTCGTGACAAAAATCCCGCGCTTTGCCTTCGAGAAGTTTCCCGGCGCCGAGCCAGTGCTGACCACCTCGATGAAATCGGTCGGCGAGGTCATGGCCATCGGCCGCACCTTCCAGGAATCGCTGCAGAAGGCGCTGCGCGGGCTGGAGACCGGCCTGACCGGTCTGGACGAAATCGAGATCCCCGGCATCGGCCATGGGACGACAGCTGCCAGCCACGTCGACGACCGCAACGCCATCCGCGCCGCCTTGGGCACGCCGACGCCGGACCGGCTGCGCATGGTGGCGCAAGCGATCCGCATGGGCACCTCTCTGGAAGACGTGCACGCGATGTGCAAGATCGACCCGTGGTTCCTCGAACAGATCGCCGGCATTCTCGACATGGAGGCGCGCATCCGCGAGCACGGCATCCCCGAGGACGCCGCCAATCTGCGCATGCTGAAGGCGATGGGTTTCTCCGATGCCCGCCTAGCATCCCTGGTCAGGAAGGACGTCGAAGAGGTCCAGAAGATACGCGACAAGCTCGACGTTCATCCGGTTTACAAGCGCATCGACACCTGCGCCGCCGAGTTTGCTTCGCCCACCGCCTACATGTATTCGACCTATGAGGTCCCGTTCGCTGGCGCGCTGGCCAACGAGGCGCAGGTCTCATCCCGGAAAAAGGTCGTCATCCTCGGCGGCGGCCCCAACCGCATCGGTCAGGGCATCGAGTTCGACTATTGCTGCTGCCATGCCGCCTTTGCGCTGCGCGACGCCGGCTTCGAGGCGATCATGATCAACTGCAATCCCGAAACCGTCTCGACCGACTACGACACCTCCGACCGGCTCTATTTCGAGCCGCTGACGCCGGAGGACGTGCTGGAGATCCTGCGCGCCGAGCAGGCGTCGGGCGAGCTGGTCGGCGTCATCGTCCAGTTCGGCGGCCAGACGCCGCTGAAGCTGGCGGATGCGCTGGAGAAGGCCGGCATCCCGATCCTCGGCACCTCGCCCGACATGATCGATCTGGCCGAGGACCGCGACCGCTTCCAGAAGCTGCTGCACAAGCTCGGCCTCAGCCAGCCGAAGAACGGCATTGCCTATTCGGTCGAGCAGGCCCGCCTCGTCGCCGGCGAGCTCGGCTTCCCGCTGGTGGTGCGCCCGTCGTACGTGCTCGGCGGCCGCGCCATGCAGATCATCCACGACGAGAGCATGCTGCAATCCTATCTGCTCGACACCGTGCCCGGCCTGGTACCGGAGGACATCAAGCAGAAATACCCCAACGACAAGACCGGCCAGATCAACACGCTGCTCGGCAAGAACCCGCTTTTGTTCGACACCTATCTGTCGGGCGCCATCGAGGTCGACGTCGATTGCCTTTGCGACGGCAAGTCGACCTACGTCTCCGGCATATTGGAGCATATCGAGGAGGCCGGCATCCATTCCGGTGACAGCGCCTGCTCGCTGCCGGTGCATTCGCTGCCTTCCGAGCTGGTCGACGAGCTGGAGCGCCAGACGGCAGCGCTTGCCCGCGCGCTCAATGTCGGCGGCCTCATGAACGTGCAATATGCGATCAAGGACGGCACGGTCTATGTGCTGGAGGTCAACCCGCGCGCGTCGCGTACCGTGCCTTTCGTCGCCAAGACCATCGGCCGGCCGATCGCGAAAATCGCCGCCCGCATCATGGCCGGCGAGAGCCTGGAAGACGCCTTCGCCCATTACGGCGCCATGCCCGACCCGCGCAATCCCGGCCACATCGCGGTCAAGGAAGCGGTATTCCCCTTCGCCCGCTTCCCCGGCGTCGACATCCTGCTCGGCCCGGAAATGCGCTCGACCGGCGAGGTCATGGGCCTCGACCGCGACTTCGCGCTCGCCTTCGCCAAGAGCCAGCTCGGGGCGGGTGTCGATCTCCCCCGCGCGGGCACGCTGTTCGTCTCGGTGCGCGACGAGGACAAGAAAGGCATATTGCCGGCGGTCAAGCGCCTCGCCGGCCAAGGCTTCAAGGTTCTGGCAACCTCAGGCACGCAGCGCTTCCTCGCCGAAAACGGCGTCGTCGCCGAGAAGATAAACAAGGTGCTGGAAGGCCGCCCGCACATCGAGGACGCCATCCGCAACCGCCAGGTGCAGATCGTCTTCAACACCACGGACGGCCAGAAGGCGGTGTCGGACTCGAAGTCGCTGCGCAGAGCGACGCTGATGCAGAAAGTGCCGTATTACACGACGCTATCGGGGGCGGCTGCGGTGGCCGAGGCGATTGCTGCGTTGAAGGCGGGGAGTTTGGAAGTACGGCCGCTGCAGGAGTATTTTGCCTAGGCGATTAGATCTCTTCTCCCCGTGCAACGGGAAGGTGCCGGCAAGCGGATGAGGGGCAGTTCCACCCATCTTCTGGAGAAAGTCACATAACTGACGGTACCTTCTAACGTGGTACTTTTAATATCCCTTGCTTCCACAGGACTCGAAGCCGGTTTCTAACATTCATTGCAATCTGCCCAGCATTCAATTGGTCGTATTTGGAACCTGTATCCATCAGTCCATTGAGCCGCGCAATCTCATGAAGCGCCTCGAGGTTCACAAAGCCATTAGGTGCCTTGTAGTGAGGAGCAATAATTGCTTCCCATTCACGATTTTCAGCCCGCCTCGACCATGCATCGCGTTGATCTCTCGTTATGTCCATCGCTGCCTCATCCATCAGTTGTGATTTGGCCTTACCGAAAAGCGAACCAATGGCAGCGACCGATAACTCTCGTAGAGAGGCGTCTAGCCGAGAGAACTGACGTTGGCAGCTGATCAACTACATCAATTTTTCATAGCTGTATTACAGTAAGGATGGGTTATCTGACCATTTAGATCACCCCCCTTGCCACCATCTTGCACTCGTACCACGTGATCATACGAACTTGATTTCGCTGGATCTAGATAGCCATGGCAAATTGGGCACTTCATGGCGTTTTTCAGGGCTTGCCGAATGAATATTGCGCTCTTTGCATCATCGGAAAATCGCTCTCCATCGGCTCCTTGGGTTATGGACAAAATCTTCGAAACTGAATTTGGCGCGATGACAGCAATAATTTCATTGTCTGTCGGATTTTTCCCTTCGTCGTAGGATTGTATGAGGTAATTGAATAGATCAGATACTTTCTCAACGCGATTTTTACTTCTCACTATCTGCAACGCTTGCGTAATTATCGCTTTATTTTCAATTAGAAAATCTTCAATCTTCTTGCGATTCTCGGTAAATTTCCGAAAGAACGTGGGATCATTACTCTGGAGCTTGTTCCTGCACAAAAGCAGAAAACCAAGGAGCAGGTCCGGAAGATGTCGCCCGCGCTCCGTATAAAAATACACAGCGGGATGAAGTCCTAGGCTGCTAGGCCCGGTACCCGTTAATCTCGCAGCTATCCTGCTGCATGTCTCCAAAACCTTGACGGTCTCACTTCCATCTGGGTCTTCAGGAAATTCACCAAGCGGTCGCCGAATTGTGCCCTGATCTGCGTTCGTTAGCGAAATCAGATTCATAAGCATGTCTAAAGATTGTATCGGCGATCTTGTGCCGCCAAGAGGTAAATCTAAGGTCTTTATAGGCTGATTTACTTCTGGATTGAAGAACAGAGAGTGCAATTTCTTAGCCGACGTTTCGATCTTAGCTCGATTATCGTCTAAGAATTTTGACCAGTATTTATGACCAGTGGCCGCTCGAATAATTGAGCGAGCGGCGATTGCGATCGAACGATTGCGATTTCGGAGTAGCGTTTCCTCCGCATCGTCCAAGGGAGTTCCTTGCGTATTTATTTTGAAAAATGAAGTTTCAGCCTTGTCTGCATCACCCTCTACCCATTGCAGAGAGAGTGATCTGGTCGCCATATTCCTCGCACGAACAACGCGCTGCTCGGGATGATTTTCAGGTTTGATCAAAGCGTCTCGTAGTAATGAATATTTACCGATCTTCAACTCCACCATATCCCTTGCTTTTTTCGCAATTCTGCGTTGCGCACTGTTAATTTCATTCGAATAATACCCAATAGAATTTGGTCCATCGCCGTAATCATCGTCGATCCACGCTCTAAGGGCACTTAGTCGATGCCCGCCATCAATAACAAAAACGAACTGGGTAGATCTCCACAATATTATTGAGGGTATGAGCTCGTTGTCCAAAAAACTTTCTAGAAATGATACAACTTGAATCGGCGACCAATGATTGGTCTCACGTTGAAAATCTGGCTTCCTAAGCAGCGGAACCAGCATCCCACTAGAACTCAGTGTTTCAATTGAGAGAGTCTTTATCGGCTCTCCCGAGGACGGCGCCGTGTTTGTGATAGCGAAATCATCTCGCTTGATCATAGCATCAAGTACTACCGACTCAGCCATTTTCCCCCCTCAGATTTGTCGACTGGAATAGCCCGCAGAAATCAAACTAGCAGCGTGCAGAAGAGATTAGCAAGGTCAATGCTACACGAATGCTCGCGTTGGCCCAGCAACTGCTGCTCAACAGGAAATCCGAGGTCAACGTGCCGACTCAAAGAAAACCAATAAACCGCCCCGCAAACAACACGGACGTCCACAGCACCAGCGAAAGCACAGCCAGGATCGTGACGGCCCCGCCGGCCGGTTCCTGACCGCCTTTTGCGCGGCGCACGAAGACAAGGAAGTTGGCGCCGGCAAGCAGGATGAGCGTCATCTTGGCGAGGAAGATCGGCATCGCCGCATACGCGCTCGCCCTGACTGAAAACAGCAGCGAGCCCGTGACCAGCGCACCGCCGAACGCGGCAAATGCGGTACGGCGCAGCAGCGCCACGAACGCCGCCTGCGGCAGCGAGCGGAAGGCGCCCAGGATCCTGAGGTCCATGAGCCAGACGCTGGTCAGCAGCACGCCGATCGCCATGATGTGGAGCGCGTTGACGATTGGGTAGGCGACGAAGGAAGCCTTCAGTCCCCGCACCAAAGCGAGTTGCTCGATGCCGGCGAAAAACCCGTCCATTCAGGCCGGCGGCACGCGGTCGGGATAGACGTCATAGGTCTTGCCGCCGACGATGATGCGGACTGCCTTCATGCGCTTTTCGCTCTCATCGCGCGAGCGATGACCGATCGCGGTCACCTCGTCGCCAACCTTGGCAACCTCGGTGAAGCCGGCGGCGATCGTGCGGGACGGCGTCGCCATCTCCACCCGCCAGGCCTCTCCCTTCGCGTCGACATCCAGCGTGGCGTGCGGGTTGCCGATATAGATGGCCGTGATCTTGCCCTTGAGTTCGAAAAATCCGTCCTGCGTCCACGACCAGCCGTGATGGGCATAGGCTGCGGTGGCGGCGGCAAGCATCACCGCCGCTGCCAGCATGACGCTCCGGTTGAAAGGTGACTGCATCGCTCGTCTCCCCGGTTCCGGCATTAGAGGGTAGGTCAGCGCGCGGCAGCGTCAAATCACATGAGGGCCTTTTGGTTCGCTGCGCTCCACAGCCATGGCAACGGCATGGATCCTAGGGTCTGCGCTCTCGCTTCGCGTTCGCTCCGCCCTAGGATGACGAAGCGCTGGTAGGGTTCCAGCCAATCTCCAACGTCCGCGATTGGCCTTTATGCCACTGTGCCCTTCGTCATCCTAGGGCGGAGCAGGAGCGCAGCGACGTCGCGGAGACCCTAGGATCCATGCCGTACCTTTGAGCGTCGCAGCCTCAGCTGAATATCAACACACTTACCCGAAGCCAGCTTTGCCCCGCCTCACCCCGCCCAGTCGACTTCGAACATCCCCAACCGTTCGTAGAGCCGGACGGCGGCGGCGTTCTCGACCGTGTTGGTCTTGAGGTCGACATGTGCCGCGCCCCTTGCCTGAAACACCGCAAACGCGTGCCGCATCAGTGCCTCGGCGATGCCCTTGCCGCGCGCCTCGGGGTGGACGGCAAGATCCTTGACGAACGCCCGCGTCCAGCAGAGCGCCGCGCCCGCCAGCCGGCCCTTGCCGTCGATGACCAGGAAACATAAAGCTGGGTCGAATTCCGCGTCGGCCGAAATGCGTGGCCACCATTCGTCGAACGGCCCGTCGGCGCCGTCGTCGAACACCGCGGTCAACAGCGTATGCAAAGCGAGTGCATCGGCGGCTTCGAAGGCGCGCATGACGAAGCCCTCGGGCCAGCGCGGCGGAACAAGCGTGTCGTCCAGAATCTTGCGCAGGCGGATGTCGTTTGGCGCCGGCGGGCGCGGCTCAGGCATCGGGCTGCATGCGGCGGCGCAGGCTTTCGCTGCCGAGGCCGGTTTCGCCCAGCATCCCCTTGCGCTTGGCGTCGTAATAATAGCCGCTCTGGTAGAGCCGGTCGGCGCGCTTGGGGTTGCCGCCGCTGACCAGCCAGGCGCCGCGCAGATATTTCACCGCATATTTTAGGTTGGTCTCGGCATCGAACAGGCCGCTTGCCGGCCCGTCATAGCCCATGCCGCGCGCCGTCGCGTGCTTGATCTGCATCAACCCCCAATGGCCGTGATTGTAGGCTTTCGGGTTGAAGGTGCTCTCGCGGTTGACGACATGGCGCACCAGATCGACCGGCACCTGGTAAAGCGCGGAATATTTCTCGATCAGGCGCTCGATCTCGCTGCGGCCGCCGGCGTTCGACTGCCCCTCGGTGGGGCTGGTCGCGGCCAGAGCGACCGGGTTCTGCGGCACGACATAGGAGACGGGTTGAACGCCGGGCATGGCAGCGGTCTGTTCGGTGACCGGCATGGCGACAGCGGCCGTCGCGATGGCTGGCTGGGCATTGGTGGTCATGACGGCGGGGGTAGTTGCCGCCAGCGGCGTCGGCCCGGCAAACGCGGCGGCCGGCTCGATCGGCAGCGCCGCCGTCTGGACCACGCCGGATGGTTCCGGCAGCACCGAAACCGTGTCGGGCAGCGCGAGCGTAAAGCCGGCATCGGTATTGGCCGTATTTTCGCTGAAGGCTGGCGCCGGGGTCGCCGGCGAAGTCGAGGTGCAACCGCTGAGAGCGGCCACGGCCAACACCGCCGCAAGGACGGGAAAGAGGAATTTTGCTGGCAAGCGGCGCTCGGGTCCGGTTCGTCGGGTGTTAAGAAGTCCTTACACCAGCATCTTTCCTCGGGCAATCCGCGGTAGCCGGTGGTTTTCGGGTGGCGAGCCGGGCCGCGAAATGCGATATTGTTCTGGATTTGTACTTCGAAGGATTCCGGAAAGGAGCACGCCATGCACGCCTCTCATGCCACCGCCGGCCACGCGCTCTTCGAAACCGTGCTCGGCTTCATGGGTATCGCCTGGAGCGATGCCGGGCTGACCCGGCTCTGCCTGCCGCAGCGCAACCGCGACACGGTCGAGCGCCGGCTGCTGCGCCATGCCGCCGCCGACCAAGCAGCGAAGCCCGAACCGCAATGGGTTGCCGAGCTGATTGCGTCGATCAAGGCCTACGCCGCCGGCGAGGATATCGATTTCTCCGGCGTGCCGGTCGATCTCAGCGGCGTCGACGAGTTCCGCCTGGCGATCTATGACGCGGCGCGAAAACTCGCCTTCGGCGAAACCACCACCTATGGCGAACTGGCCAAACGCGCCGGCCATGCCGGGCTGGCGCGTGAGACGGGCGCCGCACTCGGCGCCAACCCGGTGCCGCTGGTCATCCCTTGCCATCGCATCCTTGCCGCCGGCGGCAAGATCGGCGGCTTTTCCGCCCCTGGCGGCTCAGCCACCAAGGAAAAGATGCTGGCCATGGAAGGCGTGCGCGTCGGCCCGCCGCCCCCGGCGCAGGTGTCGTTCGGGTTTTAGGGGTGCTGATATTCAGGCGAGGCCGGCACCCGGCGCACCATTTCGTCCCACTCTAATCCGGAAGCAGGCGCCGGCGAAAACGCCGGTCGATCTCCACCCGCTTGCATTTGTAGACGGTGCAGGAATTCGTGTCGGCGCTCGGAACCGAGGCCCGCGCCCTGACCTCGCCGATCTCGCAGAATTGCTGGCTCCGCACGTAACGGTCGTAGAGCGCCAGCCCCGGCACGCGCGCCGATCTGTAGCGCAGGATGACCGCACCCTCGCGCGCGATCGTCGCCTGCACCTTGCCGCAGCTCATGCGGGTCGGGTCGTAGCGCGAGCTCGCCTGCGCCTCGGCGGCCACCAGCGTCAGGCAAGCGGCAAGCAGAACGATTTTCATGGCCCCTCTCCCCAAAACCCGGTCGCGCCCGAAGCCGGCGCGATCCTCCCGGGTCAGGCGCGCAGCGACGACGCTCTCACGCGATTGGGGCGGCCGTTGGGCAGCGTTGCCGCGGCGCCATTTTCCGCCCCGTCTTGTTTTTTGCGCGAAAGCATATTATATGCCGTCCATTGATATTTCGGCCGATCGATCCGGGCCTCGCGATCTTCGCGTTTGCTGACGTTCTATCTCCAAAATCTCGATACAAACCGGCTGGATTTCGGTCCAGTCAAACTAAAGCAAACGTAAAGGACTATCGAAATGGCAACAGGTACGGTCAAGTGGTTTAATTCCACCAAGGGTTTCGGCTTCATTCAGCCTGACAGCGGCGGCGCGGACGTTTTCGTTCACATCTCCGCAGTCGAGCGTGCTGGACTGTCGACCCTGGTTGAAGGCCAGAAGATCAACTTCGAGATCGAGCAGGACCGCCGCACTGGCAAGTCGTCCGCTGGATCTCTGAGCAAGGCAGCCTGATTTTGCGAATGGCGCGCGCCGGGCGGGAGACCGGGGCGGGGGGCCAGTCACCGCTGTTCGTGCGGGGGCGCCCGAAGCCCCCCCGCGCGCAAGACCCCCCCACGCCCGACCACCCGCATGCTGCCCGCCCCGGCACAACC
>NZ_JAMYLR010000080.1:0-10525 GCF_040318155.1 Mesorhizobium sp. M1307 | reverse complement strand
CCGGACATATGGACGCAAGCGATCGAAAACGACGCAAAACAACCGTTGCAGGCAGGGCGCCGTCCACATATGGATCCCAGGGTCTGCGCCGCGTCGCTTCGCTCCTTGCTCCGCCCTGGGATGACGAAGCGAGAGGTGTTTCGGCTAGTCTCGAAGGTTTGCAATTTGCCATGCGCTTGTTATCTGCCAGGACGAAATTGTTGATCCAGGCCGGATTTTTGCGCGCGCCTCCGGCCGAACTGCGCTAAAGGCTCTCTTGGCCGGACCAGCGCCCATCGTGGAAGTGCCCCGCCGGCCGACATCGCCGCCACGGGGCCTTATTCCATGACCACAGAATCCCAAGTACCATCCGACCAGCGCTATGCCGCCTTTCGCCACCGGCCGTTCCTGAGCTACTGGGCGGCGCGCTTCCTCTCGACATTCTCCACCCAGATCGTGTCGGTCGCCGTCGGCTGGCAGATCTACGATCTCACCCGCGACCCGTTCGACCTCGGCCTTGTCGGCATCGTCCAGTTCCTGCCTTCGCTGCTGCTGGTGCTGGTCACCGGCGACGTTGCCGATCGTTTCGGGCGCCGGCTGATCATGGCGCTGGCGGTGCTGGTCGAGACGGGCTGCGCCTTGGCCCTCCTGCTGCTGACGCTACGCGGCCTCTCCGGGCCGATGCCGGTCTTCATCGTGCTCGCCATGTTCGGCATCGCGCGCGCCTTCTTCGGGCCGGCCTCCTCATCGCTGTTCGCCAATCTGGTGCCGCCCGAGGATTTCGCCAACGCCATCGCCTGGAACTCGTCCGCCTGGCAGACGGCAACCATCGTCGGGCCGGTCGCCGGCGGCCTGCTCTACGGGCTTTCAGCCGAAGCCGCCTACACCACCGCCGCCGTGCTGATGCTGGTTGCCGCCGTGCTGATCTTCACCATCCCGAAGCCTGCCCAGCGCAGCCGGACCGACAGGCCGACGGTACAGACCCTGTTCGCCGGCTTTGGCTATATCTGGAGCGAAAAGATCGTGCTCGGCGCGATTTCGCTCGATCTGTTTGCGGTGCTGCTGTCCGGCGCCTCGGCGCTGCTGCCGGTCTACGCGCGCGATATCCTCGAACTCGGCCCATGGGGGCTCGGCCTGTTGCGCTCGGCGCCCGGCGTCGGCGCCATCTGCGTCGCCATCTGGCTGGCCGGACACCCGATCCGCAACCATGCCGGCCTTGTCATGCTCGGCTTCGTCGCGCTGTTCGGCGCGTTCACGGTTCTGTTCGGCCTCTCGACCATCACCTGGCTGTCGATTGCGGCCCTTGCGCTGCTCGGCGCCACCGACATGTTCAGCGTCAATATCCGCGAGACGCTGATCCAGCTGTGGACGCCGGACGCCGTTCGCGGCCGCGTCAACGCCGTCAACCAGGTGTTTGTCGGCGCTTCCAATGAGCTCGGCGAATTCCGCGCCGGTACCATGGCGGCGTTGATCGGCACCGTTCCGGCCGTGGTGGTCGGGGGTGTCGGGGCGATCGCTGTTGCCGGCCTATGGGCGGTGCTGTTCCCGCAGCTGCGCAAGGTGCGTCATCTCAGGGGGCGAAACTGATTACCGCAGCGCCGGCTTGCCGAAGATCATCGGCAGGAACTCGCCGAGCCAGCGCTTGAGGTGCATGTCCCAGATAAGCCGGCCGCCGAGATGGTCGCGGCCGGGCTGCGCGCCGGGCAGTTCGAAGCGGTGCGCGCCGCGCACCACCCAGCGCTGCATCATCGCCCGGGTCAATTCGCCATGGAACTGAATGCCCCAGGCATTGTCGCCATAGCGGAAGGCCTGGTTGGGATAGGTTTCGGCCGTCGCCAAAAGCGTCGCGTCCTTCGGCAGCGAAAACCCTTCGCGATGGAACTGATAGACCATCTCCGGCCAATGAATCAGCCCGCTGCCCGCTTCGGTCGCCTTCAGCGGATACCAGCCGATTTCGACGAGGCCCTCGCCATGGCCCTCGACCCTGCCGCCAAGATGCTTGACCAGCATTTGCGCGCCGAGGCAGATGCCAAGCAGCGGCCGGTTCTCGTTGAGCGGAATTTTGAGCCAGTCGGTCTCGCGGCGGACGAACTCGTCGCCGTCATTGGCGCTCATCGGCCCGCCGAACACCACGGCGCCGGCATGGCCATCCAGCGTCTGCGGCAAGGCCTCGCCGAGCGGCGGTCGGCGGATGTCGAGGTCGAAGCCTTCCTCGATAAGCATATGGCCGACCCGTCCGGGGCTCGAATGCTCCTGATGCAGCACGATCAGGATCTTTGGTCTCGGACTTGGCTTGGGCGGCATTGGAAGGCGGGATCCTGTCTATTCGTCGCTTGAGGTTCCGGCAGCACCAGGAGCCGCGGCGGCCGCCTTGAGGCGCGCCTCGACACGGTCGCGGCGTTCGACGCCGATCAGCTCGGCGACCCGCCACACGGTATTGTCCTCGAGCTCGTGCAGCTCGCCATCGGCATAGACGATCTCCCACATCAGGCCGATGAAGGCCTTTCGCGCCTCGGCGTCGAGATGGCGCTTGAGCACGCTGGTGAAAGCGTAGAGGTCGATCGCCTCATTGTCGGCCCGCTCGCCGGCAGCCGCCAACGCGTCGAGTTCGTTGCCGCTGATCGAGTAGCTTTCCGCCAGCACCTTCTTGAACCGTTCCCATTCGGTATCCTGGCGCACCCCGTCGGCGTTCATCACGTGGAAAAGCAGGGCGGACGCGGCAACGCGCGGATCGTCGGCGCTGGGGCTGGCGCCACCACCGGACGGCAGATCCCTTAGAAACGACAAAACGCGTTCGAACATCAAATCATTCCCAATAAGCCCGGGTCCACTCGACCCTGATCAGAACAAACGAAACCGGCGCGTCGATTTATCCGCCGCGTCGTCTGGATCGACGCCGGGGTCGTCGGGCAGCCGCGTCAGCTCCTGCGCCGGCTCGACGGCCTCGGCATCTTCCGGCACTTGGGCAAACGCCGCCGCGGTGATTGGTGTCACATTATCCTCGCCGGCACGGTCGTCCGTCTTCTCCTCGGTCGCTGTGCCCGGTGTCTCCGCCGTGTGCTCGATCGTCCCGGCTCTTTCCTGTACCGGCCTGGCTGGAGCCGCGATGGCCGGCACCGGCGCCTCCGGCGTATCCTCATGACCGTCGATCAACTGCCCGAGCCGCTCCATCGGCGCCCGCCATTCGAATGCATCGAGCCTGCCGGTGATCGGCGATACCGGAGCCCAGCGTTCGGAGACGACGCCGTCGGCGACCCAGGCCGGGTCGCGCGGCGCTCTCACCGCCTTCGACAGCAACTGCCGCACCTTGCCCTGGTCGCCGGTCTCGGCCTCCTCGATATCGGCCAGCAGCAGATAGGCGCCTTCGCGGCGATCCATGCGGATGGCGGCTTCCGCCTCCCGACGGGCGGTTGAAAAATCCTGCGCATCTAGCGCGGCGCGCGCCACGGCCAGCGAGGACTCGGCATGGTTCTTCTTCAGTTCCTGCAGCTTCTTTGCCCGGTTCAGCCGATCGAGCACGGCATCGCCCGGCCTGGCATGAATGTAGAGTTCGGCGATCTCCGGATGCGGCTCGGCCTTCCACGCCGCCTCGAGGATTTTCGAGCCCTTGCGCACGTCGTTCTGCCGAAACAGCAATTTCGCCGCGACGACCGCCGCCGGCGCGAAATCCGGCCGCAGCCGGTTGGCTTCCAGACCCGCCGTCCGGGCGGCATTGGCATCGCTGTCGATCAGCGCCTGCGCCTTGGCGGTCAGCAGCACGACGCGGCGCCGGTTGGCGGCGTCACGCTCGATCTGCCGGGTCGACTTCTGGGCGTCGACCAGTTTCAGCGCGCCATCCCAGTCGCCGCGTTCGGTCAGGTCTTCCAGCGTCGATTCAGCCGCCCAGGCCAGTTGCGGCGCCACCGCCGCGGCACGGCCGGCATAGTGGCGGGCTGCGTTGCGGTCGCCGAGCCGCTCGGCCTCGAGATAAAGCCCGCGCAGGCCGAGCAGCCGCATTTCGGGATCATCGAGCATGGTCTCGAACTTTTCGCGGGCGCCTTCATGGTCGCCTTCGAGCAGCGAGGCCTGCGCGTCGAGCAGCTGGATCAGTGGCTCCTGATCGGAGCGGATCAGCTTTGCCGCTTCCTTGGTCTTCTTGCGGGCGAGCGCGCCGTCACCGGCGCCGGCGGCGATCATCCCGGTCGACAGCGCCTGGTAGCCGCGGTCGCGGCGACGCACGCGGAAATAGCGCGAGATCGTATAGGGGCTGGTCCACAGCGCCTTGACCAGCCACCAGACGATCATCACCGCGGCAACCACGGCAACGACCGCCACCGCCGCGACCATCAGGCTGACCTGGTATTGATAGCCGTTGAAGGTGACGAGCATTTCGCCCGGCCGGTCGGCCAGCCAGGCGAAGCCGAGCCCGAGCGCAAAGACGACGGCAAGGAAGGCGAGGATGCGGATCATTGGGTTCCTCACGCCTTCATTGCGCCGGCGATGAGCGAATCGATCTGCGTCTCGACCTCCATCCGCGCTTTCAGCTTGCCGGCAAAGTCGGCGCCGGCGGCCTTGGCCGCCTCAGGCAGGGTTTCGTATTCGCTGAGCGCCTTGGCGTAGTCGCCCCGGTTGACCGCGACCTCCATGCGGGCGACGGTTTCCGGAACGCCGGTGCCTTCGACGGCGCCGATCGGCCTGACCTTGACCAGCGATTCGGCGCTGGACAGCAGCTTCTGCAGGATGCCGGCATTCTGGTCGATGGGCGTCGCGGCAGCGACCATCGCGTTGGCGGCGCCGTCCGCTTCGGCGGCGATCTCGGAGCGCATCGGGACGCCCTTTTCGGCATAGGTGCGCAACGTCGCGATCTCGGGTGCATCGGGTGAGATCGCGGCAAAGGTTTCGAGCTCGGCGGCGAACGGTGCACCACGGTCGAGCGCTGCCTTGAGCGCCGAAGCGGCAATGGCCAGTGCGATCTTCGGCTGCGAAGCCTGTGCATCGACCTTGCCCGAGATCTGTGAAACCGACTGTTCCAGGGCCGCAAGCCGGCTGTCCTGCGCCTTTGTCGTCTCGCCGGCCGATTTCACCAGCGCATCGAGCGCGGCCAGCCTTTCGTTGAGCGGGCCGAGATCGACCGGCGCCGTACCGCCGGCCTTGCCGAGGGCCGCAACCGCCGTCTCGATCTGCCTTACCTTATCGCCAAGTGCTGCCAGGCCGGCATTGCCGCCGGCACCGCCTTGCTCGACGGCCGACTTCAACGTCGCAACGTCCGCCCTTACCTGATCCAGCGCCGACGACAGCCCGTCCACCTTGGCCGATGCGTCATTGTTGGCGCCGGCCTGTCTGAGGTCCGCGACCTCGCGTTTCAGCGAAACGATCTCACCATTGACCGCGTCGAGCGACACGCCGCCCGACCCCGGCGCACCGAGCAGGCCGGCAAATTGCAGCCCGCCGGCCGCGGCGAGGGCGATGACGCCGCCGATAATACCGGCGGCGATGCCGTTGATGCCGCTTCGCTTCGGCTGCGCTGCCATATGGTCGTCCCTCGTCTCAGCTGTCTTCTCGCCGGAACCTGGGATCCCCGGTTCGTTGGCCCCGGTTCCGCTGGATGCATCTTCGAAACTGTAGTCGGAAACCGTGGAGCGCCCGGCCGGCGCATCCGAACCGGCGGGATAAGGGGTTTCCGCTTCCCTGGCAGAATCGACGCCGGCGTCCGCCGGCTCTTGCGTGCCGGCCGGCGCGGCTGCGTCGGCATGTTCCCATGGCTCGAGATCGGTCTGGTCCGCATGCACCGGCTCTTCAGGTGGCTCCGGCTGCGAGGCGTTCGCCGCTTCCTCGGCCCGCGCCTCGTCGGTCTGCGAGGTCACGGCATCCTGTTCGTCGGCGACTCGCGAGACGGCGCCAGGCTCAAGCTCGATGGTCACCGGCTCACGGCGGCTCTTGGAATGCCGCATCTTCGGCGTCTTGACCATGCTCGGGCTCCGCAAAATTCGCTTCGGGATGGTTTGAAGGGTCTAGCACATCACCAAGCGGTGAAAAGGGGCGGCGTGATGACGCCACGGCTTGGAGTTCAGTTTTGGCAAAACGCCGCAGGGCCGAATCACGTTTCAAGCCAAGGCCCATGCTCGGCAAACAAAAAACCCGCCTCGGCGGGCGGATCGTTGGAGCCAATTAGCACCACAACCAAATTAGTAGCATAGCTGCCGGCACAAAGCAAGAACAAAATGTGCCCGAGGGCAATCGCCTGCGTTTGGCGCCGCCCCTCAAGGACGGCACAGAGCCGCCGCGAATGCCATCAGCGCGGCGCCTGCAAAAGTCCCAGCAGCGCGTCCTCGCTGGGCTCAGGCGCAATCTGGATCTCGGCGACATCGCCCAAGGCCGCGGCGATGCGCCCCGATAATCCGAAAAAGCGCGTTTTTTCAAAAACACCGCGCAGCACCGGCCGGCTAGCCAGGGCCTGCATCGCTTTTGCCGCCTTGGCCGAATAGAGCAGCACCGCCTCGACCGGCCGGGCGGACAGGCGCGCAAGAACGGCCTCGTCGGAGTAGTCCAGGACAACGGTGTCGTAGGTCTCGACGGCGCGGACCTGAACGCCTGACGCCAACAGCCCTTCCTCGAAGCCGGGAAATCGCACCCGCCCGCAGAGATAGACGATCGTCTGCCCCGCGTAACCGCCAGCAAGCGCATCGGCCAGCGCCTCGGCATTGCCCGGGCCTTCGCTGACCGACAGAAACCCGGCAGCGCGGGCGGCTTCCGCCGTCTTCCTGCCGACGGCGTGGCACGGCAAGCCGGCGAGCGCCGCGATGACCTCTTTCGGCGCATGGCGAACGGCATTGGCGCTGGTCACCGCGACCGCCGCGGCGTCAGCGAGCGCGCCGGCATCGACCGGCAGCGCCACGGTTCCGGTCAATGGCAGCAGGATCGGCTGAAAGCCGGCATCCGCAAGCCGGCGCCCCGTGCGCGACGCGCCCGGTTCGGGCCTCGTCACAAGGACGCGGAGCATGTCAGGTCCAGCCATCGAAGAATGTTTCGCCGGCCTTGGCCCGAACGGTCGCCGCGGCTTCCGCGCCAATGCGCGCCGCCTCCTGCGCCGGCCCTTGCAGCCTGACTTCATGCGACTGCGTGCCATCGGGCGAGATGATCAGCCCGGCAAAGGAAACCGTTCCGCCCGATATCGTCGCATGTCCGGCGATCGGCGTGCGGCAGGACCCGTCGAGCGCCGCCAGGAAGGCGCGCTCGCAGGCCAGCGCCTCGCCGGTCGGCCCGTCGTGGATCGCTGCCAGCATCTGTTCCACGTCACGGTCTCCGATGCGGCTTTCGATGCAGATCGCGCCTTGCCCCGGCGCCGGCGGAAAGACCTCGAGCGGCATCAGGTCGGTGACGACGTCTTCGAGCCCGAGCCGCTTCAGCCCGGCATAGGCGAGGATGGTGCCGTCGGCGATGCCGTCGTCGAGCTTGCGCAGCCGCGTCTGCACATTGCCGCGAAACATCACCACTTCGACGTCCGGCCGCATCCGCCGGATCAGCGCCTGGCGCCGCAGCGACGACGAACCGACCCTGGCGCCTTGCGGCAGGCCGGCAATCGTTCGCGCCGCCTTGCCGATGAAGGCATCGCGCGCGTCCTCGCGCGGCAGGAACGCGGACAGTTCCAGCCCCTCGGGCAACAGCGTCGGCATGTCCTTCGACGAATGCACGGCGATGTCGATGCGGCGCGCCAGCAGCGCCTCCTCGATCTCCTTGGTGAACAGGCCCTTGCCGCCGGCTTCCGACAACGGCCGGTCCTGGATGCGGTCGCCGCTGGTCGAGATGACGACCACCTCGAACGCCTCGGCCGGCATGCCGTGCGCCGCCATCAGCCACGCCTGCGTTTCATGCGCCTGCGCCAGCGCCAGCGGGCTGCCGCGTGTTCCGATTTTCAAGGTTGTTTGCATGACGCGCCGTCCGTGATAACCCCCGGCAGGTTTTCGGGTTTTCTCCTATCGGGGAAAGGCCGACAGTACAATCTGTACGATTTTTGGACAGCGACGAATTGATCCGCGTTCTGGGCATCGAGACGAGTTGCGACGAGACCGCCGCCAGCGTGGTGGCGCTGGACGGTCGCAGCACGCCGCAAATCCTGTCGAACATCGTGCTCAGCCAGATCGAGGAGCATGCCGCTTTCGGCGGCGTCGTGCCGGAGATCGCCGCGCGCGCCCATGTCGAGGCGCTCGACGGCATCATCGAGGCAGCGCTCGCCGATTCCGGCGTCGACCTCGCCGATATCGATGCGATTGCCGCCACCGCCGGTCCCGGTCTTGTCGGCGGGCTGATCGTCGGCCTGATGACGGCCAAAGCAATCGCCGCGGCAGCCAAAAAACCGCTGATCGCCATCAACCATCTCGAAGGCCACGCGCTGACGGCCAGATTGACCGACGGGCTCGACTTTCCCTACCTCTTGCTGCTGGTCTCCGGCGGCCATACCCAGATCGTCGCCGTACGCGGCGTCGGCGACTACCAGCGCTGGGCGACGACCATCGATGACGCGCTTGGCGAGGCCTTCGACAAGACGGCCAAGATGCTCGGCCTGCCCTACCCGGGCGGACCGAATGTCGAGAAGGCGGCGGCAATCGGTGACGCGACGCGTTTCGCCTTTCCGCGCCCGATGAAGGGCTCCGTGCAGCCCGATTTTTCCTTCTCCGGCCTCAAGACCGCGGTGCGCCAGGCGGCAACCGCGATCGCCCCGCTGAGCGACCAGGATGTTGCCGATATCTGCGCCTCGTTCCAGGCGGCGGTGGCGGATGCGCTGGGCGACCGTGTTGCGCGGGCGCTGACCCGGTTCCGTCAGCAATTCCCGGACAAGGCCGAGCCTGCATTGGTTGTCGCCGGCGGCGTGGCCGCCAATCGGACTATCAAGGCTACATTGCAGGGCCTGTGCGAGCAGGCCGGATTCAGCTTCGTCGCGCCGCCGCTTAACCTCTGCACCGACAATGCGGCGATGATCGCCTGGGCCGGCATCGAGCGCTTGCGCGCCGGCATATCAGGTGAAAACGCCGCCGATTTCGTGCCGCGCTCGCGCTGGCCGCTGGACAGCGTCTCGGCCCCGATGGTCGGCTCGGGCCGGCGTGGGGCCAAGGCATGACCGGCAGCGAGCACAAGGCGCCAAGCGGCTGGCGCGTCGCCGTGCTCGGCGGCGGCGCCTGGGGCACGGCGCTGGCGCTGGCCACGCTGCGCTCCGGTCATTTCGTCCGCCTCTATGCGCGCGACCCGGAGACCGTCGCGGCGGTCGACCGTGGCGAAAATCCGCGCTATCTGCCGGGCATCGCGCTCGATCCCGGCATCGTGGCGACGAGCGACATCGAGGCGGCGCTCGACGGTGCCGACTGCGTTCTGGCGGTAGCGCCGGCGCAATCGTTGCGGATTATGCTAACGGCCGCGTCCAGCCATATGCCGAAAGGCGTCCCGCTGGTCCTCTGCGCCAAGGGCATCGAGCGCGACACCGGCGCGCTGCTATCGTCCATCACTGAGGAAATACTGCCGGCAAATCCGGTCGCCGCTTTGTCCGGCCCAAGCTTTGCCACCGACGTCGCCAGGGGCCTGCCGACGGCCGTCGTGGTCGCCGCCCGGGACGAGGCTCTGGCCACCGACCTCGCCGCCCGCTTTTCGGCGGAAAATCTGCGCTGTTATTCGAGCGACGACCTGATCGGCGTCGAGATCGGCGGCGCGCTGAAGAACGTCTTTGCCATTGCCGCGGGTGCCGTCACCGGCGCCGGGCTCGGTGCCAGCGCCCAGGCGGCGATGGTGACGCGCGGCTTCGTCGAATTGCGCCGCATCGGCGCCGCCTTTGGCGCCAGGCCGGAGACGCTGATGGGGCTTTCCGGCCTCGGCGACCTGCTGCTCACCTGCTCGTCCGCGCAGTCGCGCAATTTCGCCTATGGGCTGGCGCTGGGGCAAGGCAAGCCGCTTGCCGGCCTGCCTTTGGCCGAAGGCGTGCCGACGGCGGCAATCGCCGCCCGCATCGCCGGCGAGCGCCGGATCGACGCGCCGATCATCGCCGCCGTCGCCGCCATACTGGACGGCACCATAACCATAGACCAGGCTGTGTCGGCGTTGATGACAAGGCCACTCAAGACCGAAACCGACATGTAATCGCGAACGATTGCGGAGATGGAAAGATGCTGTTTGCGTTGATTTGCAAGGACAAGCCAGGAAGCCTGCAGGTGCGGCTCGATACGCGGCCCAAGCACCTTGCCTTCCTGGAAGGGCTGAACGGCGACAAGAAATTGGCCTTCGCCGGCCCGTTCCTCGACGCCGACGGCAAGCCGAACGGCACTCTCGCCGTTGTCGAGGCGCCCGATCTGGCGGCGGCAAAAGCCCTGTCGGCGGCCGATCCCTATACCAAGGCAGGGCTGTTCGAAAGCGTCGAAATCCGGCAGTGGAACTGGAGCTTCAACAAACCTGTGAGTGAATGATCGTTCGTTCGCGCTGCCCCTCATCCGCCTGCCGGCACCTTTGTAACTTGTTTCTTGCCGACTCTGCTATGAAGGCAGGTGCGGTGGCGGACGGGAGACCGGAGCATCTTTGGGTGATCGAG
>NZ_JAMYLR010000079.1:0-11088 GCF_040318155.1 Mesorhizobium sp. M1307 | reverse complement strand
CAAATCACCTCCTACAGGAAGTGAATCATGAACCACGCTTCACTGGAATCCCTCGCGATTCAAACTGAACGTCCGACGCTCTAGTTGGGGTACCACAGTCGTCGATCACAACTCATACGCGACGGGTTGGCAAGACCGCAAGGAAGATGTCGCCGACTGGCATCAGGGAAAAAGGACTGGTCAAAGATCACCATTGCGCCAGTGAAGATTGAAGACAGTGTTTTTATCGGCTTCAACGTCATTATTCTCAAGGGCGTAACGATCGGCAAGGGATCGGTCGTTGGTGCGGGCTCTGTCGTCACGAAAGACGTGCCGCCCTTTAGTATGGTCGGCGGTAATCCTGCAAAGCAAATCGGCGGCGCTGCTGCTAGATCAGCGACTTGAGCACAGAGCTCCGGCCATGTAGGCCATGCTGCGCATCGCCGTCTTGGGTGCAAACCTTAGAAATTCGGTCCGCAGTCTGTGTTTTACCCATCCTTTTTTTTCGCCAGCCAGGTGCTGTTCATAAGCGAGGTCGTGCGCAAAAAGCTTTAGCCGTTCGACCTTTAGCCCAGACGTTTTGGGAAGGTTTTCAAACGTTTGGGTCGTGTAGAAGTTGATATGCCCATACGGCCCTGACATCCGAATGGCCTTGCTGAGATCTCGCGTATGCTCCAAAGGCACTTCAATATAGAGCTTCTCGCAGACCCGAGCCGCCTCCCTCAGAAACATCCGTTCGTGCTCGACGTGTTCGACGACGTGAATGGCAAGCCCAAGATCGAACGACTTGTCGGGATGAGGGATGTGATAGCCGTCGAATACGTCGATGCTGTCCAGTTTGGCGATTTTTCTTGCCTTGATGGCCTCGACGCCGCTCTTCGAAATCTCGACGGCGCCAAGCTTCTTACCGAGCCCCTTCCTGTTCAGCTTATCCAGCACCGCACCTTCGCCCGCCCCGATGTCAAGAATCCTGTCGAAGAATTGGCCTTGAACGACCGCTTCGATGTGCCCGACCGACTGGTTTGAAGCTATGTCCCGTTTTGCGGCTACTTTTCCATCGGCGTAATAGTCGTCATAGATGTCGATGATGCTGCCGGCATGCGCCATGGGACAATCCTCCAAGGATAGCCCCCGCCGACCTCATCCTGCCATTGCCTGCGAATGGCGTCCAGCGTCGACTACGGCGCCGCCTACCCAGACCTCAACGAGACCCTCAATGTCGCCGTCAGGAACCGGGATTTCGCGGCTGTGTGCCGGATCCTTCGGCTTTGCGACCATGACCATTGCGCCCACCACCAGCCATTCCTCGCCCTCCTCGAGCTCGGTGATGATTTCGCCCTTATGCTGAATAGCGAATGCCATTGCTTATCCCCTTTCCGCGACTTGTTCGATGAAGCGCAGCGCATTGCCGTCATGGCCGGCATCGTTGAAATGCAAGCCCTCTTGATAGTTTCCCGAATTGATGTAGTCGAAGCCGTCGATCGGGATGGTCAGCACATTGCGCGATCGATAGGTCTGACGGATTGCGCCAAGGGCGGCATCACAGGTCCGACCGCCCGTGTAGCTTGCATCCCATGCGGCTGACGGCCGCGTCGGCGGCATCACAAGGATACGCGGTGCAGCGGCCGCTTCCAACGTGTTGATGATTGTTGCGATGTTTGCCGATATCGTGGCCGGCGGCGTGCCAAAGCTGTCATTGATGCCGAGCGCCAGGATGGGCACGATCTTGCCGCCGGCGTAGCCGCATTGAGCGGCGGCCGATGTAAGACGCGCGGTGTTGAATGACGAGAAGGCATAGCTGCCGTGTGCCGCGCGCAAGGTGCGCAGGCGCGGACGCGAGCCGGCCGCCTTGACGCCAAGCCTGATGAGCCCGGTAATCTCGACAGGACCGCCGACAGCCGTAAGAGTGTAATTGCCGCTTGCCGCCTGCCCGGTGAGCGAAGGCCCCGAATACTGATCAAGCGCCAGGGCGCCGGCGCAGTTGACGGTTTTGTACGCCGCGCCGCCGTTGAAGACAAAGGCAAGCGATCCCTGAGCGGCGTCCTGAGTGTAGTGGACGTCGACCTGTTCATAGGTGCCGGTAAACGCCAAGGACGCGCCGGCGGCGAGGATGATGCTCTCGCCGATCGGCCCGCGCGACCCTGTCAACACGCCCCCGGCGACGGTGACGCCATAGAAAGTCGGAAGATAGGTAGAGCTTGGCCGCAAAGCAGTCATGCCCGGTTCATCGTCGGCAATGCCGATATTGGCAAAACGCGTAACCAGGTTGAACCAGTGTTTCGGCCCGTCGCTGGCAAGCGCCCAATGGCCGATGCTATCGGCGATCAGGCAGAGCACATCGTTGTTGGCGATGTGTTCGGCCATCGTCGCGCGAAAGCCGTCATAGAGATTTTGCAGCGACGGCCGGCGCGGAATGAAGAAGCGCTTACTGTTGACGGCCGGCTTGCCAGGTCCCCAAAAACCGTCGCCAGATGCGGGAATGGCCGTCAAGGCGAAATTTCCAGGCGGCACATAGGGATTGGGATGAGCGCTCGCCGCGGACGCAAACAGCGCGGTCGCATCGACGACGCCGTTCGGATCGGCGTCAGCCAGCAGGTTCATGCCGGTATTGCTGGCGCCGCCGGTCAAGGCCCGGTCGGCATCGGCGAGCAGACCGGTCTTGATCGTAAAGCGGACCTCGTACCGATGCTGGGCGGACGATGCTACGGTCGCGCCATTCGACAGCGCGCCTGATTTGATCCATGCCGGGATGCCTTGCGGGTTGACGTTGTTTTGAAATTTGTAGGCGCCACCGCTGATCGCCGGATATTTGCCGGCTGGGATTGGGATACCCAGCGGGATATGAGCGACCCCGTTGACCAGCGTCACCGCATATGTGCTTAGGACATTGACCACCAACCCGCCGAGATAATCTACTACATGAATGAGCGCAGCGCCGGCGCCAGCGCCAGCGCCAACGTCGACCGCTGTAATATGGCCGTCGGCCGGCGCTGGCGTCTGCATGATGACGCTGTAGCTGCCCGGAACGTCCGACCCCGTGTTGACCAGCGTCGGCCAGCCGATTTCCTGGCTAACGCCGACAGCGGAAACGAGACCGTTTGCTGTGGTATAGGCAGCACGCGCCTTGACGGCGACTTCGCCGGTGAAGGTCGCCTTCCACTGCGGACCACAGCGCCTATAGTCTTGGCAGTGTGCGAGGCCGGAACCGCCGCCGTGAACCACTCGACTTCGCCGTTCGGAATTGCCCCGGCAGTGTAGTACCAGCTACCAGCGCCAGTGCGCTGGAGGCCCATGACGCTGCCGGCAGCTTCAGGATCGAAAGCCCTGAAACAACAGACGACGGGCCGGCTGGAACGGACATTGTCTGGTCGGAAACCAGGCTAAGCGTCCCGTCGCCCTCGACGTGGGCAATAACGATGTGGGCTGTCCCTGGCACGATGCCAAATCCAAGCTCCAAGGTCGACAGATATTCATCGACCGTCGACAGCGATCCAGGCCAAAAATAGACGCTGTCGTTCGTAATCACCGTGCCGCCGACGGAACCCGTGATCGGAACGCGTCCGACGATCCTTGAGCTGATCAGGGCAATTTCCGCCGTTGACGCCCTGACGCCCGTATCGGCTGCTACCGCGGTCCGACCCCGACATTGAACAACCCCAAAGAACCAGTCGAAACTTCGGTCCAGAAATACTCGCCGACATCGACATTCCTGCCCAGCACCGCCGCTGCGGCGGCGCCGGCGAGCCCTGCCGACGCCGCAAAACTGAACGTCGGCGCCACTGTGTAGGAGCCCGGCGCCGTGATCAGTATCTGCGTCAGCGCCCCGCCCGCCACCACGAAGCGGCCGGCGGCGCCCGAACCGGTCCCGCCGGTAAACGCCAGGTCGAACGTGCCGTTGGCGCCGCCGGAGCCTGGCGTGATCGCACCGTTGCCGGCGACGCCGAAGCCGATTGCCGCCGCAGTCGTCGGGAAAATGCCCTTGCCGTAGAGCGAAGCGTCGCGTGCAGCCTGAGCGCTGATGACGGCGGCCGCGGCCGCGACGGCATCGGAATTGGTGGCAGCCCGGTCGGCTGTGGTTTGTCCGGCATTCGCGGCGGAAGCGGCGGCACTGGCGGTTGCCTGGCCGGCGCTGGCAGCGGCGGCATCCTTCAGCGCCTGGGTTTCATCGCGCAGCGCTTCAACCTCTTCGGCCACGTCGGCGATGTCGGGCGGAACGGATGCGGCGACGGTGATGGCATCGGCGCCGACGGCCGGCTCGTCGGCCGTGAACTCGAACACGCGGTCGGCGTTGACCGACCCGACCTGGGTGTGAACGGTCGTGCCCTTCTGCAGGGTGCGCGTAGAACGGGCGTCGGCGGCGCGGAACCAGTCGCCTTCGCTCGCCGTGTAGATGCCGTTCTGCGTCGGGTCGGCCTGGTCCTTGACCAGCACGCGGTCGCCGATTTCGGCCGGCACGCCGTCGATGGCCTGCAGGCCGTGCAGGAGGATGTCGGCCGTGGTTGCGAGGCGCACGGGTTCGCGTTCGCCGGTCAGGAGACGAACGGCGGCAGTTGCAGGTCGGGACATGAGGGCTTGCTCCATAAAAAAAGCCCCGCATAAGCGAGGCTGGAAGGGGGTTCGGTGTTGTCGGTGGGAGACTTAAGCTACGCGGCCGGACACCGCGCTATCTGGCGCAGCCGGCGATTTACATTTTTCAGACAGCGAGCGGCAACGCGGTCCAGGGCTACAGCAATCCGCCAATCAGCCTTCTTGTGCCGCCCATGGCCGCCAGCCCGCAGGCCATGCCGGCGCAGTCGGCGACCCAGTCGAGGACATCCATATCGCGCGCGATCAGCTGCACGCCCTGAAGCAGCTCGATCGCCGCGCCGGTGATGGCGAGGAGCAAAACCAGTCTCGTCTTGTGTTCCGGCCAGCCGAGGCTTCCGAGTGCCGCCAACACCGCGAACGCCGCGGCGTGGTTGAGCTTGTCGTGCTGGAAGGTGAAGCCCATGTCCAACTCCTGCAGGAAGCGCACCGGCGAAAGCGCGAGCAGGAGGACGCCGGCCAAGGTGAGCAGAAAAACGATCCTTGCCATGGTCGGAAAAGTGTCTGTGCGCAACAGGTCAATCCTTCATCTTAAACAGGAGGCGATCCAGGAGGCACCGCCAACTGACCGCCCGGCGGTTAGCAGGCCATAAGCCAGCATCGTGACCACAATCAGACCGCTGGCCCGATAGTGGCACCAAACCCCGGAGTGGTTGCCATCGCCGGAGTGGCGTACTCACCGGTGATAGCGCCAGCGCTGACCCGGTCGAGCCGACTGCCGGGCCTGCATCAGCGACGAGCGACGGAGCGTGGCTGTACATCACTTTGGGAGCAACGGAAGCACGTTCTCGTCAAGGAACCGACGGCGCTTGCCGACAAGCGGCAACCGATCACTCTCGAAGTTCCGGCAATACCCTTTCGTCGAGAAATTTGAGACGGCTATCCAACATTTCGGCGTTGGCTGGGCTAGCCGGCACATTGACCGGGATTAGATCTGCCACCGAGTCCCCCCGTCGCGCAGCTTCGACCCACTCTTCCATGGCGCCGATATATCCATCCAGCGCCTCGTATGGAGTCTTGGCGTCCACAGCCGGCAGATATGTCGGGGGCACATCGCCGACGATTACCCATATCCATGGGTCAACTTTTGGCCTGCCCGGAACAATCTCGAAGAGGAAATATAGATTATGCCATCGGCACCGTATCCAAGGTACTCCCCCTTGATGTCTGAAACCCAATCATAGAAATCAAGATATTTTCGGGCTTCCAGACGTGCAGCATCAAGCTCTTCATCGCCTGTGCTTTTGTCAGCCGACGGCAAGCGGGTGACGCTAGTCAAGTCGGGTTTGACGTCGCTATAATTTCTCTCGACCACTTGTGTTCCCTTTCATTTCTTGCTTGAGCCATCTTCTTCTTGCCCAGCGAGCATAGTCTCTTGCATCGCCATGGTGTTTAATATGATCTGCTCTCGCACGATGCGTGATGTTTGAGAGGTGATCTGCCCCCCGTCGGCCAGCGCTTTCTCGTGAGACACATCCATATTCCGGCCCGTGGGCTGATTGGTCCTTGCCAGAACGCTCCGTGCGAAGTGACGCCCCGGTTTCTTGCACCGCTGTCGGCTCCGCCACTCAGCGTCGCAATCACCCATGTCAACCGTTACAATTGGAAGTCGAAACTAACTCCGCTCCGATTCTGGGTGTTCGTCGAGGGTTTTGCCTCGCCTCCATGGCGAGGTTTTTGTCTCGCGCCAAGCATACCAGCCGTAAGGTAAATCAGCCAACTGCATAATAGTCTTGTCTTTTTCAACCATATTTTTCAGGCTTATGATCATAATATCGCTTTCATCGAAATCTTCGGATTCATCCGCGTGAAACTGCCATGATCCGTCATCATCATCATGCACGACGCGAGCAACCCACCCACCATTGCGTATAGCTTTCCTGTTTACAAAAACAGCTACGTTCTGGGGGTCTTCAAACTTCCATTTAGTCATCACAGCGCCTATTTGTTCCACTTTCTCTGTTTCGAATTCTTGCAACCATCCTTGCATTGGTGTAATTATTCGATCCGGGAGTCTTTGTCGGATCAACTGGAATAAGCGGATCGATGTGATCAAACTGTGATTCGTTGGCGGAGGAGTAACGCCTTTTTTTACTTTCACCGGGTCAAAGCAGAGTAAACTCCGCTACCATTCAGAATGTGTTTAGGTGATTTTGTCGCGCTTCCATGGCGAAGATTTTGTATCGCGCCACGCACGCCAGCCTAACGGCAAATCCGCCAACTGTGCAACAGTTCCATCAAGCTCGACCACCTCGACCAAGGCCACTAAAATTAGGTCATCTTGATCAACTTCAGCTTCATTTCCGTAGAATTGCCACGACTCATTATCGTCGCCGTCATCATCATGTGACACATACGCAATCCAGCCGCCCCCCCTAAATATCTTCCGAGTCGAAATAACGGCTGTGTTTTTTGGGTTTTCGAACTTCCATTCGGTCATATGTCACCTATTTATTCGATTTTTCTATATTCTCAAACCCAGCCGTAAGACGAAGATTTTTATAGCTATTTGATCCTGACGATTTTGTCTTGTCAGCGGGATTAACCGGATCTATGTGATCGATATGAGCTTCATTTTTTGGAGGAGTTACGCCTCTTTTGCTTTTCTTTGCTGGAATTATTTCTATACCACTCTCATCCGATCTCAAAATTCCATCATTCACCCTTTTATTTTCCTCGAAAATAGCTATCCTCTGCTTCTTTGTTGGATCCTTGCCGGACGCAACGTTGGGAGGATCTTCCAAATGCGTATAGGGCCTCCTTATTTCTCGGGCCTTGCCGGTCGAGATCGGAATCTCTTCTGCATTGACCGGGGGACCCCCACTATCCAGTACGATATCAGGTTTAGCATTCGCAGAACGCCCGGCAAGCCTTGCCAACACCTGGCTGCCAACGGCACTGAGCCCTTCGGCAAGGACATTGCCGCCCGCCCCCCAAAGCGCGCCGTTGGCAATTCCCCAGGGGACGCTCTGTCCTGTGTTGAAGGCGTATGCCCCGCCATAAGTGCCACCCGCCACACCCCCGACGCCAGTTCGGGCAGCAAGACCGATCAAGCCGTTCTCTGCCGCCGCGCCAACGCTTGCCCGGCCCAGCAAACCGAACAAACTCTCCGCCAGGCCATATCCGCTTAAGCCGGTGCCGAGGGCTTCCGCCGCCCAACCGGCCGAGCCGGCCCGGTCCTCGGCGTCCTCGGTCTTGGCCTGTTCATCTTCGAGGAGGTGCTGGTAGTTTCCTCCCGACCAAACGGAGTCCAGCCCGGCGGAGATCGCATCCGCACCGCCGGCGGCCGCGCCCTTAGCCGTGAGGCGGCCGACATCCGAGAACGCCAAGCCGAATTGCTGTAGCCACGGCATGGCGCTGTACTGGGCTTGGGCCGGATGTTCCCCGATCCACGCCAGCCCGTTCTTGAGCACCGCAACCTGGGCTTCCAACGACTCTGGCGCGACGTTCGGATCTTGGGCGGCCTCGGCTCGCCACTGGGCTTCCGCCGCCACAGAAATCTGTTGGGTTGTCGCCTTGCGGGCATCAGGATCGCGAACCGCCAGGACGATCGAACTCAATTTGGCAAGGCGCTTTTCGAACGGCACACCTTGGTCGATGTATTTCGCCGCCTGCTGGCCAGCTACGGCCCAGGGCATTGGCAGTATTCGGTCGAAGCCCAACTCCTGCTGAGCAGCGACGGCCCAGGTGACGGCAGCCTTATAATCCTCAGGAGCTGTGATCTTATCCCAGTCCGGAGCATGGTTCGGGAACAGTTGGCCGACGTAACCGGCGGGATCGGCGCGCCTGGCACCCAGCACCAATTGCGCGGCGCCGGCCCTTATCTCATATTGCTCCCGCTCTTCCGGCGAGCCGTAGGGGCCGGGTTCAAAATCCCGAATCTGGGCGTGTATCGCCTGGTTCGGGACGGGTCGCATGTCGAAAACCGCGCGGCCGATATCAGCCGTTATGTCGAAGGCTTGGAGACGCTTGCCGCCATCTTCGGCGCCGTACACGGCAGTGAAGTCTTCGGCACCCGGTGTCTTGCCAGAATAGCTGCCGGTATTGGCAATGGCAGCCGGCGCGTTCTGCAAGGCGATGTCGATGTTCGTGCGCGCATCGACCAGGCTTGCCACAGTCGCTACCTGCGCCTTCTGGCCGAGATCCTGAACCGTGTCCGGCGACAAGTCGGCAATCCAGGGTCCTGCGGCAGCCCAAGCCGTATTTCCGACGGGCCCCACGGAACCCGTGCGGATAGGTGTTTCGTCGGACGGAAGGCCACCTACGGGCGCTTCGCGCGTCGCCAGCACGCTGGACCCACTCGCCCGAGGTCCGCCCACAGCTTCGATGGTATCGTCCTTAGTCCTGCCGTCCGTTGAGACCGGCCCAGTCCCCAGCACCTCCGCAGCGCGCTTCGGGTCCTTGGCGATCATCGCCTGGGCGAGCGCCTTTGCCGTGTTGCTGCGCCAGGCGGCCTCGGCGGCCTGCCGGGCCACCGGGTTGCCCATCTTGCCGATCAGCTCGAGCCCGCTCTGCCGGATCGCCTCGAATGTTCCTGTGTCGTCCGGGTCGCCCTGCGCGATGGCGCTTGTGTAGCCGTCCTCGACCTTGCTCCACTCGGCCTGCTCATAGTTCTGGCGCCGCGCGTGCTGCTGCGCGGCCATGCGCGCCGAGCCGGCCAGCCGCAATGCCTGCTTTTGGGCGAGGAAATTGGCGCGTTCGCCCTCCGGCACTTTCGCTACGGTGTCGTCGAAGATCTGGTCGAACAGGCCGGGCCTGACGACGCCGTCGCTGCGCGGATCGAGCTGGCCATACATGAAGTCGTGCAGGCCGCCGCCGTCGGCCGGCGCGGTCTGCACCGCCACGGCCTCGGCGTGCGCTATGCGTGCGTTCAGCTCACGGCCGATAATGTCGGCGTCGAACGCATCCTGCTGCTGCTTCTGCTGCCGGAAGCGTTCGGCTATCGCCGACAGCTCGTCGCCAAAGCCTTGCATAGCGGCGCCCACTGGCGAGCCGTTGGGATATGAGGCCACATTGCCGGTATCGAGCCGGCGCTGGGCAAGCTGGAGCGGGATGGTGGCCATCAGTAGAGGCCTCCGCCCGGCGCCGGCGGGAAGGCGCTTCTGCCGAACGTCACCGTCTTGGCCGGATCGTAGAGGCCGGAGATGCCCGACACGAGGTTGCCGCCGGCCTTGAAGATCGAGGCGCCGACCGCCTGCCTGCCGGAAAAGCGCGCGATCGCCGCCTGCGTGGCGAGACCGTTCTGGCGCAGCTGCGAGCCGTATTGGATCGCCTTGAGGTCGAGCTGGCCCTGCCTGGCATTGGCTGCCAGCACCTCGGTCGGCGAACCTGCGATGGCGACGCCCGAAGCGCCGGCCTGGGCACGCGCCTGGGCCTGCAGCAGATCCTGCTTATGGCGCTCCTGGCCCTGCTCGAAGGCCGAGCTTTGGGCGTCGGCCCGCGCCTGCTGTTCATAGGCTTTGGCCTGGTAGTCGGCCATCTGCTTGGACTGCTGGCCTTCCGCCAGCGCGCCGCCGACCGAAAGCGCCGTACCGATAAGAGCTAGTGTGCACATGGTCAGCCTCGTTCGCCGGCGGGAATGAATTTGCTTTTGATGCCGTCGACCGGCGCGCCGATCGAAGGCCGCCGGTCGAGCACGCCGCCGGGGCTGAGGAAGGACAAAAGCAGTCGGTCGGCCTGGATCGCCGGGCGGCTGAGACGCGATGGCGCGGCGGCCCGCGGGCCGGCCATGGCGGTGCGCCGGATGGTGGTCAGGTTGACCTTCAGGCCGACGGCGCCGTCGGCATTGAACAGGCCGTTGGCAGCGATGATGGCGCGGCTCAAGGCATCGGCCGCGAACAGCTCCTGGCGCAGCTGCTCGATCAGCCAGTGGACCGTGCGCCAGTTCTCGCCGAGCGCCTCGGCCTTTGTCCTGACCTCGTCGCCCGGCGCCGGCGTGGCGGCGACGGCTTCGGCGGGGGGTTCGTCCAGGGGGGCGCCAATGCGGCGCTCGTCCGCGTCCTCGATGGTTTTCTCGATCAGCGCGATTGCAGCGTTGCAGTCGTCCAATGCGGCACGCGCCGCCGTCAAATTTCCGGCGCCGAAGATCGCGTGAAACTTTTCCGTTTCCAGCTCGCCCTTGCGGGCGATCGCATCGTTGAGGTCGGTGTGGAGCAAGGCGCGGATGGCAGCGAAATCGGCAGCCGTCCGCGCCCTGCCGAGTTGCTCGGCATGGGTTGGGGTCACGGGTGGGTTCCTTGGTTGGGAAAGCGATGGAAGACGGAGCGGGTGATCTCCCCCCTCGAGGGGGAGATGCCGAGCTGTGGCAAAGAGGGTAGGCCAGAGGGGGTCGTCTCGCGTGGAGCGCCGGCGTTCTTCCCCCGCGATGGAGGCGATAGGAGGCCGCGTCAGGACGAACCGACCCCCTCTGTCGCCTTCGGCGACATCTCCCCCTCGAGGGGGGCTAGGGCATATACACATCTCGCAGAGCCCATCCATCGGCACAGGCACGGAAGTAGGCCAGGCCGTTGTAGAAGGTGATTGGTC
>NZ_JAMYLR010000078.1:0-12068 GCF_040318155.1 Mesorhizobium sp. M1307 | reverse complement strand
GCTGAACGCCGCGCATTACATAAGGGGGTCAAAATTGGACGCCGATCGAGGGTCAGTTTTGGAAGCCGTTTGACATTTGGCACGAGAGGCGACCGTCGTCATTCCACGTTCAGAGTTCTCGCGTTCAGCCGTGTCCGATTGAAGACGTCTATGTTAGAATCTGGATACACTGACGCGCTCGTATTCCGCCGGCGCGGCACGAAATACGTAGGTTTTCTTCTTTTTGTTCGAACAACCTCTTCCGTGGCACGCCGATTGCACGGGACACGGTTAAGGCTCGCCGCGTTCAGCCGAGCTGTTGTTTTCGATCAATGAAGCCCGAGAGTGTAAGCATGATAGCGGGCAAACATCCAAGGAGTGGCTCATGCGGGTGGCCGTCGTGTGGAACTATGATCATAAGGGCGTAATTAACCGGTTCGGTCGGCCTCGCCCGTGGGGCGACGACCGCGAGACGGTCGAAAGGGTGGTGGCGGCACTGCAAGAGGGCGGCCACGAGACGCTGCTATGCGAAAGCGACAAAGGACTGCTCACTACGCTCGAGCGGTTCATGCTACCCGATCCGCAAACCCGCCCCTCCGGAATCGTCTTCAACATGACGTACGGAATTCAAGGCGAGTTGCCTTGCACTCACCTTGCGGCCATGCTCGAGATGGCCGGCGTTCCGTACACCGGATCGAGTCCGCTCGGACATGGGCTGGCGACCGACAAGGTCATCACCAAGAGGCTCATCCACGATGACGGCGTGCCGACGCCAAACTTTCGCGTAATGCGCCGCGGCACTGAGACCATTGGCGACCTGCGATTCCCAGTGGTAGTGAAGCCGCGTTACGAATCTACGAGCCTCGGATTGCAGCTCGTACACGAACCCGCTCAGTTGAGGCAGGCCGTAGAAGTGATCGTCACGCACTATGCGCAGGATGCGCTCGTAGAAGAATACATCGAGGGACGGGAAATCACCGTCGCGCTGCTCGGAAACGGAGAGCTCGAGGTCTTGCCTTTTGTGGAGCACGACTTCGGCGACCGCGAAACGCGCCTTCTGACTCTGGAAGCGGTCGCGCCGCCGCCGAAGATTTGCCCGGCGCGAATCGCAAGCAAGCTTGCGACGATGCTGCGGGATATTTCGGTTGCGACCTTTCAAGCTTGCCAGTGCCGGGATTACGCCCGCGTCGACCTCCGGATCGATCGCTCCGGCCAGCCCTTTGTCCTAGAGATCAACTCCATGCCGGGGCTCGGTATACGCTCCTTGTACTCCCTGGCCGCGACGACCGCCGGATACAGCTACTCGAGCTTGATCAATCGCATCCTCGACGTCGCCCACACACGGTATTTCGGAACCGGCATTCCCTAGACCGGACACACGTCGAGCCGGCGCCTACTTAAGGTGCCTCGGCAGTCACAGCTAACCGCGGACCTCAGGGATGACTACTTTTTAGGGGGCAGGCCACAATTCCAACGACAGGAAAATTGCGCCAAACATTGGTGGGGATAGCGGTCGGTGCTTCCGATTGGCAAGCTGCGACTGGCATGTTTAGCCTCCAAGGTGAGATGTTTTGGCAGCCTCACTTGCGACCGCGTCGGTCGCTATCCTCCTCCTCACAGGATCTGAACAGCTCGCCAGTTCCGAGGCCACCGCCCACCCATCGGCTCCGAACCGCTTCGGAGCGAATGAATCACGCTCAGCGCTCGCCGATGGAACTCGATGAGGTTTTGCCGAGAGTTCTTAACGACAGCTGGCGATCAAGCGAAAGCCAACAATCACACAGCCGATCGCCAGAGCGAGCTGAGCGGTCGAGATTGTCATCGCGCCATCAGTGATCGGCCGCCAGACGCCCCGGCCATGGCGCCGGCCGGTTTGGTGGTTTCGAGCTCGAGCGTCAAATGCAAGTGGTCATGACGGCCGTTCAGTTGCGGGTTGCCCGGGTTGATGCGCTCGATCTCGATACCGAGCCTCAGCCACCAGACCGACAACCTGGATGGGTTGAAGGGGGCATCGGGGCTGGCGAAAGGCACACCGTTGTCGGTCGTTGGGCAGGTCGAACTCCTTGAAAACTCTCTCGAACGGCCTCCTTGGTGGTGTGGAGCGCCTCACAGGCCAATAGATAGCGGCTGGCGAAATCGCTGATTGTCAGCGGGTAGCAGTAACGCCGATCGCCGAGCATGAACTCGGCCTTATAATCGGCGCACCACAGGTCGTTGGGCTGGCAGCCATGCGAGAGCGCGGTTCCCTCCGCGTGTTGCGACGGCGCTGTGGCGTTTGACCAGGCCGTGGCGGTCGAGCACCGCATGCACCGTTGAGATTGCCGGGTGTGGACGTCTGGATAGAGCCGAGCCAGCCGCTCCGTGATCTTCGGCGCGCCCCAGCTCGGCTTGTCCATTCGACCTTCAGGAATACTTTCACATGGCGCGTCTCGATGCATGACCGGCAACACGGGGCTCGCCAGCCCCTCGAAAAGCCATTGCGACAAGGGCCCGGCCTCGAGGCCGACCCGTTCAATGTTCAAGGCAGGATCCTTCAGGACGGCGAGGAGATCGTCGGGGTGGCTGACGACCTTCACCTCGCGGGCAGATCCTGCCGGATTTATCAACGATGCAAACGGCGGTTTCTTTCACCGAGACCGCGTAGAAACTCCAACTGGTCGAGCAGTCGGTTTGCTGACGCGGAATTGGGGCCGACCTCGAACTGGCGAAGCCAGGTGAAGCGACTGATACTTTGTCCAATCGTCCGCACGCATCAGCATCAAGCTTTTCCGCAATACATATCTCAATCCGCCGCTCGGCGACGACGAGGGCGTCAGCGCAAAATCGCTCGATTGTCGAGGCCGCTGGCAGGATAGTCAGCGTCTCCTGCATTGTGCAACAAAACGCTGGGCAAGATCCTCGTTGGACCGGGCATCTTCAGCCCGTTCGAAAAGCCAGTCCCGCAGATCACGCGCGCCGCGGCCCGTGAACGTCTTATACCGTAGATCTTGCGCAGCGCCTCCCATATGATGCTGACGGGCGACGGGCGGCATAAGTGAGAAGCGCATCGGCAGGAATGCCGAGCTGAGCCCAGTTAAAAGACAGGACTCCTTTCGGGATCATCTCGCCCGGTGCGAGCGGGCGCCCTGGATAACGCTGTGCACACAGCTGCAGAGCAACCCCAGCCGGTTCTCTGGCCGGGCGCTTTCTGATGTTTCCAGATCATCGTCGGCCAAAGTGTAGTGCCTGAGTAGCGACAGCTCATCGGTGGCAGGTCAGCTCGCACTTCGCGTGGCTTAATCCCTCATTCGACGCCCTTTTTTGACGCATTTCGGCCAAATTCTCAGATTTTTTGTGTCTCCGCCACGTTTGCGCAATGTTACACCACTTATGCCTGCATTCGGACATCCCCAAGCTGCTGTCTTGAATGAAGGAATTATGATGTTGATGGCATTATCGAGGGCTCCGTGGATGAGATTTTCGGGCTTCCGCGTTCTTACTGAAGCGCTCAAAGGTCATTCCGGATGGAAGCCTCTATGGCGCAATCCCGATCCACAGCCGTTCTATGACTACGTCATTGTTGGCGGCGGCGGGCACGGCCTCGCGACGGCTTATTACTTAGCCAAGACCTTCGGGCAATCCCGTATCGCCGTTCTGGAGAAGGGTTGGCTGGGATCCGGCAATGTTGGCCGAAACACGGCAGTCATCCGTTCGAACTACCTGCTTCCCGGCAACGGGCCCTTCTACGAGTTTTCACTGAAACTCTGGGAGGGATTGGAGCAGGAACTGAATTTTAACTCGATGGTCTCCCAGCGGGGCATCATCTACCTCCTTCACTCGGATTGGCAGCGAGATGCATATCGGCGCCGCGCCAATTCGATGATGTTGGCCGGCGCGGACGCCCGCCTGTTGAGCAGGGAGGATCTGAGGGCGATGGTTCCTTTCTTAAACTACGACAACGCGCGCTTTCCGATCCGTGGTGCTTTGATGCAGCCACGCGCGGGGACGGCACGTCATGACGCTGTCGCATGGGGCTACGCGCGTGGCGCCGATCTGCACGGTGTGGACCTTATCCAGAATTGCGAGGTGACCGGTTTCCGCATCGTAGATGGCAAGATCCGTGGTGTGGAGACTTCGCGCGGCTACATCGGTGCCAATAAAGTCGGCGTGGCAGTGGCGGGTTCCTCGAGCCGCGTCATGGCGATGGCGGGGATGCGCCTTCCAATCGAGAGCCATGTTCTGCAGGCATTCGTCACGGAAGGTTTGAAGCCCGTTCTCCCCGGTATAATCATGTTCGGCGCGGGGCACTTCTATATAAGCCAATCTGATAAAGGCGGCCTTGTATTTTGTGGCGAAATCGACGGCTACAACTCCTATGCGCAGCGGGGGAACTTGCCGATGGTGGAGGATGTCTGCGAAGGCGCCATGGCCGTGATGCCGATGATCGGGCGGGTGCGACTCCTGCGGCAATGGGGCGGCGTTATGGACATGTCGATGGACGGCTCACCGATCATCGACCGCACGAGCATCGAAGGCCTTTATTTCAACGGGGGCTGGTGCGTTGGGGGCTTCAAGGCGACGCCCGCCAGCGGCCACGCCTTCGCCCATCTTCTTGCGACCGATACTCCTCATGCGACCGCGCGCGCTTACCGACTCGATCGATTCGCAAGAGGATACTTAATAGATGAAAGCGGCGCTGGTGCGCAGCCAAATCTACAGTGAGGTCAACATGCTCATTCCCCATCCACTTCTGGGTTTACGCGATGCAAGAGAATTTACCTATCTCGGTGACGCCCGGCTTATCGACCGTCCAGACCCATCTGCACCCGACGCCGAGCCTGCATTTTGCGACTATGTATATTTGCGCGACAATCCGGCGGGCGCGCACCGCGAATTGTGGTTCCACGAGCACGGCGACCGCTCCTGGTTGGTAGTCACGCGCAATACGATCACCCACGAGGTTCTCAGCGCGGAGTTGGCGCGCGACCTCGCTCTTGCGCGGAAGAGGAGCGGAAGATGACGCGGCTCTCGGGCGGACTGATTGACCGTTCACAAGCGCTGAACTTCAAGTTTGACGATAAACGCTACCAGGGCCATCCCGGCGACACGCTCGCCTCGGCGCTACTGGCCAACGGCGTTCGCCTGGTGGGGCGCAGCTTCAAATATCATCGTCCCCGCGGGGTGCTGTCCGCCGGTTCGGAAGAGCCAAATGCGTTGGTCGAGCTACGCACCGGCGCGCGGCAGGAGCCGAACACGCGCGCGACAACGGTCGAGCTGTTCGAGGGACTGGAGGCCCGAAGCCAGAATCGCTGGCCCTCGCTTGACTTCGACGCAATGGCTATCAATGACCTGTTGTCGCCGCTTTTCACAGCCGGGTTCTACTACAAGACCTTTATGTGGCCGAAAAGCTTCTGGGAAAGAGTCTACGAGCCCGCCATCCGTAGGGCCGCGGGACTCGGCAGCATCTCAATGCAGGCCGATCCCGATGCCTATGACAGGGGCTTCCTGCATTGCGACTTGCTGGTCATCGGCGGGGGTCCGGCCGGACTTGCGGCGGCGCTGACGGCCGCACGCTCGGGCGCCCGTGTGATCCTGGCGGAGGAGGATTTCCGCCTGGGCGGACGGCTCTTGTGCGAGACGGAAACACTGGGCGAAGTCCCGGTCGCCGACTGGATCTCAGCGCTGGAGTCAGAATTCAAGAGCCTGCCGCGTCTTCGGGTGATGAGCCGCACTACGGTTTTCGGCGTCTATGACCACGGCATGTATGGTGCGGTGGAAAGGGTTTCGGATCATCTCGCGGAGCCTGGTGGCCGAGTCCGCCAGACACTTTGGCGCATCACGGCGAAACGCGCTGTATTGGCTGCAGGCGCGATAGAGCGACCCATCGCCTTTGCGGACAATGATCGTCCTGGCATCATGTTGGCCGGCGCGATGCGGGCATACGCGAATCGCTGGGCAGCGTGCCCCTCCGAAAAGGTCGCTGTCTTCACGAACAACGAGGACGGTCACCGTACCGCCCGCGATCTCTCGGCCAAGGGTGTCCAGATCGCCGCGGTAATCGACGTGCGCCCCGAGGCGAAGGCTCGTGGTGACTACCGTTTGATCGCGGGGGCCATGGTGACTGGATCGCGCGGCCGACTTGGCTTGACGTCGATTGAGGTTCAGGCAAACGGCAGGTCCGAATGGATCCATTGCGGCGCCCTTGGGGTCGCTGGCGGCTGGAACCCGAACGTGCATCTGGCTTCGCACCATCGGGGTAAGCCGACCTGGAATGAGCAGCTGCTGGCGTTCCTGCCTGGCGAGAACGGGCCTTCTGGCTTGCTTGTGGCGGGCGCTGCTGCGGGGCGCTTTTCGACCGCGGCAGCGCTGCGTTGGGGTGCGGAAACGGCGAAATGTGCATTGGAGGACATCGGGATAACAGCAAGATCGCCTAGTTTGCCGTGCCCGGAGGAGGAGGCATATACCATTGCGCCCGTGTTTCACGTGCCGGGCACGAAACGCTCATGGGTCGATTTCCAGAACGACGTGACGGTAAAGGACATCAAGCTCGCGCATGTCGAGAACATGCGGCCGGTAGAGCATCTGAAACGCTACACTACCTTGGGCATGGCGACGGATCAGGGCAAGACCGCCAATATGATCGGGCTCGCCGTGATGGCGGAGCTCACTGGGAAAACAATCCCGGAAACCGGGACTACGGTCTTTCGCCCGCCCTATACTCCCGTGGCATTGGCGGTCCTGGGGGGTGGCGAAATAGGGCCGCACTTCCGCCCACCCCGTTTGACGCCGACCCACCACTGGGCCGAAGCCCATGGTGCGGTATTTGATGAGTCCAGCCCATGGCGGCGAGCCGATTATTTTCGCCGTGAGGGGGAAACGCAATGGCGCATGAGCGTAGATCGCGAAGTCAGAGCCGTGCGTAGCTCAGTGGGCCTATGTGACGTTTCGACGCTCGGAAAGATCGACGTGCAGGGCAGCGATGCGGGGAAGTTTCTTGACCGTCTATACAGCAACATAATGTCCACGCTGAAGGTCGGCCGCGTTCGCTATGGGCTGATGCTGCGCGAGGACGGCTTTGCCTATGACGATGGTACGTGCGCGCGGCTAGCCGAGGACCACTATGTGGTCACTACAACGACGGCCAATGCGGTGCTGGTCTACCGCAATATGGATTTCGCCCGGCAATGCCTCTGGCCCGACTTCGACGTACAGCTCGTCTCCACGACCGAGGCCTGGGCGCAGATCGCTGTTGCGGGGCCGAGTTCGCGTGCGCTGCTCGCCCGAATCGTCGACGGGTTCGACCTGTCGAACGAGGCGTTTCCGTTTATGGCCTGTGCGGAGCTAACGGTTTGCGGCGGTCGGCAGGCGCGGCTCTTCCGCGTCTCCTTCGTGGGAGAACTTGGCTACGAGATCGCGGTTCCCACCCGCTACGGGCACGCGCTGATGAAACAGCTGATGGAGATGGGTGTTGATCTAGGAGTGACGCCTTTCGGAGTAGAAGCGCTATCTGTCCTAGGAATGGAAAAGGGCCACGTCGGTGGAGCCCAGCTTAACGGCCAAACCACCGCCGAAATGCTCGGGCTCGCCAAAATGGTGTCGCAGACGAAAGACTCAATTGGCGCGATCATGTCTCGGCGCGAGGGGCTGGCGGGGGATACGCGCCGGCTGGTGGGTCTCCAGCCTGTCGAGCCTGGGGCCAAGATCGTTGTTGGGTCACATCTCTTCGCCGAGGGGGCAGCATTTGACCTCGATAGCGATCAGGGCTGGATCACATCGGCCTGCTATTCGCCCCATGTCGGGTCCATGATCGGGCTCGCTTTCCTCGAGAACGGCTATGGACGGCTGGGCGAGGTGATCGTGGCTTCGAACCCGGTCGAAGGAGAAAGCGCACGCCTGCGTGTCGTATCGGCGCATTTCGTCGATGCTGAAGGAGTACGTCTGCGTGGCTAACCTGAGACCGCTCAAGGCGCTCGGCGCCGAAAAGCCTCGTTCCGCATCGTTTGCAGCATTGGAGATTCGTGAGAACGTGGATCTGGCGCTTGCCTCTCTAGCACTGCGCAGGGAAACCGTTGAGCCCAAGCCGTTCGGTTTGAATTTGCCGGGGCCGGGAGGCTGGGTAGCAGGTCAAAAGGTGGCAGTTTTCTGGACCGGACCGGATCAGTGGATGATTGAGGCCGAAGGCCGCGCCGAGGAGGACTTTGCCGCGGATCTGAAAGAGGCCGCCCGCGGTTGCTCGGTGACCGAGCAGACTGGCGGGTGGGTGGCTGTCGAGATTATGTCCGTGGCCGGCACGGATCCTATCGAGGCATTGCTGGCGAAGCTGATCAACATCGATCTTTCGGGCTTTGGTCCGGGCCGCGCGACACGTACAGTCCTTGAGCATATGACCTGTTTCGTCATCCGCCGCAGTGAAGCCCATGTCGCCGTGCTCGGCGCGCGCTCGTTTGCCGCTTCGCTCTGGCACGCGCTGGAAATAGCAGCGAAGAGGTTGGAGGAGAAGGCATGATCGAGCCGATCCGGATCGGGAAAACCAGCTGTTCCCTCGGTCCTTCCAAGCACGCACGTGAGAATTGGACCCGATCCGCAGATCACCATACCGGCCAGCTGCTTCGACAAGTGCCGCTCCATGGACCCGTCCCATCCGCCTGCAGAGCGCATCGACCACCGGCAGCAGAGCACCCTGCTTCGGCTTTGCTACCGGCTTCGCGCAGGTGTAGCCCGGCGGCAGCTCAAACTGGCACGTCTTCAGAACCGTCTCGCGTCAGTCCGGACACACGCGCGCCCTCTCGTTGACTGTAGCCTTAGACAAAAACGGAACCGGAAGGTGGCATAGACTTCCACGCGCACCGCCGTCACGCCAGCGCTCCATTGGCTCAGTCCGTCACCGCCGCGCACAACCTGAGTGTCGCCTCTAAACCGACGTTTGAAGCGGGGCCAGGCAGACGACCACGTTGGGCCGGCGAGCGGGATCTGGCGGATTGTGTTGATTTAGTCGGCGTTGATCGGCTTGCGGTGTCGTGATTCCATCCACCTGTTGCTTCCGGAGGGAATGGGACGATGATGGGATCGCAGGTGGCACCGGCGCAGTTGTTCTACGATTTCTGTCTCGATGATCATGTCCCTGATGACCACCTCCTTCGAAGGATCGACCAGTTCCTCGATCTGGAGAGCGTCCGCTCGGAGCTGAAGCCGTTCTACAGCACCATCGGCCGTCCCTCGATCGCTCCCGAGTTGATGATGCGGATGCTGCTCGTTGGATACTGCATGGGCATTCGATCCGAGCGACGGCTCTGCGAGGAGGTTCACCTCAACCTTGCTTATCGATGGTTTTGCCGTTTGGGATTGGACGGCAAGGTTCTTGACCATTCCACCTTCTCGCGCAGCCGCCATGGCCGGTTCCGGCAGAGCGACATCCTGCGACACCTCTTCGAGACAGTCGTGGAACGCTGCCTGAGCGAAGGCCTGGTGGGCGGCGAAGGGTTTGCGGTGGACGCCAGCCTCATCGCTGCCGATGCCAACAAACAACGCTCCGTTTCGGCCCACGAGTGGCGCGCCGCCGATTTTGGTGCCGGGGCTGGTCGAGCGGTGCGAGAGTATCTCGCAACCCCGGATGACGCCGCTTTCGGGGCGGCCAGTGAGGTTACGCCGAAGTTCATTTCACCCTCCGATCCGGCGGCGCAGTGGACCGGAGCGCACAAGGCTCATGCCTTCTTCGCTTACGCCACCAATTATCTGATCGACACCGACCATGGCGTCATCCTGGACGTCGAAGCCACGCGCGCGATCCGGCAGGCTGAAGTGGGAGCGGCGCGCACCATGATTGACAGGACCGAGGACCGCTTCGCCCTGAAGCCAGAGTACCTGGCCGCCGACAGCGCCTACGGATCGGCAGCGAACCTCGCCTGGTTGGTCAAGGAACGGGAGATCGCGCCGCATATCCCGGTGTTCGATAAGTCCAACCAGACGGATGGCACCTTCTCGCGCGCCGACTTCATGTTCGATCCGGACGCGAACGACTACACCTGCCCGGGGGGGCTGGTGCAGTTCCGGCGCAGCTACAAGACGCCGCGCACAGGCATCGCCAGTGCGGGCACGCGGCTTTACCGCGCCAGCCAGCACGACTGCAAAGTCTGCGAGCTGAAGCCGCAGTGCTGTCCGAATATGACCTTTCGTAAGATCCCCCGAGATCTGAACGAGGATGCCCGCGATGTCGCCAGAGCAATTGCCGAGACGCCGGAATATGAGCGGTCCCGCCATCGGCGGAAGAAGGTCGAGATGCTGTTCGCGCATCTCAAACGCATTTTGCGGCTTAGGCGTCTGCGACTGCGCGGTCCCTCAGGCGCGCGCGACGAGTTCCTCCTCGCCGCTACCGCCCAGAATCTCAGAAGATTGGCAAAGCTCCGGCCACCGGCCGGGCTGATGATCGCTACCATGGCCTAAAGGAGAGATAGCCGCCGCTAAACCAAACACTAGACCCGAAAACTGCGGCAAATCTGGCCGGATTGATCCGACCAAGAGCCATCCTTGCGTCCCGGCAACGACTAAATCAACAATATCGGCGCGCGAAGCGGGCGGGCAGGGCCGCGATGTCCGGGAGTCGGCGATTGCCGACACAAGCGGACTGTTCCTCGGCCAGTTCACTCTCGCAGCCACGCTCGTATTCGATGGCGAGAAGCTCGACCATGATGCGGCAGGCCTGGCGCTCGGCGCCAGGTACAAATGCGCCGCTCCAGCGTGTGCCGCACGCCCTCCCCAGTTCGGGATGGCGGCGCATCATCTCCTCGAAAATGGCCACGGGCCGGATACCGGGGGCTCTCAGCAGAAGTGGCACGACTTCAGCTCGAAAAGGCTAGCAAGCGGATCGGGGCGCCGGCGGCCGCACGGCTCCTTCTCCTGCGAGGGCAGTCTTGGATCCTCGTCGATCCGATAGGCCGTTGCCGAGCTGACCTACGCCCTCGCCGCGGCGACAGACGTCAGATGGATCTTTCTGAGCTTCGTGTATAGCCTTCTGTGGTTGCCGCCCGTATGCAAGAGGCTTCTGGCCCTTTTCGACGTGTGATCGAGTGCGGTCTTCTGTCAGGCCTTCATGTGCGGCATTTCCAGGAGCCGCTGGCCGGTATGGTGATCTGCAGATCAGGTCCAAATCTCAACAACGAGCTCATTGGCTCTTTGGCTCTTTGGCTCTAGAGCGGGATGAAGAGAGGCTGAATGGAAGGGGATTGATCGGGATAGGGGGACGCCTCGCGACGTCGTCATTGGGAAAGTGACCGCGCGTTCGCACGGCCCGCCGCAGCTTTGAGTTCAGCGCCTCGATAGCGTTCGTAACCGGTATGAGATTCTTGGTGCCGATGTCCGGCTACGCTTTTCCTGATGCGCGGCGTATGGTGCGACCATCCGGGACAGAGGCACCGGGAGCACGAAGGTGCGGCAGGCCGATGCACACGATGAGCTGCGAGCTCGTGTTAGTAGCTGGCGACCTCTGCGACTCGCCCGGTTGCGCCGTGAGCGCGAATCCGTAGTTGTCATGTCGCCCGCCGCTCCCCTCTGACTGATCGAGAGGAGACAGAGGAATGCGACGTGTAATCGGAATTGACACCCATTGCACCTTTGGCGAGGTGGTGATTTGGGAAGACAGTCGGCTGCGGCATGTGGGCCGGGTCGACATGACGCGAACGGCGCTGGAAGGCTTCGGCAGAACTCTTCTGGCCACTGATGATGTGGTCATCGAGGCCACTGGCAACTGCATGGCGGTGTCGCGGGTGCTCGCGCTATTCGTGAAGCGGGTGGTGATCGCCAATCCGCTGCAGGTCAAAGCGATCGCGCACGCTCACGTGAAGACCGACAAGATCGACGCCGGCACGCTGGCCAGCTTGTACCCAGCCGGCTACCTGCCGGAGATCTGGACTGTCAAACGGCTTCCAAAACTGACCCTCCACAGTGGAGTCCAATTTTGACCTGCGGCGCGGCGATCTGGGAGAGACCTGCGCGACAATCTGGATGAGACTCTCAGAGCGCGGTCACGGGCAAATTATCATGCTGATTGTCGCGCAGGTCTCTCCCAGATCGCCGCGCTATATTGACCCCCCCTTATGTAATGCGCGGCGGTCAGT
>NZ_JAMYLR010000077.1:0-13976 GCF_040318155.1 Mesorhizobium sp. M1307 | reverse complement strand
GACCGGGCAACGGGTCAAGTAGTTCAGTGTTCAATCTGGAGGAATTGATCCTCTCAGCGGTGCGGACCATCCGTTAACCAAAAAATGCTTCTGCAAGGGACCTATGCCCAGCTTTGTCGCGCTTTGCCATGTCGGCCGAGGTTCCCCGCCTGTCGCGCAACTCGCAGGTCAGGGAATGGTTGCACAAGGCGTCAGGAATGTTTGGAAACGGGCTCCGGTAACTGGCCCATTCAGCCCTAGGCATGAGGGGACTTAGAGCGGGACGAGCCGGCTGAACACATAGTCGTAGCGCCGCACGCATTCGGGGAACAAATGCAGGCCCTCGCCGGTTAAAGACTTGCAGGGGTCGATCCGTCTCGGTGCAGCCACTGCGGGGTCCGTCGCCCATCCCTCCGAGGCGGCGGGCTCCCCTAGCAGAGCCCAGTGCCCGAGCCCCTAACCTTCAAGTCGCACGACCCAGAGCGGATGAAACTACAGCCGCTTCCGTTCCCGGCAGTTCGAACAGCATGGGCAGATGGCGACACTCGGCTTCGTCCACGATCAGCGCCTCGATAGCCGCGATGGAAAGATGGCTTTTGAGGCGCAGCCGGACAACCGCCGCGAGTTTGTGAACGGGGACCGGTACCACCCCGGCGTGATGGTCTAGCAGACTATTGATCTCAGCAACTATCTTTGGATCGACGGCGTGGGGTAGTGGTAGCATGGAAGCCTCCCCTTTCGGAAGAATAACGATACGCCGATGGGGACTATGAGTCCGGCCGCGTACGTTTTTAACCAAATGCGCGATCATCATTGGACGTCAGATCACGCTCGTTAGCGGCTGCGTGCATTAGAGCGGCGGGCGCCGGCTGCATAGCCAATCGTGAAGCAAGATGAACCTTTCCCGCATTTATTGTGTTTGTAGGGATGCCTCGCTTTTTCTTCGACTTCACCGATAACGGGCAAGTCTTCCCCGACGTCGAAGGCACCGATCTGCCCGACCTCGAAGCTGCAAAACAAGAGGCGGTAAGAGCCTTGGTCGAAATCACCAAAGATAAGCTGCCGGACGTCTCTATCGAGAGTTTGTGATGAAGGTACGCGACGAAAGCGGCCAGAGGTTCGCAGAGGCAATGCTCAAGTTTGAGCTGCGGGAGCGCTAGGGGTCTTCAAAATGGTTTCCGCCTGGGACAAGTTTGAAATAGTAGCTGCTCGATGGAATGAGCGCCGCGCGCGCGCAGACATCGAAGACCTTCGGCAAACCATCGACGAAACCCCCCGTGTAATCGCAGCTTCGCGTAAGCTGTTGGACCGGATAGCCGAAGACCACGGGGCCATCTCGTCAGAAAGCAGCTCCTCCCGCCCTACCTAGGCGCTGTTGATGCCCGCTCTGCGGTTCATTCAGAGGGCCGCAGCTGTGCTTGCGCTGTCATATCAGATAAGCCTAATGTAATCCGCCTCGCCCTTGAGCGCGCCCGCGGCGTACTCGGATTGGGCGCTATCCATCGGGTGGCCTGTGGAGCACGCAAAGGGAGGACAAAATGAGACTGGCTAAGTCATTTGCACTTGCTGCTTTGCTGCTTCTTTCGTCTGCATTGTCTGCGGCCGCCCAGTCGGCTCGCGAGGACATCGAAGCGGCGTTGGTAAAATTCATGGATGCCTTCAACAACGGAAACGCAGCAGCGGTGGGTCAAATGTATACCGAGGATGCCGCCCTGCTGCCACCCGATAGCAAGCGCGTCGATGGCCGCAAGGGCGTGGAAGAATTCTGGCAGGGCGCAATCAAGGCCGGGATGAAGAATCTCACCCTGAAAGCGCTGGAAGTGGAAGGGAGCGGGAATCTCGCCTACGAAGTTGGCGCATTTACGCTCGGTGTGCCGAGCAAAAGTGGCGACCCCTCCACCGTCGCAGGCAAGTACATTGTCGTCTGGAAAAAAGGCGACGACGGGACATGGCGTCTGCATCGGGACATCTGGAACTTGGGTGCGGCCCAATAGGGATGCCGTGACCCCTGAGACCGGGGAGGGCGAAGTGTCCGACGAACCAATAACCGTTCTGATGGTCAATGAGTACCCTGACTACATTGATGCACAAGTATGGGCTGCTGAGTTAGAACGCCGTGTGCCGCAGCTGAAGTTCAGGCTCTGGCCAGATGCCGGGGACAAGAGTGACATAGATATTGTGCTGGTCGACAAGGGCGCCAATCCTGGCTTTTTTGACGCTATGACAGGGCTAAGCGCCGTCGTCTATTTGGGGGCCGGTGTCGAGGGCATTGATCTTCAGAGCTTTCCAAAGGGTGTTCCGCTCATCAGGCTCGCAACGCGTGAGCAGGCTTCGGAAGTGGTGCAATACACCGTCCTTCGCGTTTCGTGCCAGCAACGGCATGTTGCGGCTTACATGAGTCTGCAAGCCCGCAAGCTTTGGAGTCCGATCGCGCCACGGAAGATCTCCGAGACAAGAATTGTGGTGCTGGGTGCGGGCCGGATCGGTGGCTGGGCCGCAAAGCTGTTTGCGGACTTGGGCTACGACACGGCAGTCTGGTCCCGTCATCAAAAGACGTTTCCTGGTATACATAGTTACTTTGGCCGTGCCCAGCTTGCGGACGCACTCACAAGTCGGGACTACGTTATCTGCTCACTGCCCCTGACTGGTGACACTCGTGGGATACTGAACTCCAGTGCCTTTCAAAAAATGAAGCAAGGTGCCTACCTTGTGAATGTCGGCAGGGGCGCGCATGTCAACGAAGACGACCTGATCCGCGCGCTCGACGAAGGTCAGCTTTCTGGAGCTTGTCTTGACGTGTTTGAGCGTGAACCGCTGGAGACTTCATCGCCGTTGTGGACTCATCCCAGGGTGACCATCACACCTCATGTCGCGAGCTTCTGGGTGGATTCTGGAATTGACCAGGTCGCCGATCTCTGCGGTCAAGTCGCAAGAGGAGAGCCTCTGTCCAACAAGATCGACTTCGAGCAGGGTTATTGAAGTTAATGTCATTACCCGCCGCGGCGGAATACTCTTTGCCTTTGTGTTCATTCAAAGCGCGTGGCTGCGTGAGCATACACAATACTGGGTACTTCGAGACCGCCTGACGGGCGCGGCCACACGCCTTGCGCGCCTAAGAACTTTGGATATGCTCCACTTCGGTGGGGATATGACCATGAGTGCAGTTCTCTCGATCTGGCGGCGGCGGTGCCGAAGCCTTGACGAAGCTCTAAATCGTGAGTGAGGGCCCCAGCGTCCTCGGGGAAACTGCGGACTGGCTGGCGCCATTCCTGAGCGAAGTAGTGAGACCTCCAGTCCTCGTCGCCTTGGTACGGCTCACAGCCGAGCGACGATGTTTCGCAGGCGGTTTATGTCAAAGCTCGCCAACTCTGCCTGCAAATTTGAGAATGACGCTCTTGCCGGCATCCGAGACCTGCCGCCTCCATGATGTCGCGCAGCGCCAAAGCGGCATCGATGACTTCATACCATTCGACGCCTTCGCCGGGATCGAGGTCCAGAACGACGCGATCGGCATGCTCGATGTGCGTTCCAGGGATGAAGCTCCATGACGTCCATTTCGACCAATCCGAGCAAACCGGAAAGATCATCCACCCACACGCGCACCCCTTCACCACCCTCGCGCTTCTGGACCCGCAATTGGTGCACTGCTGCGGGAATGTCCGGCAGCGGTCCCTTGTGATAGAAGATGGCCCCGAAGGCATGGCGAACCAGCTTCAGCGGCCGCCGGCCAAGATGAACCAACGCCTGATCGGCAACCCGTTCCCAGTAGCCGGCGAGCTCTTCTTTGGAGGGTGAGACCGCATCGGGCAGCAGCTGCAGGATGTTCTCGCGCGGGACGCCATGGTTCCGGTCCAGCCGTCGCTTCGACCGTGCGGGCGGTTTTGCCTGGATAGGCACGAGGTCTTCGCGCAATCCCTTGAACACCGCCTCGCGCAAGATGCCGCGATCAGTCACGCCAGTGAATTGCACCTCCGCCAGAACGTCTGGTCTGACCCAGCTCGCTTTGGGCTTGTCGACAGGCAGTGACAGCGGCGCCTTGTCGATGATCAGGGGGCCCCTCCAGGCCCATCCTGCAGGCGTGAGCGAACATGTCGCTGCGGCTTACCTTGAGGTGCTCGGCATAGGTCAATCTCGGCGCTGTATCGCTCAGCAGCTTCTCCAGCGCGGCCTTGCGCTCAATCAGCGGCTGCTGGCGAAGGTCGCGCCCGCTAAGTGCAGAAGATCGAATGCATAGAAGATAAGCCTGGGCGAGTTCGGGTTGCCCAATTCCCCGCTGCAAGGCTTGATAGTCCGGCAGACCCGTGTCGCCGAGGACAACGGCTTCGCCGTCGATGATCGCAGACCTTATCGGCAGGCTCGCCGCGGCTTGGACAATGCTCTTGTGGCGATGCGACCAGTCATAGCCGCGACGCGTGAAGGCTCGTGCTCTTCCCCCCTCGACGATGAGTTGGATCCGGTAGCCATCGTACTTTATTTCGTGAAGCCATTCGCCGTCTTCGGCAGCTTTGGCCACCAGGGTGGGTGATTGAAACTCGATGAAGGAAAGCCGGTCCTTTGCGCTACTCATGAATCTGCGACTCCAGAAATCGACTCAAGCCGCAGGACGAGCCTCGGTTCCGGCCATTTTAGGAAAGTTGCATAAAAGCTGGCTCGGCCGTCAGATCCTAGATGGACCACACGGTCCTTTGGTGAAAATTCAGTTCGTGATCTTCGCGTCGACTCCGAAGACGCGATGGCCAACGATGTGTGGCGGACCAGCTGCGTCGGTCGCAACCTCCAACCTGTCATGCACTCGGGTCCCAAGGCGGAGCATAGCAAGCTGATCGCAGCAGAAGCCGAGGGGCGATGACCCTGGCTCAACGCCGTTCGGTGTTTTCGCTTCCGGTCAGTTGGCTCGCGCCGCCTAGGTTGTTATCGCATGATCGTCGACGGAGATTGCGGCAAGGGTTCGCTCCATGCTCTCAGCACGTATTACAAGAACACTAAGCGAATGACGTCGGCCACCCAGCCGGCCGTTGAACTTCTGGGGGGGCTCTTTTTGCACTCCGGCCGAGTCCGAGTCTGCAAAGAGCCTGTGACCGTACTGCAGAGGCCCAGGCGAGCAACTGTCGCCTCCGATGTCGCGGAGCAAAGGGTGCTCCCAGCCGAAAAAATGCCAAAAACTCGCAGCCGCAATCCTCGCCTCCCGCAGCTGCTCCTCCCGATATCAGTGGCGGAATTGGATTGGCGGTAGCCTGGAGGTGTGACAGACGTTGCAGACACTCGGTCCCTGATGTAATTTAGCATTCGATCAAGTGAGGAATATGCCCGCCGTCGAGACGGCTTTTCTCTCTTTCCGTCTCGGCGGATTGCCTGCTCTGTGACGGACCTTGCTAGCACATGCCGTATTCTTGTGGGCGAGGCAATAGCGTTCAAGGGAATTGCCATGCTCCGACTTTGCGGAATCATCGCAGCCTTCCTCTTCGCGAGCTTCACGACCTTTGACGCTTGCGCCGACCGAAGAGTCGCCTTTGTCATCGGCAACTCGGAGTACCGACAATTCCCCGCACTCAAGAACCCGGCCAAGGATGCCGAGGACGTGTCAAAAACCTTTCGACTCGCAGGGTTCGAGGTCTTCGTCGCAAGCGATCTGACGAAGCTGCAATTCGAGGAACAGTTCCGCAACTATCTTGCCGCCGCAGACGGCGCAGAACTGGCCGTCATCTACTACTCCGGCCACGGTTTTCAGATCGGCGGCGAAAATTTTCTGATCCCGGTCGATGCCTCCTTGAAGCAGGCGGCGGACATCGAAGTCCAGGCCATTAAGCTCAACGATGTGCTGGAACAGTTACGCTCGAAATCAAAGATTCAGGTGATCATACTCGATGCCTGCCGCAACAATCCGTTCCCACGCAAGAATTACTGGCTGAGAGACCAGCTCATCACTGCCGGCAATACCGGGCTCGCACAGGTGAGAAGCTCGCTGAACACCTTGATTGCCTTTGCCACCGAACCCGGGGCGGCGGCTTATGACGGCGCCGGCGAACTCAGCCCGTTTTCGGCGGCGTTTTCCCGTCGCGCGCTGGCCCCGAACCAGGAGATCCGCACCGTGATGGCGGCGGTGCGCCGTGATGTGGTCGAGGCCACAAACGGCCTCCAGGTTCCCTGGGAGAACTCATCGCTGATCGACGAAGTCGTCCTGATGCGCCGCAGCAATCGACCATCGCTGCCGCCCGTGCTGGAGAAGGTGGTGCTGTCAGGAGTCGGACCCGTCGACTTAGGCTTGCCTGAACCGGTCGATGTCGATGGTGGCACGATTACCCTGAGCATCGAAAGACCGCCCGCCCTGGGGCGTTTGATGCTGGACGGCAAGGCTGTTGAGTTGGGCGTGCCGATCCAGGGCAAGGATCTGCCGCGCCTGCAGATGGATGTTCCCAAGGGAGTCGCCCCGCAGGAAGAGGTCGACATGCTGGCCTATGCGACGCATGACAACTGGGGCGGCCAGACCCAAGGCATCGTCGTGTTTCGGGTGAAGAGCGGTGAAGGCGCGCAAGGCGAACAGATCATGGCTTCGCTCGAGGCCGAGCAGAAGCAGCAGGTGCTGGAGCGTGGCATTCATATAACCGGTGCGGCCGAGGCGATCGAGAACCGCGACATCGACGTGCCCGTGGGCGTGGGTCCAGTTGCGCTGAATCTGGATTTCCCGACCGATGATTCCGCCGTCAGCCTTAAAGTATCGAGTTATCCGGCAACGGGAACGCTCTCGCTGCCCGATCGAACCCTGTCGCCGCAGTCGAGCCTGATGGCCGGAGAGGTCGACCGGCTGCGCTATGAACCGCAGATCGGCGCAGAAGCCAAGGTCGAGGTCGGCTTCGAAATCCGGGCGGACAGCAGCTCATCAAAGCCCGCCACGATGAAACTGTCGCCGACGATCGATCCGTGCGACACGGCTGCCGGCGAACCTCTCGATCTGCAAGGCGTCAGCCCCGGCCTGCTGCCGAATGAAATTGGCGCTAGCGCGGTTGAGCTTTGCGAGGCCGCGGTAAAGGGTTATCCGGAAGTCCCGCGCTTCCGCTATGAACTGGGGCGGGCGCTGCTTGCGGCAGGCAAGGTCGAAGAAGCCAAGACAGCCGTCGAGGAGGCGGCCAGGAAGGGACATGTACGCGCCGTGTTCGAACTCGGCTACATGTATGCGACCGGAGCCGGCGTGGCCCTGGACCGCACCCAGGCCAATGCCCTCTACGCGGCGGCCGCCGACAAAGGCGATCCCTACGGAATGACGTCATGGGGTCGCGCCTTGTTCAATGGCTATGGCGTCAAGCCCGACACCGGCAAGGGTTTGGACCTGCTGCTCAAGGCGGCAGCGATGGGGCACACCTATGCCATGAACGATCTGGCCGCGATCTTCACTGAGGGCCGCAACGGCGTAACCGCTGACCCGGCCCGCGCTGTTGCCTTCCTGCAAGCCGGTGTCCAGCGGCAGGACATGTATTCCATGAACCTGCTCGGGCGCAATTACTTGTCCGGGCAGGGCGTGGACAAGGACCCCAAAACGGCGTTAGCGCTATTTCAGAAGGCAATCGATCTCGGTCAGCCGTATGCGCCCGGCAGCCTCGCACGCATGTATCGGGATGGTGTCGGTGTGGGACGGAGCCTCGCAGAAGCGCAAAGATTCTTCGAAATTGGGATCGCTCGGGGAGATCCGTCCGCAGCTTACGATCGCGCGGCCCTCGAAATGCAAAAGGGCGACAAGGCCGATCAGGCCCTTGCCGTGCGCTTCCTTGCGCTTGCCGCCGCACTTGACGTGCGCAAGGAACTGCCGGATGCCCAGAGGACGCTGGCAAAGTTCGGACCGAAGCCAAAAACAGCGGCGTTGAAGCAACTGCGACATGAACTGAAATCGAAGCTTCCCGCGTCCGGTTCACAAGACACTCAACTGGTTAACGCGGCCAGACGAGTCTGGGAAGAAGCCAATCCGCGTCGGGACTTGTTCTGACCAAGGAGGAGACAATGGCGAGCAGAGTATTGAAACACGCAATACTTGGAACAGCGTTATCCGGCTTCTTGGCGGGCCTCATGGGCTGCACTTCCCTGGTTCCGAGAGTTGAACCGACGCCGCTGGTCGAAACGCCCCAGCCGAAGATTCTCCGCCGGGTGCCTCCGCCGAAGGTCGTCAAGCCTGTTCGCAAACAAAAAACCGCGAAGAAAGTGATTATACCGGTTGAGGACGAGCCTGTTCCTGCGCCTGTCATTCCTTCTGGTGGCGGTGGCGGCGGCGGTGGAAGCGGGGGAGGCGGCTGGGGTTGATCAGGTCAGACTGAAGAAGGATTGCATGAGCTTGGCATCCGATGGCGCTTTCTGATCCTACCAGACTTGCCAGTCGTCATCGACATCCCGCCGAACACGACAAAAGACGGCAGGGAGAACCGGCCTCTGACGGAAATGGGTGAAGTCGTCCTCAGGCCTCGGTCAGGAAGGCGGCGAGCTGGCCGCACCATGCCGGACGAGGCTGACCCGCTAGCTTTGACGATGAGACGTTGGCTGCCTTCGTGAGGGAGTCACGCCGGCCGGGCGCAAGATCGTCATGCTGCAATACCGGACCAATGCCGGCGTCCGCCGTAAACCCTCGATCGGGAAGTCCGGTGATTTGACGGTCGAGCAAGCTCGAAAAATCGCCCAGGACTGGCTCCTTCCTTATTCGATCGTGGCGAACTTGAGCTTCGAGGCGAGGTCAGCCACTTCGACGAGAACGCCCGAAAGGATTTGGGGAACGCTGCTGGGCACTTACAATCCCAGCGGCCGGGTCAGACCGCTGGCTGTCTCAACACAAGCCGGGTTGACCTTGCAACTGCCAGCGCACCAAGGAGCGCCGAGGGAACAGCACCTCTTCCTGTAGATGACGGCCTGATGCGATCCTACCAGACTTGCCGATCATACCAATCGTCAATATCCTGCCGAACGCGGTCCCTTTCGATACCGTAGCGTTCCTGGATCTTGCCTTCGAGCTGATCGCGATTGCCAGCGATGCGATCAAGATCATCATCGGTAAGTTTGCCCCACTGTTCCTTGATCTTACCCTTGACCTGCTTCCAGTTTCCTTCGACGCGATTCCAGTCCATGACATATCCTCCATTGTTTTACACAAGGCGAAACGGTCGTCCGGCCAGGGAGTTCCGGGAGGAAGATCTCTGATGTTCACGTCTCCAGTTGGGAAGGTGACGACGCCAATCAGGAGATGGTGGGCCTTTGGGGAGGCGTCGACCTCCCCGAGCGGAGCGTGACGTGTTGAGCGAGAGGAGCACGGCTGCGCATGATCATCCATGTCGAAATCGCCCACCCAAGCTTCGAGCCGCTAGGCTCGCCCCGCGGTAGCGACGTGCCGGATCCGAATACATGGGCTCATTCGATACCCTGCCTGGGAGCTGGCTCCGTGGCACGCGCGTCGCCACGATTGAACCGGAAGGGTCCGGCCGCGTTGTCTGGTGACTGGTACGGCGATTGTTGTAGATAGAAATGGCGAACACTGGCACAACGCGTGGACGCGACCAGGACCGGCCAAGGGTCGCTGGTGGGCAGGACCACGAAATGAAATATGAGGCGAGCAAAACCGGCGCCAGCAAAGCTGACGTCAAGTCGGCGGTGAAGTCGGTCGCCAACACTCGCAACAAAGTCGACGACAAGCTGGGCAGGAAGTGAGGCTCGGCCGCACAGACGCTGGCGAAGTTGCAACATCAGGAGCTCGAGGTTCAGCGCAGGGGATAGGCCACATTGCCTATGACCGGCTGCCGCGAGGTCCTCCTGAGAGGGCATGCATCGCTACCTTCAATATGAACGGCGTCAACGGCCGACTGCCTGTGCTCCTGAAGTGGTTAGGCGAAAGCGACTACGATATCGTTTGCGTGCACGAATCGAAGACGTCGGAGGACAAGTTTCCTATCGATGGATCACAGAGGCGGGTTACGGCGCGATCTGGCAGGCCAGAAATCCTACGACGGTGTGGCGATCCTGGCCCGAGGAATGGAACCTGTGGAACGCCGACGCGGCCCTGCCTGGCGATACTGACGACACTCACAGCCGCTATATTGAGGCCGAGGTGGATGGGGTCGTTGTGGGCTGTCTCTATCTGCCCAATGGCAATCCAGCGCCTGGCCCAAAGTTCGACTACAAGCTGCGCTGGTTCGATCGTCTCATCAACTACGGCCAGCACTTGCTCGAATTGGGGCACCCAGTGTTCTCTGCGGCGACTATAACGTCGTTCCAACCCAAATCGACGTCGTGGTGCCAAGGCGATGGCTGGGCGTTTCGGTCTATTTCCCGGAATGCCGGCAGGCCTATGCTAAAGGTGGTCGAAGGGCTGGATCGATGCCGTCCGGCGCATCCATCCGGAGAAGGGCATCTACACCTATTGGAATTTCTCCTACTGGGGCGGCTACGATCGGAGTTCGGCCTGCGAATGGACCATCTTCTTGTGAGCCCCTCCCTTTCCGACCGGCTGCGCAGTGCCGGCGTGGATGTCGACATGCGCGGCTGGGAGAAGCCAAGCGACCATGCCCCGGCCTGGATCAAGCTCTATTGAACCGCGCGAACACTGATGATTAAGCCGGATTGTCTCGAAATCATAGGCTTGGCGCGCCGTTCCAGACCGGGATGCTGTTGTCCAGCCGGGCGATGTCGCCTGCACGAGCGAATTCGAAGGGGCGTTTGACGAGTATATTGTACCGGGTCGGCGCGCAGCTAGGCTGCCTTCTTAAGCTCCGCCACCTGAACGCCAAGCCGGAACGCCTGACCATCTGCAAACGAGCGCGCGTAGCTCTCGGATGCAAAAGGGACGGTGGTGGTGGTGCCATTGACCGTCACGCGAACCGACCAGTCTTTGTCTCTGACGATTTCAACGGCATGTCGCTCATGCGGAGCCATGCATTCCTCCCAGAACCTTACGTTGTAGGAGGGAGGATAGCGTCGCAACACTCGTTTGCATGCAAATAATCCGACACCGCGATGTCGAAATGTCAAAACAGCGCACAGCTAGTCTAGGCGAACTTAAGTCGATGTGGTCGCCTTGAGCTGTTCAAGGTGGTCTCTTGGCGAAGTTAAAAAGTGCGATGGCAGTTTCTTCAGCCGTCCAGCCTTGCTCGATGCAAGAGGACACCAGAGCCGTGAAAGCGGTTTCAAGGACGGCTGCGCCGTTCACGTCCTGTCCAGGCTGTTCTCGGCAAGAGTGTGCGGTGCAACTTGTGCTGTTTGGGACATGAAAAATAACTGGCAGTGCCAGAAAAATTCTGACTTTCATCTTGCCATCGGTCAGCCGTAGTGAAGTTTCGGTTTTGGCTCGGTGCCGGTGAATTTGACGCCGATGCGGTCGTTGCGGCGCCAGCGAACCTCCGATCGATAGGCAACTCCATCGACTGACACGTAGAGCAAGAAGCGATCGGGAACCCGGGCATCGGGCGCGACCTTCAGCTCAGCGCCCCCCTCATGCTGATTGCGCAAGGTGCAGCTGATCTCGGAATTCTGGATCCCGGTGATGATCGTCCCGCCCTTTAGCACACGTTGGCGGCGCTCGCGCCGATGCTCGTCGGAATTCTCATCAACTGGGTTCGCGGTGTTTGCCATCGATAAATGTCAGATCAGCTGAATTCGCCCCTAGGCATACCGAACACAGGCGCGCAGCAATGGATGGTCATGCTGCCTTATTACGTGACATTACAGGGCATGCTCAGGTGAATCTGTCGGGTCGCGCAGAAAAAGGCAATGATCTAGCAAAGGTCCCGCGTTTGCCGACATGCCGATCAACACGGTTTCCAAGCTTCTGGTCGACGCCGCCTAAATACTGACCTTCCGGCAGACAGGCCCAGTAGCCGTCGAACTCCACCTCGTCTATCCAGGCGTCGCCCTCGGGCAGCTTCTCGATCAAGGTCGGCATCAAGGCTCAATGAACTCCAGCCAGCTGGTGCCTGCGCCTGCCCACCTACGCAAGGAACCGAGTCTGGATCGTGAGATCCGGCGGCTAGGGCAACAGAACATAATCAGATTACCAAAATTAGCAATGATGCATGAGATGGCCTATAACTTGCGCAACCGGCGAACGACCCAATTGCCGCTAGTTAGCGCCAGCGGCCGCTGGTCACCCCCCGATTGGCTGCCGGGCCGTTCCTATCAAATCGCTACGCTCGATTGATCGGCTACTCGCGACTATCGAAAGCCACCAACAGGTCAAGCGCCGCAGCGACTTCGAGGATAGCCTCGGTTATATGGTCGTCGCATACTGTCAAATCAGGCGCAGACTGCCGAACGTGGTATAATGCGGCTTTGACCGAGACGGTGTCCCCCCGGTCCGCCCTGTTGAGGATTGCGGCAATCGCCTGTTCTAGAACTGGACCGACCCATTGGACGATGCTCATCCACCTTCCCCCCCGGGAACGCTAGCGTCAAAAATAACGTGTTCGAGGCCGGAACGCAACCGATGGGCGAAATCGCGACTATTGTTCGGTCTAATCGTTGCGCATCCGCAAAGGAGACCGAAGGCAAACATGCCGCAGCAGAGCCAAGGGCGAGGAATCGTCTCAGAAGGCTCATCGTTGTCAGAGTTACAAAAGTTGAACTTCATCGGGGAACACTCTGTCTGTCTGTCTGCCTGTTGGATTTACAGCGCACCCCGCGCATTCAGACAGGAGAAAGAAGATGAAACGCATCCTTTGGCTTCGACCGTGCTGGCGGTGTCGGCGGGGCTTTCCTTCGCCCAGACGACGAGCGGGACCTCAACGAGCGGAACCTCGACCACGACAACCATGCCCAGCACGACGGATCAGGGCACCGGCGCGACGAGCAGCGGCACCAACATGTCCGGCGATCAGGGCACCGACACGACCACCACCAGCGGCACCACAAATCCGAACTCGGCCAGAGACTGCGCGCCCGGCCAGCAGACTGGCAGCGCTCAGCAGGCGGCGCCAGGTCAGCAGGACACGACAGCCAAGACCGCCGCGCCGGGCCAGGTGAAAAAGACCGACGAAGGTTGCTGATTGGCACATCGGCTCGGTACGCGCGCTCCTTCTTTGAGCAGAACGACGAATGGGCCGTCCAAGCCAGATACATGACACTGGAAACCATCAGTCAAATGAGCGATGATCCGCTCATCAGCCTGCCAGCGGTGGCACGCTGATCATCCCGGCCCCATGCCGGAGAGCGCGGCGACCAAGCCGTCAGCTCCACCACATCCTGGGACACGATCTGAAAATGGGTTTAGCCAAAGACTTGTCTAATGTTGCGCTCACATTCAATTGTCCGGATTGCTCCTATCCGGCAGTAAGGAAAGGCTCTGCACTAAGAACGATCGCGCACTTCAGATGCCACCGGTGCAACGCCAAGGTGCGGATCACTTATCAGCAGAAGCTAGCAATCTTCGAAAAGCACAGACTATCGGCCGCCCAGGTGGCGGTGCGACAACTCAACTCTGCTTTGCGGTAATCCTAGGCGGCTTTGCCTAGGGGTCAAGCGCGGCATGGCCGGTGTCACCCTAAATCTGATCCCAGAAGTCCAGCAGCGAGGCGTTGCGTAGCCCCTCTTCGCTGTGCAGATGCTTTACGGGGCCAATCAGCCCCGGCTTGGCCCATTGGGTGGCTGGGCGCTTCATGCCCCTTTGGCGGCGGCCCGGCATGCTCCTGGCCCCGCTTCCGTAGCCGCTCGCGGATCGCTCGGGTGCGGATCTCACCCACGAGGGCGAATGCCGGCTTGCCAGCTCGCTCAACGCCGAGCAGCTGGTCGCCGGACTTTGTGCAGGTCGGGGCTAAAGAGTGACCATAGCAAATGGAGTGAAATCCTTAGTCGTTCCTTCATTCATCCTGGCTTAAATATTTCCATGGAATGGGGTGCCCGCATCTTGAGGCGGTTTGTTAGCCGTCTGCGACAAACAGGCGAGAGCGGCAACGTTGCCACTATTTTTGCTCTGTCTTTGCCGATTGTCGTCGGCGGTGCGGGCCTCGGTATCGAGACTTCCTATTGGTATTACAGCAGCCTGA
>NZ_JAMYLR010000076.1:0-14731 GCF_040318155.1 Mesorhizobium sp. M1307 | reverse complement strand
GGCAAATCACCTCCTACAGGAAGTGAATCATGAACCACGCTTCACTGGAATCCCTCGCGATTCAAACTGAACGTCCGACGCTCTATAGCAAGGAAAATCGTAAGCGGTGTTTCCGCGCGCCAAAACAAGATCGCCAGAGACGGGCTGTATGGGTCCGGTGACAAGTGTGCGCATGTGAAGTGCCGCGACCCGGCGGGTAGAGAATTCACGTTTAGCTCTCTTTTGGTCCCGCGAATTCTGGAATAAGACATTATATTCGCCAAAATTATACTTTAACTTGAGCTAAAAATTCTTTTTTTATTGCTCGTTCTCATTATTCACGAAGAGCGCGACCCATAGCGGCGTAGACAGGAGCGCTGAGATACTCCCATGCTGACCTCGCTCCAGTTTCGATCATGACCTGCGTGCTCATCCCAGCTTGCAATGCCACAGGCGCTGCTTTCAAAGACTCCGGTCTCAGAACAATTCGAACTGAATAGAAAGCTTGACCGGTCCGAGGGTCAATTAGTCGGTCAGCTGAAAGAGTGCGAACGTCACCGCTCATCGGTTGCTGGTAACGTCTGCTCACAGCGCTCAGCCAAACAGTCGCGTGCAGCCCTACTTTCACCTGATCGACGTCGAGGGGGTCAACGTTCGCGACAACAACGAAGTTGTCCTCTTGAGGGACGATGTCCATTAGCGGCTCTCCGGCCGCTACGACCCCCCCATTCGTGTGGACCTTAAGTCCCACTATGGTGCCTCCGATAGGAGCGCGTATCTCGGTACGCGTCGCCACGTCATCAGCAGCGGCCATTCGCTGCTCGTATTCGTATATTTTGGCGCGTGTTTCTCCGAGTGCCTCGACAATATCGGCCGTCGTCGAGGCGTTAAGTTCGGCGATCTTGAATTTCGTCTCCTCCATCTTTTGCTGGGTCGCGCCGATCGATGCTACATACCCGCTTAGGGCACCTCCCACGTCTGCCTTTTCTCTTTCCAAATCTACAAGGCGTGTCCTGATCACCAACTTCCTTTCATATAGGCTGCGGACATCGCCCAATTGCTCCTCGATTAGCGCCAGTTTCCGAGTAGCCGCTACGACTTGTCCTTCAAAGCCCTCTATCTCCTTCGCCATGCTTCCGGTTGCTTGCTGCAGCAGGGAGAGCTGCTCTCTGAAGAGGTTTTGACGTGTCCGAAAGACACTCTCCTGCCCGGAAACAGCATCCGCTGCCAATTTGCCGGACACTTTCAATTCAGGCGGAATTTCGATCGTGTCCTTTCCATCTCTTTCCGCGACCAAGCGCGCTTCGGTAGCCTTCGCCTCGTACCACTGCGCCTTGATTTCATTTGCAGCGGCCGTCGAAGCGGTGTTTTGCAATCGTATCAACACCTGGCCTGGCGACACGCGATCTCCTTCTTGAGCCAATATCTCTGATATGATGCCGCCTTCGAGGTGCTGAACCGTCTTTACGCTAGACGCGACATTTACTATCCCGGTAGCCACGACCGCACCCTGGATGGGTGCCGCGACAAGCCACATGCCGGTCGCGGTCGAGAAGGCAGCGACTATCGCGAAGCCAGAGATTACTAAACGCCTACCAAACGGCGGCGGATCTTCGGCTTGCTGGGTGCCGGGGTGTTTGGTGCCAAGGGCGAGCGGACCTATCACTTAACGCTCCGCAATTCAGTTTTCCCGAAGCGAACGGGACGAACGGAACCCTCGATGGGCTCAGGCGATCGACCTCCTAGAATCAGTGACCTGTCTACTAGCCCCGCAAGACGCTTGGAATGTCCGGACATGGTGACAATTACTGAACATCCCGACGCCTTCATAAGTCTAACCGTCGCTTCGAGCGTCTTTCTGGAGGAACTGTCCAAATTGGCGAAGGGCTCGTCCAGGACAATAAGCCTCGGCGCGCGAAACAGTGCCCTGGCAAGAGCTACTCGCTTTCGCTCGCTGCCGGATAGCCCGACCGAGTCGTCAAGCAGAGTCTCATAGCCCTGACCCAAACGAATAATAACCTCGTGTATCCCAGCAATTTTTGCTGCGGAAACTACGTCGTCGATAGAACTTTGTTGAAACCGCGCAATATTTTCCGCGACGGTTCCCTCGAAAAGTTCAACGTGCTGAGGCAAGTAGCCAATTACCTCAGCTCTCACATAGTCAGGAAGCCGGGTGATGTTCATGTCCCCCAAGCGGATTTGACCGGTGCGTGGCTTGAGCAGACCTAGCAGAAGACGGGAAAGCGTTGTCTTGCCCGTTGCTGCGCGCCCGATGACCAACAGCAATTCTCCCGGCGCGAGGGCAAGCGACAGTTTCCTGAATACATCACCCCTCGATCCAGCATGCCTGAACGTGACTTCATCGAGGACCAACGAGCCTTGCGACGTTCCAGGAAGCAATGGCGGCTCTATGTCCGATGGTTTGACAAGTTCCGCCTTAATTTTGAAGTATGCTTCGCGCGCTTCCCTTAGACTTCTGAACTCCCGAGCCGCCTTTTCCACCATTCTATAAGCGAATCTAGCAATAAGCCGTGCTGCAAACAGCCCACCGAGCGATGCCCCGTCGTTCAGGAACAGCCAGACGCCCGATGCCAGCAGGACTATGGACAACCCGCGGTTAAGCGCCCGGATCACCGAATCAAGGCTCGATCCTCTGGCGTTAAGCCGATCCCGTTGCAAGAAGCCGTCCACTCTGTTCCTGCCCCACCGACCAACGATCGCGTCTGCCATTGCGAAGGCGCCGACCACGTCTTTGTGCCTCTCCGCGGAGACCAACACATCTTTCGCTTGCTTGGCAGCATCACGTTCGGCTTGGCGGGGTTCTCGTGTGAGCTTTTCCTTGAGCAGACTTATGCAGATCAGCAAGACCATGCCTGCCAACGCGATCAGGCCGAGAATCGGATGGATAAGGTATACGCACGACAGAAAAACGGGGGCCCAGAACACGTCGAGCCAGGCGGATAGCCCTCGCTCGACGAAGCTGGAGACCTTTTCGATACTGGTCAAGATAGGCGGATTGGCGGCGCCTGCAGTCAATCCGGCCTTCACGGATTGGCTGGTCAACTGGTGCTCGATCCAGATGCCCCATCGGGAAAGCATACGCCGGCGGATAGTTTCCAGCGCAGCGCCAGCTACCAGCGCGAGCAAGGCAGCCAAGGTCAGAACGACCAAGGTTTCTACGCTGCGGCTGGAAATGACTCGGTCGAATATTTGTATGAGATAAAGCGGACCAGCAAATCGGAGTGCATTGATAAACACACCGAAAACTACTATGGCGGCAAACCCAGGAACCGATCTTCGCCACATTTCGCTGAGGGGCGCACTGTACCGCGGGCCGCGTGTTCTCACCAAGGCCACCGTCTTTCACGCCCGCCCAAGCGGGGCATGCTGGTCGGCACCCTCGTTGAAAATCCCTGAGAAATTCATGATCATCTCGTCCAAATCGTCATGAGGGCTGAACGCAGGCCCTGCATGAACATTTTGCTGATCAACTGCCTGCAACATCGACCAAGCTCCGCTCACGAGATTATCCATTCGGGTGGCGGACAGAGGAGGGCACCCGAGGGCTTGGACCAGGCTGCCCAGAGATGACTTGAGGGCCCTACGGGTTTTTGCCAGCACTGCCGCTTCGATCAATTCAGCCGGCGCCTGAATCGACATAAATAAGGGGTTCGAGCCAGGCGATAGCATCTCGGGCAGAGTGACGGAGACGCTCCCAAAGGGACTGGGCCATGTCGCCCTGCTGTCGCCGCCGGGCCTCGGACCAGGTGTTTCTCCCAACTCTGCCTGAACCAGTTCGTGCGCGAGTTTCCCCAGAAAATCAAGTCGCAGCTGGGAAGAATGGGCTCGACCCTGGCCGAGGGCTACCATTGGATTTGGGGAGTCAGCAATACGCCGAAGATATGGGTTATTACCCTGCCCGTTAGCTAATTTTTCAGAAGCGCGGGCCTTTAGAACGGGGCTGAGCGCCCCATCCTGGAGCTCCCATGGGGAATAGACATGCAGGCCTGTGGCTTCCTCAGCCTCCCTCACTCCCAGCGGCGATCGGCCGATCCTGCCGCTAATTGCAAGTACCTTGTGGCCAGCAGCGCGGAGGGTATCAACTCCATACTTTGCGCCCATCGCGTCATAAGAAGCGAAAATGGCGCCAAGAGCCATGCTACGAAATGATTCAGCCAGAATTAGCTCGGAAGTTTCCTTCTGCTGCAGCCCGTCGGCGATCTCAATAACGGCGACATCACATCCATTTTCAGCGGCATGGTTCAGTAGGCGGAACGCGCCCTTTTCGATCAATTCTACAGGGGCTAAATACGTCGTTGCAAATCCTGCATCTGTGAAATCAAGAACAATGTCGGCTCCGGCATCACGTACAATCCAGGTGTCGCCACCCGAGCCGGTTCCAGTAATTTTCAGTGCCGCGACCTTCAGTCCCGCCTTTTTGAACCCTCGGACCAATGACGTTGCCGTCAATGTCTTGCCGGCGTTCATTGACGTCCCAAGCGACAGAACAATCGGCAGGGAAGGGGGCAAATCGTCGGAGCTGACCTTGTAATCCCACACGTTTAGCCGGCGACCGAACTTGTCGCCAATCAGGCCGAGAGGGGTGATCTTGGTTGGCGCCAGCATGCGAGCATGCCTGGAAAGCTCACATGCCGCGATGCCTCCCCCCGCTACCAAGTCGCACGGCCCCAGATCGGGGCCTATTACGGCCTCGAACTGGTCAGGAGCATACCTGTTTCCATAACAGAGGATTATCTCATCTCCGCGAAACATGATCGCTTTTCGCCCGCAGATGAGCTCCAGTCTGCTGTGATTGCCGAGTTCATCAACGCGCGCCAAAACAAGATCGCCAGCGACGGGCTGTATGGGCCCGGTGACGAGTGTCCGCATGTGAGATGCCGCGACCCGGCGGGTAGCGAACGCGCGTTTAGCTCTCTTCAGGCGCCCGCGCTTAATTCTTGAAACGGACATGACCCCCCCCCCCAGCTTATACTTGGATGGCATTTAAAAGTCTTTTTTCTGTTCGATGTTATAAGCTTAAATCATTTTTATGCTTATCTCCGCTTGCAATCGATTATTAAATAAGCAATATGATTAGATAACTAGTGTTAGATAACCAATATGATTAGATAACTAGCATTAGATGCATAAAATACATACCCAAGCTGACGTCTTGCAACGGCTATTAACACTATAATGTCTGGATCTCTGCCATTCGAATGCATGACGACATCTCCCCGCGAGGCCACATACCATCCAGCTGCATTGTCCGGATCAGGCCGGCGGGAGAATAAGAACGCGACTTCCGGATGCTGCGGCCATAGCGTTTAGGCCGACTGAACGCGGGGGATCAGATATAAAGCGTGCTTAAATGTGGTGGAATGCGCCACATCTTCGCCCCTTCACATCGGGTCTTGCCGAAGCCGCTCATGCCCATCGATGCGGTGCCCGTTTCGAGATGCATTTGAAGTGGCTGCAGCGGAAGCGTGGTCAGGAAGTCTGTATTGTGGGAGACGGCCGAAAAGCAGGCGGGGCGTGAACATCCGGGGGTCAAAAGTGGGGTTATGGTCAACCTATCTGAAGAGTTGGGAAAAATCGAGATTACCAGTTTTAAAGTGCTATCGGGACTGAATGTGCATAGCACGAACACGGTGGTCAAATTAACCCTGAATGTCGGGCGGCCAGCGGGTTCTCGCATCTCCGATTTTACTGCGCCGGCTCGCTCAGCGCTGTCCGAAATGTTCCCCGGTTGTGCACAAGACGCTTTGGTCCCTCAGTACATCGCCGATGCAATCCTGTCCGCTGATCTTGAGCTTCGCCGCGCGATGAATTTTTATTCGTTTTCGCCGATGGCGTCGCTAGTAGGCGATCCGTCCGAAAGCCATCTTGCGATCGTTTGGGAGTCGGATGACCCGCAGATGTCGCGCGCGGCTGCTTCGGCTGTCGTTGAAGCGGTTGGTGAGGCGGCGCAAGGCGAGGACGGGGCACCGAAATACGCTCAGGCGCGGGAGCTAAACCTGGAAAGGGCAAAGAAACGGCGTCTTTCAAATTCGACCGCTGTGCTGGTAGCTGCAGCTAAGAGAAATCGCATCCCGTTCGAGTTCGTTGCCCGTAACCACCTTCGCCTTGGCCAAGGCAAGCACCAGAAGCAGCTGTTCTCAACAATATCGGGTTCTACATCGTTTGCGTCGGCGAAAGTGGCCTTGGACAAAAGGCTGGGCAATAGACTTTTGGCGCAAGCGGGGATCCCAGTACCCCGTCAAATTACCGTTCGCACCAAATCTGAGGCCGTCGCTGCCGCCAAACAGCTGGGCAAGACCGTGGTGGTCAAACCGGCTCAGGGAAATCAGGGGCGGGGAGTTTCGGTTAAACTGCGGGGACGCCGTGCAGTTGAGGCTGCATTCGACATAGCGCACGACATACCTCACTCAGAGCGGTATGGCGTCTTGGTTGAGCAGTTCATCGCCGGCCCGGAATTTCGAGCGACAGTCGTTGACTCTCATCTCGTGGCAGCGGTCATGTGTTGCCCCTCCCAAGTCATTGGCGACGGTGAAAAAACGATACTCGACCTGATCGATGATTTGAATCGAGAACCGGACAGGGACGGGAGACGTCTTTCTCCTGTAGAAATTGACGATGAGCTGCTGCGGCATCTAGCCTTGCATCGTCTTACGCCGGAGTCCGTCCCAATTTCCGGGCAGCCTTTGGTTCTCCGGCCTACCGGTCACCTCGCCCGTGGAGGCATCCCGGTCGATGTTACAAGCTCCGTTCATCCGGATAACAAGCAACTGTGCGAGCGCATCGCCAAGGTCATCGGCCTCAGTATTGCCGGGATAGACCTCATCATGCCCGACATTGCAAGATCTTACAAAGAGGTCGGGTGCACTGTCATCGAGGTAAATGCACGGCCGGGGATCGAGTTTCATCTTTGGCCGCGAGCGGGGATCTCGAGAGATGTGAGTGAGATAATCCTGGCCAATATGTACAATGAGCCGGGCTCATCGGAAATCGCCACCGTACTCGTCATTGGCGATCGACACACTGGTGCGGTGGCGACAGCAATCGATCATCGGTTCCAGGCGGAAGGGCGAAGAGTTGGTCTCTTGTCGAAAAGAGGCGCTTACATCAACACTGTACCCCAGGAATTTGGCCGGCGGACAACCCCGCAAATGCTGGCCAGAGACCCGTTCCTGGAAGCCCTGGTTTATGCAGCCTCTCCAGACAGACTTTGGGCGAGCGGTCTTTGTCTGGGTGCCTGCCGTGCGGTCTCGATGACTCGAACGGATGCAGATAATGGTACAGTTCTCGAAGATCTCGCTCAGCGGGTGTTGCAGTGCGGCAACCAGGGTTATTTCATTGTCAACAGCGAAGATGAATGGCCCCGCCGTGCGCTGTCGACCTTGCCGACTACGCGGCTAATATTGGTCAGTTCCGAGCCTGATATTGATACCGACCTACGTCGGCACCTACAGAGTGGTGGTTTGGTTCTAACTTTGAGATGGAGCACTGACGGATCGGGCACCAAAATGGCGCTTGTGTCGAGATCTGGTGAGCTAGCCGCGGAACCCGTCGCATCTATGTCTCAGTCGCGGCCACCGCAAATAAGGGCTGCCATGCACGCAATGGTAATGTCGTATTTGGCAAAAAAGGATGGCTGGTTCGATGAAGTGCCCCCGGTTCCTTCGGTTCGGCCTGAGACGAACGACGTTCGATAGCAGTAATGAGTTTATCGATTCTGCTGAAACAAAGGAGAGTAAAGTTATGGATACTGTTTCGCCAACTGCCACACCGATTGTTTCGCTAAATGATGCGGCGACACTGGTTGCTTTGACCTTGAAACGCACCACAAACAAAGCGGGACAGCCGCGAACCCGTTCAAGAATGTCGTACAAGACATTCAGGCGCCTAACTGGACGGCGTGTCGGCGGGGCAGCGTTCGTGAAAGGCTTCACGGAGGAATTGTTGAAGCTAGGCTGGCTGATGGTCCGTATGCCATCGGCTTACGGCTTCGTGCGCGCCGCCTCCCTCGACAAATGGCCTTTGTCAAAATCGAAGATGGCGGCGGAAGAACTGAAGCTGATCAGGGAGGGATCTCTGGCGAAGGCGCTGGACAACGCTCGGGAAGAGCTTGGTGAATCAAGTGACGTCCACAATTCGTCGGACAACGGTGAGCTAACGGCGATGGCCGGAAGCGCAGCAAACGGGAAAACAAGAAGAAAAGAGCGGCTGGCGAGGGGTCAGTAGACCCAAGTCGCAGCGCATTAATCTGTCCCCGACGCGAATTCGGGGCACGTAGATCATAAGGATTTGTGAGGCCTGGATGAACGATCGATCTGTCTGGAGCGCAGAAGAGATCATCCGGGTAACGGGGGGAAGATGGCACATCGAGCCAAGCCTCGGATCAGTGTACACGAGGGTGACCTTTCCTGTCCGTTATGTTCAGGAACGTGCCGTTCTATTGCACGTGGTGGGTCGTGGGTGGCCCACCAAAAGTATTGATGGGTCTGGGCAGCACCGTTCGAATATAGATGAGCTAATCCTTAGATTTGGTTCTGTACCAGGTCTCCTGATCGTGACGTCTGAGGTACCTACGACCAAGACCGATTTGCCGGTCTTGGTCGTAGAATCCACGTACGAATCCTTGTTTGCAATGGCCGAGCACCGACGAGCTAGCTTCTCCGGTAGAATTGTTGCAATCACAGGTACTGCTGGAAAAAGCTCGACGAAAGATTTTCTTGGAGCACTTCTAAATATAAAAGGACCTACTTACGCGTCTGTCGGAAACTGGAATACTGTTGAAGGAATTGCGTTCAATTTGGCCAACCTGTCGTCCGAGGACGAATTTGCAGTGATTGAGGTCAGTGGAGGAGCGATTTTAGGCATGCGCGGTCGCTCTGCTGTAGAAATGGTTAGGCATCATGACGCCATCATAACTTCTATTGGGGTAAACCTTACGTCGCGAACACCGACTGCTGAAAGTGTTGCGGCGGTGAAATCAAAATTATTTTCAGCCCTACCAGATGACGGTCGTGCATATCGTCCATTCGAAATCCAATGCCACGAAATTCTCGATGCAGCGGCCGATGGCAGGCAATTGACAATAATCGGCCAGCTGAACGCAGGAGCAATCGCAATAAATTTGCTTCGTTCTGGTGTTGCTTCGAGCCTCATTAGTATATCTTGCGGCTCTAAATCCGATGAAGCCGATGTGTCAGTCGTCGGATCGGGTCAACTAAGTAACTTATCACTGGCTGCGCAGTGCGCTTCGGATTTTGGTTTACCTTTCAGTGAGTTGGTCGAGGGCATATCCCACTTGAAAATGGCGCGTCGGAAGATGGAGTCGCACACGACGACGATTGAACAAATGCGCGTTTCTTTTCTCGACGACTCCCACAATGCTACGCTGGTATCATTCCGGAGTGCATTAGATCATGTGCAAATGAACAAGCATTGTGTGTCGAGGATCGTGATAATAGTTGGTAAGATTGTTCATATAGAGGGTATGGAGATCACTGTCTACGATACACTAGCCGAAGAAATCTGGCGCCTTTCGCCATTTTCAGTAGTCTTGTTCGACAATGGATTAGAGCAGCTTGCGGATGCCTTGAGATGTTATGGCGTGAATGCAGTCGAGTCGAGCGACCCCGTGCACGTAGTTTCGCTTATACGTTCGTCGCTTGTCGATAACACCCTAATTTTTCTAAAAGGGTCGCATAGGGGAACCCGAATACGCGAACTGTCTCAGGTTATTCGAGACAGATTGTGGCCCCTGCAGTAGGCGGTGCAGGTATGGCCATTGGCTCTGTCTACGTCTGGGAGCGTTGCGATTCGGACCTTACTGGCGGGCGGGTCCATTTGAGCAAGGTTGAACTACCCTTTCTAGACGCAAACGCCGCAGGGCCAGGAGGCCTGCTCGGGCGGTACGTGGATGTGATTGGCAATGGTTCCCCGGCCGGATTGCCAGTGGCAGAGATGCGCTGGTCAACTGGCCGGAAGAGCGAAACTCTGCCGGACGAACACGGCAACTATGTTTTCAACCCTTTTGGGGGCGGAATTCTTGGTGGACAGGAAGGTTATGATGCTGCCGGACGCTTCGGTCAGGTCAACGTCTACTATCACATCTCGTTGATGGCTCAGCGCATGAACGAGGTGCTTCGTTCACTTGGGGAGAACCCCTTGCCGAAGGTCAGGGCGGTCATCAATGCGTACCAGCCGAAGAGAGACGGCCGGGCTGCGCAGAAGGATGCCGCCGGCTGGGGGCCCGTCAAGGGAGCCAAGTACCGATATCCCGCAAGAATGGAAAATCTCGACCGTTTTTCGATTCCGGTTTGTGGGGAATTGCTGTTTGGGCCGGGGCTTTCCGTCACCACGGAAGGGTGGCTGCCACGAATTTCAGGCGGCGCTTATCTCTGTGGCCCATCCCACAATGCCAGTTTCATATATCAGGCATTCGCACTTCACGTGCTGCGCCACACCGCTGACATCCAAGCTGATCGGCTGCATGCGCCGTGCACCAGTTTCAGCAGGCCGGGCGCGCTTGAGTACGCCCTGAGCACGTACCTGGCGGCCTCGATGCTCTCGACGCCCCACATATGGTGCTGGCATCTCCGCCACGATGCAGAGTTCGTACCCTCTGATACTCTTGCCAATGATTCCCACTTGGACGATGCCGCCATGCCGGCAGCGGAGGCGCTGGTCGCGCGGGTCATGGCGGGGGCAATGTGGGATTTGCACAAGGCCTTTCCCGGAGACGAGCGTACCTGCACTTCATTAGTTATCGCTGCCCTTTTGGCGATGGGTCGACTTTCTGACAGTCCGTACGCCCCCTCCCGGGCTCGAACTCGCGCCATCAGGTCGTCTCCCGAGAATTTTGCCTCTTGTTTGCTTCATGTGGACCGAACGAGATTCCGCAGCCGCTACGAAACGCTGATCCGCAATGTATTTCAGAGGCGTGGGGTAGGCTTTAGTTTTGATGCACTGCAACCTTCGGTTCCGCCACTTCCTTATCGGTTGAGTGAGTCCGAAGACGTCCAGCGCCACGTAGCAAGAATTCGCGAAACATTTGCAGAGGTCATAATTCCGGACGACACCGATCTGATAGACCCCGACCAACTTGAACTGTTCCTCTCCTCGTCCGCCAGCGCCCCTTACAATCTGGTAGCGGTCGGAGACGTCATGACGGGAATGCGGATGCGGCATCGTATCCGGAAATTCGGCCCCGACTATCCTTTCGCCTGGGTCCAGCCGATCTTCCGGCGCTGCGCCTTGATAACAGGAAATCTTGAAGGGCCGTTCTCCTCTAACTCCGAGAAAGCAGAGACCACTCGGAACTACTCATACAAGGTCGATCCCAAGTCAGCCTTTGTCTTGCGCCGTGCTGGGTTCGCCGCGATGACCATCGCGAACAATCACATTCAGGATTGCGGTCGAGGTGGCGTCCTTGAGACGCTCGACACTTTGGAGCGACACTCCATCAAACCGTACGGCGGTGGCCGGAACCAGGATACCGCGCACGATCCAGCGATTTTTGATGGCGTGGATATCCGGATCGGACTTCTCGGATACTACTGGAACCGTCGAACCGCGGCCCGGGGCGACATGCCTGGCTCCGCACAAGACCTACCCGAGTTCGTCGAGCGGGACCTCGCACGACTGCGTCCGCTGGTCGATCGGATCGCCGTGATGGTGCATTGGGGTATACCGTACCAGCGCCAACCTACCGAGGAAGACCGCATGAAAGCACGGCGGTTTATCGACCTGGGAGCTGATGCAGTCATAGGCCATCATCCGCACATCCTCCAGCCGGTCGAAATCTATAAAGGCCGGCCGATATTATACAGCGTTGGAAATCTCGCTTTTGGATCTGGAAACAGCAAGGGTGAATGTATCCTGCCATGCTTTCGCTTTGGCATAAAAAAAATAGATTTGGATATTTATCCTACCTACGTTCAAAATCGGGATCCTCGCGTTGATTACCAACCAAAAGTGATGGGCGGAGCGGCTGGCCGCGCGACAATCGACCGGTTGCTCGCGCTGTCGCCTGGACTCGCCGATATAGCCGCAACCGTCCAAGACAGATGCCTTAGATTATCTATTCCCGCGTGCTGAGGTCAATGGACGCGCGTCCATGTTTAGCTCAGGGGCCTCGATTCTCACGGCGCTTTCGGGGATTTTGCCTGGGGCCAGATATGCTGAAACGAAGTCTTTACCAATTGGTCGTTTTTGTTTTGTTTAGCTGCCACTAATACGCTATCCACTCGTGGCTGATTGTCCATAGGAGCGACAGGTGCGATTCTTAATCCGTCTGTTAGTCGCAGCCATCCTGGGCTGTGGCTTGATGCATTCAGGCTTGGCCCTTGCCTGGAAAGTCGGCAAGGGTTCGACCTCAGCAACCGTCAATGGGACGAAGTTGACGGTATACACCTATCACCCCAAGTACTGCAGCAACCCATCGATCCTCTTCGTTTTTCATGGGGTGGGTCGGACTGCTTCATCTTATAGAGACTATGCGCAACCTCTTGCGGATCGAAACTGTATGATCGTCTTTTCGCCGCTATTCGATGAGGAGCGCTTCCCTAGCTGGAAGTACCAGCGGGGTGGGGTCATTCACTACAGCGTGATTCAGCCGAAGGATCAATGGACGGTTGGATATGTAAAGGGCCTCGTGAGCTGGGCGAGAGTGCGGGAGGGCTTACCGGCAGCCCCCTATTATCTGTTTGGACACTCGGCGGGAGGGCAATTCATATCCCGCGTGGCGGCATACTCTCTTGCTGATGGGAATAGACTGGTGGTCGCCAATCCGTCCACTTATGTGCTGCCGTCGCTGGCAGAGGCCGCTGCCTACGGGTTCGGCTGTGCGCCTTCGTCCAACGGGCCGCAATGCTTATACAGTTCCACAGAAGTAACGCAGCAATTAAAGGCTTATCTAGCGCTGCCAATGACGATCTACCTCGGAGAGGACGATACAGGTGATGAGAATTTGAGCGAAAGCGCCGCTGCTATGCGTCAGGGAGCGACACGCTTGGAAAGGGGTGAGTTCACATTTGAGCTGGCGCAAGCTGTCGCGACGGCTAATGGGTGGCCATTAAACTGGCGCCTGCTGATTTTGCCTGGTGTCGGACATTCGGCAAGTGACATGTTGCGGTCCGATCAGGCTGAGCAAGCCTTTGGTCTTAAATGAGAAAACAGCAGCTGGGATCAGGTTCCTCTGATAGTTAATTTTTTCAATCCGTCGCTCGGCAAATCGGGCTCTGGTCGAGAATAATCCAAATTATCTTCGATCTTGAGTGTTCTCCAGAAGAGGGCATTTTCCATGCGGAAGCTGAAAGATCTGGTGCTCAACCAGCGGGGGACCTTTGCCGTAACGACCGCCTTGCTGGCTGTGCCACTAAGCTTGGCCTTGGGCCTCAGCATAGACTTTACCAATGCCGCTTCCTGGAAATCCAAGCTGCAGGAGATGGCCGATTCGGCGGCTCTTGCTGCTGTCGAGAGCGATGGAGGAAACGAAGAAGCCGTCCACGCCGCGAAGAATTGGGCGCTGGCCAATGGCTCCTTCGTGACCGGCGCTGTCGTTGGGGTGAGCATCACCACTCCTACTGCTGGGACGCGAGAGGCGGCGGTTGAAATCTCAGCTGGAATGCCAACCGCTTTCATGAGTCTTGCTGGAATTCGGAGTATTAACCTTCACGTGGCGGCAACGGCCCGAAAAGCCGCGCCAGATTATTGCTTCTATGTCCTCGATCCTGCCTCAAATGGAGCGCTGACGGTAATGGGTTCCGGGGGCCTTTCGGTGCCAAATTGCGGTATCCAAGTGAATTCCTCCAGTCCAAGGGCGCTGAGGCACGATGGAACCGGAAAGTTCATCGCCAGGGAAATCTCTGTAGTGGGCAATTACCAAGGCGGCGGTTACACCATCGTCCCGAAAACCAACCAACCTCTGCTCGCCGACCCGCTTGTCAATATACCAGAGCCCGTTCCTCCGAACGGTTGTGATTACAGCAATCAGATGCTTTCCGATGTTACCATTCCGGCCGGCCGGGTGTTCTGTGGAAACATCGACCTCAATGGAAATGTCGTACTTTCTCCCGGAGTTCACTATCTTCAAAACGCAACAGTGAGCATTGGCAGCTATATGAATCTCTCGGGCGACGAAGTCACGATATTCGTCGACTCCGGGTCAAGCATTATTCAGGCAGCTGGCCCAGGGGGCATAAGGATTTCGGCTCCCACGAGCGGCATTTACGCTGGCATCGCTATCTTCGGGTCACGCACAGTTACGCCCTCTGTGCCAACGGTCTCGTTATCCGGAAACAAAAACTACTTAATTGAAGGGGCTATCTACCTGCCCCACCATCGTTTTCGGATGAGAGGGACAAAAGACCTGAAGTCGACTGCCAATTCAGGTTGGATTGTTGCCTGGCAATTTTTCTATGGTGGCAACTCGAGTGTGGCCCTGGACTGGTATGGTGCGACTCCGCCGAAAGGCCTTGGAGACTTAGGAATAGTGCTCCTTCGCTGAAGCAATACTGATGTCAGTGCTCGGCACAGGGCTATATCTTTGTTGTTGCTGCATTGGGCTCGGACCAACCAACCATTCCCGGCGGCTGCCGTTATATGCATGGCCGAAATGACCGAGCGGGCATGACTGTGCGCAGCTCTTCGGTTGGCGATAGTGTGCTGAAGGTTCTGCAAAAAGTTTTGGAGAGAGAACGGGGCTTGCTCTGAGGGGCGAGCGGCCATGGCACGGTGGTGA
>NZ_JAMYLR010000075.1:0-15522 GCF_040318155.1 Mesorhizobium sp. M1307 | reverse complement strand
GGGGCCCTTGGGGGGGTGTGTGGGCTCCGCGCGGGCCCGCCGGGGGGGTGGTGGGGGTGCCCACCGGGCGCCATATAGTCTTCCCCGGGCGGCCCCCCGCGGGGGGGGGGGGGGGGGGGGGGCCCCCCCCCGCCGAACGACAGGACGAAGTCCAGCGCCATCGTCTGGGTGGCGGGGGGTCATCGAGCTGAGCGCGCTCAACGTAACGGACGAAAGCCCGCAACGTGCCAAAGTCTGCTGCGGGTTTCGCCAATCGATGCCCTCCAGTAGATAGCACATCTGACCAGTGGCCAGCGCGATCGCGCCACCCTCCGTCGCCGGCCTAACAGAACAGTACCCGTCATATAGCCCGCTGCATCGCTCGCTAGGAATTGGACCGCAGCCGCGATCTCATGAGGCTGGCCGAAACGACGCATCGGTGTCTGGTCAGACCATGCCTCTACCAGTTCTTCGGGATACTTGTCTGTCATCTCAGACGTACAACCCCAGAGGCAACTGCATTCACGCGAACACGAGACCTCGCCCACTCGCACGCAAGTGTCTCGGTCACCGTGTTAACCCCGGACTTGGGTGACGACATCCCTGCACATAGAACCGATGTTTACAATGGCCCCCGACCCACGCTCCGCCATGAGCGAGCCGAGAAGACACCATCCAAATTCACGGACAGAACGACGCGCCAATCCTCGTCCGTGGTACGCTTGGTCGAGCCGCACGAGACAGGCCGGCATTGTTGATGCATGTCGGGACAAAAGCCAATTCTGCCAGCGAGATCGCGCAACGCCTGAGAATCAGTGATGTCGAGCTGAGGGACCTGCGGCTTGACGGGGAGCTGATCTGCAGCGTCATCCGCTCGAATTTCGTCGGCGTCAATAAGGAGTTAATGTCGGCACCGGCTTGTTGCAAGGTAAGGGCGATCTGCAAACCGATGCCGCGTCCCGCGCCGGTTATCAGAGCGGTTTTCCCTGCTAGATCGAACTTGTCACTGAAGGAGGTGCGGCGCACTGATGGCATTTGCTCTCTGCTGTGTTGTCAGCGCGACCTGACGGCTATATCCTGCGAAAAGGAAGAACCGTTACCCTAAAACATCGCCGAGGGCCTTTAATCAGGCATCAATGTTGAAACAATTTAGACCTCATGGCGGTTGGCGTGCACGCCGATAGATTTGCCGCCGCCAACTCGAGGGGTCCCCTGGACTTTCGCTCAACCTCGGATGCCGATGAGCAGATCACGACGCGATATCGTGCCCACTGGCTGCTTGTCGTCCATCACAGTTATGTCCCCACTATGATGGGTTGCCAAATCGATTATGGCACCGATCTTGTCGGTAGCTGCCACCGTTGCTCCATTGTGATGCGCCATGGCTGATGGGTTCGGAATCGGTGTCATGATCCTGCGAGCGGTCACAAGTTCAAGCCTCGAAATGCCCTTCACAAAGTCTGCGACGTACTCGTCCGCGGGTTCTGTGACAATTTCCTCCGGGGTTCCAATCTGGACGAACCTGCCGTCCTTCATGATCGCAATATGAGTACCTAGCCTAATTGCTTCATCGAGATCGTGAGTGATGAAGATGGTGGTCTTTTTGACGACCTTGGCGAGTTCCAGGAACTGCTGCTGAAGTTGGCGGCGAATCAACGGATCAAGAGCAGAAAAGGGCTCGTCCATCAAAAGGATTTCGGGGTCTGCCGCCATAGCCCGAGCCAAGCCGACACGTTGTTTCATGCCGCCGGATAACTCATCGGGAAATCTCGACGCCCACTCTTCCAAGCCTACGAGCTCAAGCTTTTCCTTTGCGGTGTGCAACCGCTGGGCCTTGCCGACACCACGCAACTCAAGGCTCAGAGCGACGTTGTCTTGAACGCTGCGATGGGGCAACAACGCCATGTTTTGAAATACCATCCCAACGCTCGTAGAGCGTAGATCGCGGAGTTGAGAGTTGATTAGTCGACTTACATTGCGCCCAGCTACAATGATTTCGCCATCGGTGGGCTCCACTAAGCGGTTGATGTGTCTGATCAGGGTCGACTTGCCCGAACCGGATAAACCCATTATGCAAAAAATTTCCCCCTCCGCCACGGAGAAGGTCACGTCAGCAACCGCAATGACAGCTCCGTACTTTTTTAATACCTCAGACTTGGAAAGTCCTTGTTCCCGAATAGCCTGAAGGGCGGCTTTAGCGTTACTTCCGAAGATCTTCCAGATGCCGGAACACTGAACAACGGGCTGGCTCATTCAACACCTCTGTTCATTCAGCTTCAGCCGCCGGGGGCCGGCTGGAAGACGCTCGAAAGGTGCGCATCGCGTAACGGAGCGCCGCAGCTGGTCCGCGGGCCCAGATTTCCCCTGGACGCCTTCGAGGCTGGGCGAGGGCTTGCGTCATCCGATCGAGAATGATCGCCAGCGCGACAATGCCGAGGCCTCCTATACTGGCGAGCCCAACATCGAGGCGGCCAATGCCACGAAGCACCATCTGGCCGAGTCCGCCAACTGCGATCATCGAGGCGACCACCACCATGGACAGGGACATCATCAGCGTTTGATTCACACCTGCCATGATTGTGGGCAGCGCCAAAGGAAGTTGAGCTTTCCACAGCAATTGACGATCGGTCGCGCCAAAAGCGCGCATAGCTTCATTGACCTCTTCCGGCACCTGGCGGATGCCCAAATAAGTCAACCGGATCACCGGTGCGACGGCAAAGATCACGGTGACGATCACACCGGGCACGTTGCCTATGCCGAACAGCATGACAACGGGAACCAGATAAACGAAGGCTGGGATCGTTTGCATTCCATCGAGAATTGGCCTTAGCATCTTATATAATAACTCGGACCGGGTTGACAGAATCCCGAGTGGAAGGCCGATAGACAACGAAAAGACCAGCGCGGTAAGCACGATGGCCAGTGTAATCATGGTTTCGGGCCAAACGCCGATAAATCCTACAGAGACGAGAATAGCCGATATTGAAGCGGCTAGCCGCCAGCCTGCAAGCTGCCACGCCAGCGACGCGATGACCACGATAACCAGCGTAGGCGGTGCGGCGGTCATGAAATGGGTGAGCGACTGCAGGACTGTGTCAAACGGCGTCTTAACTGTTTGGAAGAAAGGCCGATAGTTTTCAACTGTCCAACGTAATGCATCGCTTACCCATGCGGCGAGCGGCAATTTCCCGCAATCAAACGGATTCAAAAGGCCACATCCGTTCATTTTCGTTCCCCGTTCCAGATTTCTGAACTGGTTCAGTAGTAAGAGGTAACATGACTTCCCCCCGGGAGGGGGCGTAAAAAAATAGCGTGACGAGTGACTTTATTTCGGCCCCGGTCGGCCGGGTCACGCGAGGAGTCCTGAAAGCCGGCGTACGTGAGACACTATCGCAGCGAAGCTCGCCAGTCATTCGACCTTCTGATCTGTGGGTCGAGCTGTCGTAATGGTAGCGCTCGTTCATAGCAGGCGTCAATCAAAGCGCTGCCGTGATTGTTGAAGGTCATCATCGCATCCATAGTCGGCGCCCGCCTGCAGGTCAATCGCGTGTCACGCGCATCAGCGACAAGGTTCGATCCAGCTGCCAGACAAAGCGGAGCCATCGGCGGGGACTCCGCCTATTCACTCAATCGGCAGCGGCAGTTTTTTGGTGCGGCCGCCATCGATGACGTAGACCTGACCGGTCACGAAGGCGCTTTCTTCCGAGGCGAGCCAGACAGCGAGATTGCCGACATCTGTCGGCTCGCCAAGACGCCCGACTGGATGCATTGTGAGCAGTTCCTGCGGATGCGAGCGCTGTCGGCCATTCTGTCGCTGATCGCTCAGGTCGGAGGTGATCCAACCGGGCGCGATGGCATTGCATCGAATCCCCACGTGCCCATGGTCAATGACGACCGCCGCCGTTAAGCCGTGCATGCCCGCTTTCGAGGCGGAATGCCCGGGATTGGACGCCAGCCCTTCGATCGAGCGATGTTGACGATGCTTGCACTACCCGCTTCCGAAGATGCGGCATTGCCGCCTTTGTCAATAGGAATGGACTTTTCAGATTGATGACCATCATCTGGCCCAGTCCGCCTCGGTCATCTCGTCGACACTCTTCTCGAACGTTAGCCCGGCGTTGTTGACGAGGATGTCCAAACCGCCAAACTGCTCGATCACAGTCTGGACGGCGGAGCTAATTTCATGGAACGTCGAAAGGTCCGCCTGCACATAGAACAAGCGCTCGTTCAGCATCGTCTCAGGCGCCGCGTTCCTCTGTAGGATGGCGACCCATTGCTTCCTCCTCCGCAAAGCGCTGGGTGTTGCACGCGCCAATGCCGCGCCCACCGCCGGTCACAATCGCAATCTTGCCTGCCAGTTTGTCAGCCATGGATAATGCCGGTGTTGTTGACGGGTAGGTACAGCCGTCCGTTGGTTCGGATGAAGTCCTCGATGAGTTGCTCGCAATAGGCCTCCGGCCTAAAGGTCGCTGGCATTGCTCCAGAACACTCGGCCCCCGTTCCATTGAACCCGGCTCGAAAGCTAGTCGGTGTGAGCCGTTCCAAACGGAAAGTATGAAGCTCGCTTACCCGTTACCTCCGGCCGCTCCATGATCACAAGGGTGACACAGTCGAGCCACCTTGCCGCGCAAAGTTCGACCTATATATGGAGTGCGCCCCTCAGATCGGAAAGGGTCAAGCCGCGGTTTTGACCATCTGCCGGGCGTGTTGGTTCTCGAACTGTTGCGGGCTGAGATAGCCGAGCGCTGAGTGCAATCGACGGGTGTTGTAAACCTCATCAATCAAGCGGGGAAGGTCCTCAGCGACGTCGGCGAAGGTTTCGTAGGCCCATCGGATAGACGGCTTCGACCTTCATCGTCTTCATGAAGCTTTCCGCTTTCGCATTATCGTAGGGATTGCCTCGGCCCATCGATCTAATAAGATCGTGCTCGGCGAGAACGTTAAGGTAGAGGAGTCCGGCCTATTGGGCGGATTCAAACCGTCGTCGCAACATCAATTGTGGTCGCTCATGGCAGCAACTCGTCAAGCCCCTCTGCCGGCGTTTTCCAACCCAGGGTCTTTATCGGCCGGCATTGAGGGCCGCTGCCACGGCGGCGATCTCGTCGGCGCTGTTGATGCTCAGGTCGGTGCCTTTCGGGAAGTACTGATGCAGCAGCCCATTGGTGTTCTCGTTGGTGCCGCGCTGCCATGGGGATTGCAGATCGCGGAAGTAGACTTGGACACCCGCGTCGATTTTGAGACGATCGTGCTGAGCCATTTCGGCTCCCTGATCCCAGGTCAGCGAACGACGCATCTCTTCGGGCAAGGTGATGATGGTGCGCGTATGCGACGGCGTCGCATATCGCGAACGGCGATGTGCGCGGTTTTCTTAATCTTCCCCGCAAAAAGGTTTGGGATTGCGGCAACAGGCAATCCAGGCTATCGCACCGCCCTGCAAGGTGGGGTTCCGACGTCTTGAGCGCCTCTTGCTTAAGGTGTCGCGCCGCGCAATCATCGCAGTTTTTGGAGCTTGAGATGGTTCGCCGCTATTACGACCTGCCCTCCTTGACTGCCCTGGCGGTGTTCGAGGCATCCGCCAGGCACCTATCGTTCAAACTTGCGGCCTCCGAGCTCAACGTAACGCCAGGCGCGGTTAGTCGGCAAATCAAAGCCATTGAGGAGGAGATCGGCGTTCCTCTTTTCGTACGGCTTGGGAGTGGTGTCATGCTCACCAGCGCCGGGGAAGATCTTTATGCTGTGCTAGCAAGCGGTTTTTCGAAAGCCTCCGAGGTTGTGAGAACCGTCAAGCGCGGCGATCGCTCCAAAAATGTTACCGTTGCCTGTTCAGATGCATTTGCATCGATGTGGTTGATACCTCGCATGCCCGGCTTTTGGGATCGCTATCCTGACATTGCGGTCGATCATCTTATTTCTGACAATTCGAGAGACTACCGGCGCGCTGAAGTGGAGTTGCGCATCCGTTATGGATTTGGTTCGTGGTCCGACGAAACCAGCGAACGCCTTTTTGACGATGTCATCTATCCTGTCTGCGGCCCTGATTTCGCTCGAGAGCACCGCGATGCCACGGCAGAGTCGCTGTCCGAGCTTCCACTCCTGCACGTCAACTGGGTCGATCCCGAATGGCCTGACTGGGACGAAGTTCTGCGCCGCGCCGGAATTCCCCACGGCGCGCCCCGTGGTCGCAGGTTCGGCAAGTTCTTCGTGACTTTGCAGGCGGCCCAGGCGAATCAAGGTGTTGCGGTAGGTTGGCACCGGCTGGTGCGGCCGCTGATAGAAGAGGACAAGCTGGTCAGGATTACCGATCTCGAGCTGCCTGCGCCCGGAGGATATTATCTCACCTGGAACGATAATCGAACGCTCTCGCCTGCGGCCGAGCTCTTCCGGACATGGTTGATAGAGGTCTGTGTCGAAGAGCCGGCAGTTTGATTGCTACAGCTCGCGTCCAGCGCGCCGCTGCATCGCCCAAAGCTTTAGGGGGGCTCCGATCGATATGATCGGCTTCGGATAGAGCCGCACCGGAGTTGGCTCGTTCAACGCGTCCTTAACCATTCGTTCATTGCTGCCAACGGCAAGATCAGCAGCCAACATCCCGTAGAGGGTGCCTTGCACCGTTCCGAGGCCATTGCAGCATCCGGCTACGAAGACTCTGTCTTCAATTTCGCCGAATGCGGGCGCGGAATTGAGGGAGAGACATAAGTGGCCTCCCCAGCGAAATTCCATCGGTATTTCACCCAGCATCGGAAAGCGCGCCTCAAATGATCGATCGTGCACTGCGCCGATCCGACGGATCTGCTTCTCACTGCTGGACATGTCCGGATTGTAGGTGAAGGTGTTGCGGACGACGATCCGGTCGCCGATCCTGCGGATGGTTGATCCCATCGGGTCGGCCGGGATCAAGCCCCAATGCGGCTCACCGCCCAGATCTGCCTGTTCGCACTTGGAGAGCGGCCTCGTCATGCTGGCGTAGGTGAACACATGCAGCAGACGTTTCTTGAAGAAACCAAAGCTTTCGAGATGACCGTTGACTGTCAGTATCAACCGCGGCGCTTTGATCTCGCCCTCAGCCGTCTTGGCAGTGTGCAGTTTGCCGGTCCGCAAAGATGTGACCGGTGAATTCTCGAATAGCTGCACACGCCTTGACAAGCCTTCGGCGAGTCCACGGATGAAGCCGGCCGGCTGTGCCATTACCGTTCCCGGCGTGAAGGTACCGCCAACGAAGAAGTCGGTTCCGGTGATTTCCTTCAACCCCGGCCCGTCGAGTCGCTCGAATGGCTCGCCTAGCCCCATCAGGTGCTGTTCGAATTCGCGCAGGACGGCAACACCGTGATCAGTTGCAGCTCCATGGTATTTGCCGGCCCGAACGAAGAATTTCTGCAACCCATATTCGTCGGCGGCCGCAGCAGAGAATTCGATCGCGGCCCGGTTCATGCGGATGCGCTTGCGATCGTGGTCCTGGCTTCCGCCGTAGTTCTCCCCACCGAGCTCGTGCGGAAGATCGATCATGAAGCCGGAGTTGCGCCCGGCAGCACCCCAGCCGACGCGCTGAGCATCGACCACCACTATGCGCTCGTTCGGCACCAGTTGTGAGAGGCGCCGCGCGGCCGTCAAGCCAGCAAACCCAGCTCCTACAATGAGCCAGTCCGCCTTGTGACGGCCGCGCAGCACCTCAGGTGCCTTGGGAGGCGGCAGAATACCGTACCAGCCCGGCATGGACGTGTCCGCAGGCGTGCGGATAGCCTCATAATCGCTCATCTGTGCAACCAGGCTAGTCTACCGAACGCGAGACTTTAGGATCGGAAATGTCCGCCCAGATGGTCTTGAGTTCTGTATATTGGTCGTGGGCATGCAATGACTTGTCTCGTCCCCCGAAACCCGACAGCTTGAAGCCGCCGAAGGGGGTCGTGACGTCTCCTTCGCCGTAGCAGTTGATGGTCACCGTCCCGACGCGAATGTCCCTTGCGATGCGATGCGCCTTGCCAAGATTGGCGGTAAAGATCGACGCTGCAAGCCCGTATGGCGTATCATTGGCGACCCGAAGCGCCTCGTCAGCGTTGGCCACTTTGATCACCGACAGCACTGGACCGAAAATCTCTTCTCGCGCAATCGCCATTTCGGGCGTGACATCGTCGAATACGGTCGGCTCGATGAAATAGCCTTTGCTATGCTTGTGGGCGTTGCCGCCGGTGACGATCCTGGCGCCTTCCGCCCGCCCCTTCTTGATGTAGCCCATGATTCGGTCGAACTGCTCCTTCGACACGATTGCGCCGAGCCGATTGCCTGGATCCAACGGCTCGCCCAAAGGCCATTCCTTGAGCTTGTGGAGGACCGTTTCCACCAAGCGGTCCTTGATCTTCTCGTGAACGATCAGGCGGGAATTGGACGAGCAGTTCTCGCCCATGTTCCAAAAGACAGCTTGGGTGACGTGCTGTGCGACAACGTCCAAGTTCTCGGCGTCATCGAGCACGATGCAAGGGTTCTTTCCGCCGCATTCGAGTACGATACGCTTGAGGTTGGACTTGGCGGAATATTCCAGGAATTTTCGGCCGACATCAGTGGATCCGGTGAAGGCGACCATATCAATATCGGGATGCATGCCGAGTGCCTTGCCGGTCACTTCGCCCGGACCGGTGACGATCTGCAGGACGCCTGGCGGTAATCCGGCCTCATGCGCCAACTCGGCGATCCGCAACGTCGACATGTTGGTCTGCTCGGCTGGCTTGACAATGACGGAATTGCCCGTCGCAAGTGCCGGACCGATCTTCCAGGCAAGCATCAGGATCGGGAAATTCCAGGGCAGAACGCAGGCGACCACGCCAAGCGGCTGGCGCACAATCATTGACACGACATCGTCACCTGATGGTGACGTCTGACCGTAGAGCTTGTCGGTGGCTTCAGCGTGCCATTCCAGGCAATGGAGCGCCTCGGGAATGTCTGTGGTTGCGACGTCATAGATCGGCTTGCCGCTTTCGAGCGTCTCAAGCACAGCCAGTTCATGGGCGTTGCGCTCCATGAGTTTCACCAGCCGCCGCAGAACGCGCTTGCGCTCGCTCGGATGCGCACGCGACCAGACGCCCGATTCAAACGCCAGCAGTGCCTTCTCGACCGCAAGGTCGACGTCGGCCTCATCGCAGGACGCTATCCTGGCGATTACCTGCCCCGTCGCAGGGTTAATGGTCTCGAAGGTATCCCCAGATTGTGCTGCCCGCGCCTTGCCGTCGATCACTGCGTTGGTCGGCAGCGGCAGGCTCTCCGCCAGGTTCTGGTACTCATCACGCGTTAATAGCGATGACATTCTCGGAAGCCCTCTTCTGGGATTTTGTACTGATTGACGAGATCACTGCCTTAAGGGTGCGAATCGTCGACTCGAGTTCCCGCTTCTGTTCGTCGTCGATCGCCCGCATCGGCCGGCGCACGGGCCCAGCCGGCAATCCAGCCAATTCGCACCCAAACTTGATGCTCTGGACGAACTTGCCGCCCTGTTCGAGAAGCCTCATCAGAGGCAGAAGCGCCGACATGATCTGGCGGCCCTTGGTGAAATCCTTCTCGATCACGCAGGCTTCGTACAGCGCGAGATGCTCTGCCGGCAGGCAGTTGCCAGCGCCGCAGACCCATCCTTTTGCGCCCCAGGCGAAGAATTCGAGGGCCTGATCATCCATGCCGCAGAACAGATCAACGTGCGGATAGTCACGGGCCAGTGCGTGCAGCTGGTTCATGCTGCCGCTCGACTCCTTGATGGCGCAGAAATTGGAACTGCGACCGACCCGGTCCAGGAACTCGAGGTCCATCATCGTGCCGGTGCGCCCGGGATAATTGTAAAGCATCACAGGCAGATTGGCCGCCTTGTCGATCGCCAGCGCATGATTGGCAAGCTCGAGCTGCGTAGGGGCAGCATAGTACGGCGACCCGATTAGGATGCCATCGTACTTCAGGTCCTTGGCGACCAGTGCATATTCGATGCAGTCTTCGGTGCGGATGGCGCCGACGCCGGCGATCAGCGGCACCTTTCCCTTTACCGAGCTCCTGGCAAGCTTCAGTAAGCCCACGCGTTCATCGCGCGCGTGAGCGTAGTATTCGCCGGTCGTGCCACCGACAATGATGCCGTGTACACCTGACGCGACTAGATGCTCGATCATAACGCAGAAACCGTCGCGATCGATCGATCCGTCCGCATGAAAGGGCGTTGTGACGGGCGGAATGATGCCTTCGAAGGACATGACTGACTCCATTCAGCTTAGATCCAAACTTTATACGCGAGGATCCTTCGCTAAACAGGCGAAACAATTTCACCAGCCACGTTACTTTTTTGCGCACCGCCAATTGTACAGTAATGTTTGGTTGACCAGAGCCTTTGTGCGCGCCATTCTGGCCACAGGAATCGCGAGGTCCCGTCTCGCCGCAATATGCAAGTCGCTAAAATGCTGACTTGCTATCGGTCGACCATCGCGCGGTCGACGGAGTTGAAGCGAGCAAGTTCCTGCACAGCTTGCGGGACGTCATCTCAGATCCGGATGCGAGTAAGCTAAGCCGCTCCGGGCGCTGGGAGCTGGCTGATACCGTTCCTGCATTGTGTTCTGCGATCAGCCACGGAAAGGTCCTCCAAAAAAAGCCTAGCAGTCAGGTCTTTACGTCCCCGCCATGGCCGACAGCCTGCCCGTTCCGCGTGCAACAGACAAAAAAGACGACCAGGTAGGGCCGAAGGAACAAGATGGGACGGCGAGCAGCGCTGATTCGGCAACTCTTCCGCCGCGAGATGTCCAATGCCCCTTTCGATCAACATGATTGGACAGGCGATCGGACGTCTAATCTGCCTGGATTTCTAAGGTGGGCCTACCGGCAACTGCCCGAGGTCCTATCGCCGTGGGGCCGCCCTTTCTATCCTTCCAACCTCAAGCGCCCCACATTGAGTCTCCCCCGTAGATGCGGCGAAACGGCGGACGCATCGTCGGCCTCATTTGCGCCCTCAGTTTCAGGGCGCGATATGTCGTTCGGCTTTCATGCGGGAAAGCCAATAGGGTCCGACATCCCGGACATGCTCCAAGATGTTCCTTTCCTTAAGTACCCTGAATGTTGGCAAGGGCGGCCGCCGCGCAGAGCGTGTGCCCAGAGTATGTCCAGCCATGGCCCAGAGGGCCGTGCTTCTCAGTTCCTTGTTCCAAGACCGACCAGACGCGGTCGCCGATAATCGAACCGGAAATGGGCAGGGTCGCTTGCCATATTGGTGGGAGCCGAACTTCTCGCCGGTCCGCGCGAAGCCGCAGACCACTTCATTCGCGATAAGCAAGAGGTCATATTTGTCGAGCACCCCTTGAATTCGCCGCCCAGTACCCCTTCGGAGGCGGAACGTGCAGCCGGTTCCGAGTACCGGCTTTCCGATAAAGGCCGCAACCGTGTCCGGCCGTCGGCAAGGATTTACTTTCGAAGGCGGCGTACTGGTTGCGCATCGCTTCCCAATAGAACGAGACCTGGCGAATCCCCTGCGGATCGAGCTCCGGATCGCGGTCGGCGCGCTTCAGCGCCTCGACCATCGAGCCGAGGCAAGGTTGCGAGGTGTTGCCGGAGTTAGAATCCATCGCCGCGCCGATCGCATCGACACCGCTTTCCACTGCCGCCAGCATGGTCGCTCAGAATAGCCACTCGAATAAAAGTCAATGGGCAAGAGACTTTTTTGCATCGGCTGTAAAGCTTCGACCCGTGCTAAATTGGCACCGACCCTTTGATCGTGCGCCGCTAAATGCCCTGCGGTTCTCTCCGCGTAAAGTTGGGGAAGTCATGGTCCGGGACGAGGATTCGTTACGCCGCGCGGATCGTGTCTCTGTGGTGTAGCTGACGGCATTGGTCGACGCACTCTCCGGCAAGGGCCGGAATGATCAGCGTGCCATTCGGCATGCGGGCTTTGCGGGCATGACCAACGGCTTCTGACGCGATTTACATCTCAAAACAGCTGGTGGCGTTCGCCTCTGTCGCTGTGCAGCGTGTAGCCTCTCCCGTGCACTTACACCGTCGGTGGCTGTGGCAGTCATTTCGTTGGCATTCGGTGGCGCGGGCTGGCTTGTCACCTGGACGGCCATTGATGTGTCGGTCCAGTTGGCAAGCCCAAGGTGGGGGGTCGGCCGGACGCTCTCGATCTACTACGCCCTTGAGCGCTGGCGGCATGGCTGCCGGCACCTGGATTTGGGGTTCTGTAGCGCAGAACTACTCCTTAACGTGGGCTTTGGAGGGCGCGGCGGGGGGTCTGTTGCTGGTTGCAGCAGTGGGAATGGTGATGCCGGTCCGTCGATGGGAAGAAGCGGATCAGGAAAGTTCGGATTTCTCGCTCCGGAGCTGGCACTCGATTTGAGCCAAGGAGTGGTCCTATTGTTGTCAAGCTCGATTATTCCATTTCCGAGAAGAATGTCGACGCCTTTCTCGGGTCCATGCGCGCAAACGCCGCGCTCTTAGCCGTGCCGGTGTACGGAACTGGACGCTCCAGCGATACCTCCAAATGCCGTTTGGACAGAGACATTCCGCACGCCGACCTGGATGGACTTTCTTCGTCTGAATCATCGGCTCACGGCAACGGACAAGGAAGTAGGCCAGCACCTTCTCGCCTTGCATGATGGAGAGCTTTCTCCACGTACGGTGCTTTTGGATCCAGCGAACGACCGAAGCAGCTCGCACCCGTGCCTCAACAATCTTTTCTCGTCCTCTGAGGTGACGTCATGATGACGACCAATGAACAGGCGGGACCACCATAGGGAGGCACGACGGCTATCTTTGCTCCGGCGGATTGGCTTTTGCGCCGTCTTGGCGGATCGCAGACGTGGCGAATGATTTTGGCGAAGCGCGTCGCGATTTTTCCCCGTCGCAGCACGCTCAGTATGGCGTTGTGGATCGCAGAGCGGGTTGTGTGCGTCAAGGTCTGCAAATGGGCGGCCATGATGCTGGTCATGCGGCTTGGCACAGAGCGAGCTTCTTGTGCTCGCGCAGATCATCCGTGTTGATGTAGCGGTTGGCCTCCATCCAGTTTTCGATTGGGTTCGACAGCCAAGGCCCTGACGAGGCGCAGGCGGCTTTCGGTAGAGGGGAAGATGCTCGCATCAAGATCTATGGATCGCGACAGCCCGGATATCTGCGTATTTCAGACGAGCGTGAGCACGGATTTCACCGCATCGTAAAGCACGGATTTCACGGGATCATGAGCAACGATTTCAGACAAGCGTGAGCAGCTTTTCGAAGGTGCGGGACGCTCCCGCAACTCAGCCAGTCTACAGGATGCCTCGTTCAAGACGAGGAAGCCTGATGCCAACCAGAGATTTGTCGATGCGCCGGATCAGAGAAGTTTTACGTCTAGTGCGCTCGCTATAGTCGCCTCAGCGCCGCTAGCAAGATGCCATGGTGGTCGTGGCCGCGATCGCGCGCGAGATGGCCGCCTTCTTCATAGACGAGTCTCGACCCGACCCGGGCGCAGTGCCGGGGATGCGGCCACGGTGGGGAACTCCCGTCGCTAGTTATGTGGCCGAGCCAATCCGCATCCAACCCGCGGATGAGAGTCTGATCAACCGTCGTCTCTGAGTTCCATCCCCGGCCCTGTGCAGGTCCAGCCAATCCGACTGCTTTGCACACTCGCCCCAAGCACATGAGAGACTAGCATGCAGTGACCAACAGCGCGGCATGCGCGCGTCAACGACATCGACGCGAACGCGTCGCTGGTGGCATTGCGGCACTCCGGGAACCATGGCGTTTAATGGCCCTGACAACATTGGACGCCTTGGAAAGGCACGTTGCCAGCACGCTATAAATGTCTTTGCCGGCGCTGGTAAGCACCACGCCGGTTCCTCGCCTCACAAACAGCGAAACACCCAGGTCGTCCTCAATGGCTTTGATCTGCCAGCTGATTTCTCCCGATGTCATGCCCAATTCGGAAGCCGCAAGCTTGAATGAGAGATGGCGTGCTGAGGCCTCGAATGCCGTGAGAGCAGACAGTGACGGGAGATCGTAATGCTGAGGAACCATTGAAGAATCCGATCAGATCGGGAGTCGAGGACAAACAACACGTATCCTCCTCATCCGCTGGCCCAAAAGACCGCCGTCATTTTGACCAATCACACGCCTTAACGGATTGCGCCCGTCGCCGCCATCCTAGCAAGTTGCGTGCCGAATTGGCGCGCCGTTTAAGTGCGCAACCGCCCCCATACGAAGCCTGCTCATGGCGACCTTTTCGTCGGGTTTCGGACACTCTTGTCCAACTACAGCCACAAGGTATTTGGGGAGACATGCGCGGACTTCCGTATTCACTATGTGGGATCCGACCACTGTACAGGAGCATGAAGAAGCCCCGTCACCCAAAAATGTTTCCGCCGTCGTTTCCCTGCCGAGGTTTTCAGCGTGGGGGCACCACAATTGCCTGTCCGCTTCCTCGCGCTTTGGCCAAGTGAGCGTAACTTGCTGTGAAACGCGCGAATTTGTGCTCGCCGCACGTCACCGGCGTGTAGCGAAGTGGGTTGCTGTCCGTGACACATGATGGCAATGGTTCGATGATGGCGTTGAAATCAGCATCGATAAAGAAGGGGATTGAGTATCGCTCGCGCCCCGAGATATTTACGACACGGTGCATGTTCGCCAGATAGAGATCGTTCGTGAGCCGTTGAATCAAATCGCCAATGTTAATTACAAATGTGCCGTGGATCGGAATGCCCTCGACCCAATCGCCATGTCGATTCATGACCTGAAGACCACCCACGTCGTCCTGCGCCAGGATGGCAAGGTTGCCGTAATCCGTATGGGCGCCAATGCCGATGATCTCTTCGCTGACATAACCACTCTGAGGCGGGTAATGGAGTAGGCGCTGAACGCTGATCGGATCCCGCGTAAAGTTCTCGAAATAGCTTTCCGACAGGTCCAGACTGAGCGCGATGCCCCTCAAGAGTATTTTCGCGAGGTCAACCATCTTTTGATGGTAGCCGTACGTCAATTCCCGAAATTCGGGCAGACCTGAGGGCCACTGGTTGGGGCCAAGAAACGGGCCTTCCAACGTGGAGCGTTCAGGTCCGATGTCAAAGCACTCCTTCAAGTCTTTCGTCTTGCCCGGATCGGTATTTTCCCCGAACGGCTCAACGTATCCGCGAAAGGCCACATCGGATTTGCTGATATGCAATGCCATCTTATGCGACGTGGGAAGATCAAAGAACTGACGGCTCACATTGAACACCGAATCCACAAACTCCTGCGGAATACTGTGGTTCTTCACGTACATGAACCCAGTGTTCGACAACGCCCAACGTATCTCCTTCGCCACCTTCTGCTTATTGCTGCCATCGAGAAGCGGCGCGATGTCAACCACCGGAAGCTTATCAAAGCTTTCGCGTTTCGCGCGCAGCTTGTCATCCAGTTTGGCTACGATATCCTTAGACATGAGTACACCTTTGTTTAGCAAGAGAGTCGGCGCAACGATTGGCATGTTCTTGTTGGACTGGCTGTATGAAGAACTGCCGGGAAGCCTGGATCGCTTGTGCGATCCGGTCTTTCGGGATGCCGTGCTCAAGGTAGAAGAACCCGTACTCTTCG
>NZ_JAMYLR010000074.1:0-15556 GCF_040318155.1 Mesorhizobium sp. M1307 | reverse complement strand
TCAGGCTGCTGTAATACCAATAGGAAGTCTCGATACCGAGGCCCGCACCGCCGACGACAATCGGCAAAGACAGAGCAAAAATAGTAGCAACGTTGCCGCTCTCGCCGATCGGTCGCATAGCGCGGAAAAAACACCTAAAAATGCGGGCACGCCAGTCCATTTCCCTATTAAAGCAGGATTGCATAAAAGAATGACTAAGAATTTCCGTACATTTCTTGGCTGCGATCCATCCGGGCTTAACGGCCCGTTCCGCCGCTTCAACGCGGGCCTTTGGCGCCACAGGACCCTCGTTAGTCCTTCGGCCGGGTGCATGTCTTCATAGGAACAATTCTGGTTTCCGGGGTCATGCGCAAGAAAAGACCGCCGCGGCCGGTTTCGATTGGCAATGGGTTGCCGTTCCCTGCTATTCCCGCTTCAAATCAAAAAGCAGTGGACGTTTCCAGTATGACCAATGTCGCCTTGACCGGGCTTGCCCGCGATCTTGCCAAGCGTGCCGCGGAAGGCCGCCCGGTGCGCATCGGCGTCATTGGTTCTGGCGAGATGGGCACCGACCTGGTGACGCAAGGCATGCTGATGCCGGGCATTTCGGTTTGCGCGATCTCGACGCGCCGCCCGCATACGGCGCGTGAGGCCATCCGCATTGCTTATGGCGACCAGGCGATGGCAGCCGAAGCGGACAGCGCTTCGAAGGTCAGCCAGGCGATCGAAAGCGGCAAGATCGCCATCACCTCGAACGAGATGCTGGTCACCAATCCGCTCATCGATGTCGTCATCGATGCCACCGGCAAGCCCGGGGTCGCCGCCGATTTCGACCTGATGGCGATGCAGCACGGCAAGCACCTGGTGATGATGAATGTCGAGGCCGACGTTACCATCGGCTGCTATCTAAAGCAGCAGGCCGACCGGCTCGGCGTCGTCTATTCGGTCGGCGCTGGCGACGAGCCGTCGAGCTGCATGGAGCTGATCGAGTTCGCTTCGGCGCTCGGCTACACCATCGTCTCCGCCGGCAAGGGCAAGAACAACCCTCTCAACCACGACGCCGTTCCCGACGACTACCGCGAGGAGGCGCTGCGCCGCAACATGAATCCGCGCATGCTGGTCGAGTTCGTCGACGGCTCGAAAACCATGGTCGAGATGTGCGCCATTGCCAACGCCACCGGGCTGGTGCCCGACGTTCCCGGCATGCACGGGCCCAAGGCCGATCGCGACGAGCTGGTCAAGGTGCTGATCCCGCGCGAGCAGGGCGGCATTCTGTCGAAGAAGGGCGTCGTCGACTACACCGTCGGCAAGGGCGTGGCGCCCGGGGTCTTCGTCATCGTCGAGGCGACGCATCCGCGCATCATCGAGCGCATGGACGATCTGCATATCGGCCACGGTCCCTATTACAGCTTCTTCAGACCCTACCATCTGACCTCGCTGGAAGTGCCGCTGACGGCCGCTCGCATCGCGCTTTACGGCAAGCCCGACATGGTGCCGCTGCCGCGGCCGGTGGCCGAGGTCTGCGCCGTGGCCAAGCGCGATCTGGCGGCAGGCGAGGTTTTCGATGCGATCGGCGAGACCTGCTACCGCTCCTGGACCATGACCGTCGAACAGGCCCGCGCCCATCGCGCCGTGCCAGTCGGTCTGCTCGAAGGCGGCAAGGTGCTGAAACCGGTGAGGAAAGGCGAATTGCTCACCGCCGACAATGCCGCGCCCGACCCGACGACCGGGCTGTTCGCCTTGCGCCGGCTGCAGGACGAGATGCTGTATGGGAATCTTGGTGATGGCTGAGGTCCGTGAATCCGAGTTGAAGCGGGAAAATGGACGCCCTTCTCTGGCAGAGCGGCTCGCGGCCATTGCCGATGATCTCAAAGCCAAAGCCGGCAAAGACGGGCGGCCCGTGAACAAGGACGAGATCGACGACTTGTGGGGACATCGCTGATATCTGTCGACATTCTAGGCTATCGCGATTTTGATGTCGGCAGGACAGTGGAGGGCGCGAAGGAACGCCGCGTAACGGCTTTTCTACCGGTTGCTATTGCCGAAAGGAACGGTCGACCATCACCGCCGACCGGCTCCCCCAGAAGCCCTACTTCCCCAGCTCGATAGACCGCAGCCGCGCCGCTTCCACCGCCTCGGTGAGCAGGCGCGTCAGCCGGTCCTCGCCCATCAGTACTGCAAGGGCCGCAGCCGTGGTGCCGTTGGGGCTGGTCACCTGCTGCCTGAGCACGCCCGGCTCCTCGCCGCTTTCGGCGGCCAGCGATGCGGCGCCGTAGACCGTCTGCATGGCCAAGAGCTTGGCAGTCCCGGTCGGCAGGCCGGCTTTCTCGGCGGCCACGGTCAGCGCTTCGATGAAATGGAAGATATACGCCGGCCCCGACCCGGAAACCGCCGTCACCGCATCCATCAGGGCTTCGTCGTCGATATCGGCCACGTGCCCGCTCGCCGAAAGCAGGTCGGCGACGAAGCGTTTAGTCTCGTCGGAAACCAGCCTGTTGGAAAACACCACCATCATGCCCTTGCCGATCGCCGCCGGCGTGTTGGGCATGCAGCGCACGATCGGCGCGCGGTCGCCGAGAATACCTTCAAACGTGGCCACCGGCGTTCCGGCGGCGATGCTAAGGAAGGTGGTCCGGCCATCGTTGAAGCGGATGTAACCAGCCGTCACGTCGCGGATCACCTGCGGCTTCACCGCAATGACGACGACGGTCGGCACGGCGTCCGCCGGGATGGCGCCGGCATCCGCGGCAGCAGCGCAGCCCAGTGCTTCGGCACGCTTGCGCAACTCGGCATTGGGCTCGACCACGAACACCGCAGCCGGAGCGAGCTTGCCGGCTTTCAGCCAGCCCGAGAGCATGGCGTAGCCCATATTGCCGCAACCGGCGAGAACAAGCCTGATCGTCATCAAAAGCCTCCCATAGAGATGGCTTCCCCATAGACGTTCGCGGCAGGGCGGGGAAGCCCTGTTGGGACCGTGATCAGGCGAAAACCCCGACCTTGCGGTTGGGATGCGCATGTAGTCGCGCTGCCGCGCGGCGACCAAATTAACCTTTTATTTCCTATGCCTGTTTAGCATCGCTTAACCAGTGGCGGTCGCTACGTCCCAGCCCGAGGGGAAGGCTCCAGAAACCATGGCTTATAGGAAAAATCGTGAACACTGGAGGAACGAGCAGTCCTTGCTGTCGCTCGTCGAGGCGGTGCGCGGCGAGGACGAAGCATCGCTGGTTTCGCTAGAGGACCGCGCAGGCCCGTCATGGCGCGAGGATGCCGCCACACGCCATCGTCTTGCCCGCTCGCGCCGCGAAGCGCGTGCCAGTCCGATCCTGTTGGCAGCCGCCGGCATAAGCCAGCCCGATCCTGATGAGCCAAAGGCCGGCACCATACTGATGGAAGAGGCTGCAGCTGCCGATGGGTTTTTCGACCCCGCTGGCTCCCTTGGCGGCCCCGATGCCGGTTCCGCCGATCACGCAGTATACCGGGCAGCGCCGCCTCCCGCTCAGCCGGTCGAGGTCGCGCGTACCAAACGTCCTGGTCCGATCGGTGCCGTGTTGTCGGCGCTGAGCCGGCTCATGCCTGGCAGAGCGCCGGAGGAGATGGCGTCCGGTGAGACTTCCGCCGCGACAAATTCCACCGCAGCGATGCGACCTGCGTTCCACCCGCAGCCGCTCTATGCCGGTCGGGCACCTTATCCGCAGCAACCCACGCCGCCGCATTCGGCCCGTACTCAGGCCTGGTCGAGGAAGGCAAATCAGGCCTCGGAAGCCGCCGATCAGCAAAGCCAGATCGAGGAAATCCGCGCCAGCCTGCGCGAATTCCGCGAGGTCGTTCGCGAGCTCACCGAAAACCGCACGCATCGCCGCTATTTCTGAGCGTCGAATAAAACATGCCGGTTTCGAGTTAACGGCATGGGACGGCGCATTGACGGGATTGCCCGGCTCGATTTTCGTGAAAATGCCGCGCTGCATGTCTGCCCGCAGCGCATGGTTCTGGGCAACGGCCTGCATAAAAGATATCTGGAGCGCGCCGCATGGATGTTTTAACGCGGCAGGCTTACGGGATAGGCGTCGAGGGTGGTTCATGGCTGAGTTGATTGACGGAAAAAGCGTCGCCGAAGACGTGGTGCGGCGGGTCAAGGCCCTGACCGCCGAACTGGCGGAAAAGGTCGGACGGCAGCCCGGTCTCGCCGTGGTCATCGTCGGCGAGGATCCGGCGAGCCAGGTCTATGTCGCCTCCAAATCCCGCACCGCCAAGGAATGCGGCTTCCATTCGGTTCAGCACACGCTGCCGGCCGAAACCTCCGAGCCGGACCTGTTGAAGATCATCGGCCAGCTCAACGCCGATCCGGCCATCAACGGCATCCTCGTGCAGCTTCCGCTTCCCGGCCATATCGATTCCGGCAAGATCATCCAGACCATCGCGCCGGAGAAGGATGTCGACGGCTTCCACTTCATCAATGTCGGCAAGCTCGGCACCGGCGAACTCGAGACCGCCTTCGTGCCTTGCACGCCGGCCGGCTCGATGCTGCTGATCGAACGCGTGCGCGGCAAGGACCTGTCCGGTCTCAATGCGGTCGTCGTCGGGCGTTCGAACATCGTCGGCAAACCGATGGCCAATCTTCTGCTTGCCGCCAATTGCACCGTCACCATCGCACACAGCCGGACCAGGGACCTGCCGGCGCTTGCCCGCACCGCCGATATTCTGGTCGCCGCCGTCGGCCGGTCTGAAATGGTCCGCGGCGACTGGGTCAAGCCTGGCGCCACCGTCATCGATGTCGGCATCAACCGCGTCGCCGCACCTGAAAAGGGCGAAGGCAAGACGCGCCTCGTCGGCGACGTCGCCTTTGCCGAAGCAGCGAAGGCGGCCGGCGCCATCACGCCGGTGCCTGGCGGCGTCGGACCGATGACCATTGCCATGCTGATGGCCAACACGCTAGCTTCCGCCTATCTCGCAGCCGGATTGAAACGGCCTTCCTTCTGACCAGAAAGCAGCGTCCTTGCCGAACCTCACTGTTCCCTTAGAACGGCCGGTCACCAATGATCCCGTTCAGGGCGGGCGGCAGTTCGGGTTTCTGTTGGTCGACAAGTTCTCCATGTTCTCGCTGGCCGCGGCAATCGACACGTTCCGGTCGGCCAACCGGCTGCTCGGCCGCGATTTCTATGGCTGGACTACGGTGTCGGCCGACGGCGACGCCGTCATGGCGTCCAACGGCCTGCCGCTCAAGATCGACTACGCGGTTGCCGATCTGCCGCCGGTCGATATCCTGTTCGTCTCGGTCGGGCTGACGACGGAATTTCCCGGCAAGAGCAAGGTGCTGGCAGCGCTGCGCAGTTGGGGCCGGCGCGGCAATGCGCTCGGCGCGCTTTCGGTCGGCTCCTATTTGCTTGCCGAAGCAGGCCAGCTCGATGGCTATCGCTGCACCATCCATTGGGAAAACCGCGCCGGCTTCCTCGAACGCTTTCCGGACATCAACTGCACCGGCAACGTCTTCGAGATCGACCGCAAGCGCTACACCTGCGCCGGCGGCACCACATCGATCGACCTGATGCTGGAGATCGTGCGCGGTGATTTCGGCTCGAGCCTCGCCAATGGCGTCGCCAACCAGTTCCAGCATGAGCGCATCCGCTCGGCCGGGGACCGCCAGCGCGTCGGCCCGGAACGCGACCTGACCGGCAAGTCGGAGAAGCTGCGCCGCATCGTCGAGCTGATGGCCGACCATCTCGACGAGCCGCTGTCGGCGGTGCAGCTCGCCAAGTCGGCGGGCCTGTCGGTGCGCCAGGTCGAGCGCCTGTTCCTGCGCCATCTCAGTGTGACGCCCGGGCGCTATTATATGCGGATCAGGCTCGAGCGGGCGCGCGAATTGCTGCGCCAGACCAACATGCCGATCCTCGACGTGGCAATCGCCACCGGCTTCACCTCGCATTCCTATTTTGCCCAGAGCTACCGGCTGCAATTCGGCCGGCCGCCTTCCGAGGAACGCCGCACGGCCTATTGAGGGTTTGGCAGAGAGGCGACGCAGCTTCGTACTCCGTCCGGGCTTGTGTCGCGACCCGGCGTCAAATAGCTTTCCGGCGCCGAGCGGCGGCGACTGACGGGGGAGATTTTTGATGGCGGGATTTGTGCAGAGCGTCGCTGCGGCGGCCCTGTTGCTGTGGACGACGGGGTTCGGCTTCGCCGCCGATCGCGTCATCGTCATTCTCGATGCCTCCGGCTCGATGTGGGCGCAGATCGACGGCAAGCCCAAGCTCGAAATCGCCCGTCAATCGCTGCGGAACGTGCTGCAATCGGTCCCGGCCGAGGAGGAAATAGGCTTCATGGCCTATGGCCATCGCGAGAAGGCCAGTTGCGGCGACATCGAACTCATCGTGCCACCGCAGGCAGGCTCGGCAAGTGCGATCTCAGCCGCGGCCGACAGCTTGAAATTTCAGGGCAAGACGCCGCTGACCGCTGCGGTCAAGCAAGCGGCGGAAGCATTGAAATACACCGAGGACAAGGCGACGGTCGTTCTCATCACCGATGGCATCGAGACATGTAGCGGCGATCCTTGTGCGCTCGGCAAGGAACTAGAGGCTGCTGGCGTCGACTTCACCGTCAATGTCGTCGGCTTCGGCCTGACGGCGGCCGAGGGCAAGCAGGTCGGTTGCCTCGCCGACAATACCGGCGGCAAATATATCGAAGCGTCGGATGAAAAGGCATTGCAGGACGCCCTCGTCGAGACCGTTGCGCCTCCGCCACCCGCCCCTGAACCGACTCCCGCCCCGCAGCCTGCTCCCCAGCCGGCGCCCGCCCAGCCGGCGGAGTCCAATTTCGTGCCCACCGTCGTGCTTGCCGAGGGTGGCGATCCCGTCACCGACGGCAATGGCTGGGAGATCTACAAGGCGAATTCCGACGGCACGCGCGGCGATCTCGTCACCACCGAATATGGCACCTACAAGGGCAATCTGGAGCCGGGCGACTATATCGTCGTCGCGCGTGCCGGCGAGGCCAGGGCCGAACAGAAGATCAAGATAGAGCCTGGCCAGGTCGCCAAACCGCACTTCAACCTGAATGCCGGCACGCTGGTCATCCACCCGCGGCCAAGCGAAGGAGCGGACGTTGATGACGGCGCGGCTGTCGTAATCGGCTATCCCGGCGTCGACACCCCGCCGACCTACTACGGTGACACGAAAGTCGTGCTGCCGGCCGGTGACCAGAAGGTGACGGTCACGATCGGCCAGGGCATGGTTATCGAGACGATCCCGCTTGCCGCCGGCAGGGTCATCGACAAGGACATCATCGTCGGCGTCGGGCGTATCGTCGCCAATGCACATTATGCTGCCGGCGGCGACAAGGCCGAGGGTTCGGGCATCGGCTTCAAAGTGCTCCAGGCGAAAAAGAACGTCGACGGAACCAGGCAGGAGGTGACTTATGCCTACGGTCCGGACAGCAAGTTCGATCTGCCGCCCGGCGATTATGTAATGGTCGCGACGGTCGACCTTGCGGTGGCCGAGCAGCCGTTCAGCGTCAAGGTTGGCGACCATCAGGATCTGAAGATCGCGATGAACGCCGGCATGCTGACGATAACCGCGCCAGGGGCCTCGAAGATCGAGATATTCGAGGCCAGGAAGGCCATCGACGGAACCCGCAAGTCGGTCGGCTACGCCTACGACCAGAAGTACCAAGCCACTCTGTCGGCCGGCGACTACGCGGTGGTTTCGGAGAAATCGGACAACAGCTCGAGGGAAGGCACGGTAACGGTCAGGGCCGGCGCGCGAGCCGAGCTGACGGTTCAGTAGATCTAATGCATGTCGCGCAAAAGTGTGCAGCGGTTTTGCGATAACGACATGCATAAAAACAAGATCCTAAAAGCGCGTCGCGTGAGGCCGATCGAACGCCACGCGCTTTAGGAGAGCGGCCACCAGCCGCTCTTCCATGTCGAAAAGTCACGCCGTACCGAAGGCGCTGGCGCCATGGTCGGCGCGTCCCACCAGCTGCCGGAACCCGGCGAAAAGCTCGCGGCCGAAGCCGAATTCATTGCCTATGAGATCGCTGTCCGCGGGGCGGCGCAGTGCGAAATCGCCGGCTGGCACCAGTACCTCCAGCGTCCCGGCCTCGGCGTCGAGCCTGATGATATCGCCGTCATGGATCCTGGCGATAGGCCCGTCCTCCGCCGCTTCCGGCGTCACGTGGATCGCCGCTGGCACCTTGCCTGAAGCGCCCGACATGCGGCCGTCGGTGACCAACGCCACATGCTGGCCGCGGTCCTGCAAGATGCCGAGCACGGTGGTCAGCCTGTGCAATTCCGGCATGCCGTTGGCCTTCGGTCCCTGGAACCGAATGACGGCGATGAAGTCGCCGGTCAGCGACCCCGCCTTGAACGCCTCGTTCAGGCCTTGCTGGCTGTCGAACACCTTGGCCGGCGCCTCGATGACGCGCCGCTCCGGCTTGACCGCCGATGTCTTGATGACGGCGTGGCCGAGATTGCCCGAAAGCACTTTCAGACCGCCGCTCGGCTGGAACGCCTTCTTGAACGGCGCCAGCACCTTCTCGTCCCCGCTCTCGCGCGGCGAAGCCTCGCGCACGACGCCGCCGTCGGCGCCGAGCCTGGCCTCGACCGCGTAGGGGCGCAGCCCTTCGCCCCACACCGTCTGCACATCCTCGTGCAGGATGCCTGCGTCGAGCAGTTCGCGGATCAGGAAGCCGAGCCCGCCGGCGGCGTGGAAGTGGTTCACATCGGCAAGGCCGTTCGGATAGACTCGCGCCAGCAGCGGCACGGCTTCCGAGATGTCGGAAATATCCTGCCAGGTAATGGCGATGCCGGCCGCCGCTGCCATGGCGATCAGGTGGATGGTGTGGTTGGTCGAACCGCCGGTGGCGTGCAGGCCGACGATGCCGTTGACGATCGAGCGCTCGTCGATCATCCGCCCGACCGGCGTGTAGGCGTTGCCGAGCGCGGTGATCGCCAGCGCCCGCTTCGTCGCTTCCCTGGTCAGCGCGTCGCGTAACGGCGTGCCGGGATTGACGAAGGAAGCGCCAGGCGTGTGCAGGCCCATGATCTCCATCAGCATCTGGTTGGAATTGGCGGTACCGTAGAAAGTGCAGGTTCCCGGCCCGTGATAGGATTTTGATTCGGCTTCGAGCAGTTCGGCCCGTCCCGCCTTGCCCTCGGCATAGAGCTGGCGGATCTTGGCTTTTTCGTCGTTCGGAATGCCGGTCGTCATCGGCCCGGCCGGGATGAAGAGCGCCGGCAGATGGCCGAAGGTCAGCGCCGCGATCACCAACCCCGGCACGATCTTGTCGCAGACGCCGAGATAGACGGCGGCATCGAACATGTTGTGCGACAGGCCGATTGCCGCGGCCATGGCGATCACGTCGCGCGAGAACAGCGACAGCTCCATTCCGGGCTGGCCCTGGGTGACGCCGTCGCACATCGCCGGCACGCCGCCGGCCACCTGGGCGATGCCGCCGGCCTCGCGCGCCGCGTCCTTGATCAGCCTCGGAAACGTCTCGAAAGGCTGATGTGCCGACAGCATGTCGTTATAGGAGGTGATGATACCGAGGTTCGGCACCCGGTCGCCGCCAAGCGCCACCTTTTCAGAAGGGCTGCAGACGGCAAAGCCGTGGGCCAGGTTGCCGCAGGACAGCACGGCCCGGTTGGCGGTGCGGTTCGAGGCTTCGGCGATGCGGCCGAGATAGGCCTCGCGACCGGGCTTGGAGCGCTCACGGATGCGCTGGGTGATGGCTTCGATATCGCGTCTTGCGGTCATGGCGGTCGGTCCTTTCAGGCGAGGTCCCGCAAACACCTTCCGGCTGTTGCCGGGACCTGCAGCCAAGTTGAGATCAGGGTGCCCAGAAAACCTCTACGGGCTTTTGAGTGGCATCGAGCACGGCGCGAATGGGCTTTCGTGTTCCAGTTCCAAGCGCGGCCTCGAATGCGCTGCGTTTTTCCGCGCCCTCGATATGCAGCGCGATGAAGGCGGCATTGATGATCCGCCCCAGTGACAGCGTCAGCCGTGGCTCGCCGGCGCTTGCCGCGTGAACCGGAAGCACGATCCTTTGCGACGACGGATCGAGCAATCTTGCCAGGTTGTCGGCATCCGGAAAGAACGAGGCGGTGTGGCCATCAGTTCCCATGCCGAGCACAACGACGTCGAGTGGCCAGGGCAGCACTTGCAGCGCCTCACTGTCGGAGACCGCTGCACCCTCGATACTTGCCGCGGCGTGGTAGAGCGGCACGAAATTCGCGGCGGCGGCCGCGTTCTGCAGCAGGTTGGCGGCAACCAGGCCGGCATTGGAGCGCGGCGATGAGGGCGGCACGAAGCGCTCGTCGACCAATGTTATCGTCACCTTTTCCCAGGCGATCGGAACGGTCGAAAGCGCCGCGAAGAATTTCGCCGGCGTCGTGCCGCCCGAGACCGCAAGCAGCGCCGTGCCGCGCTCGGCGATCGCCTTTGACAGACGGCCGGCGACGTGGCCGGCAAGCGCTGTCGCCAACTCCTGGCGTCCGGCAAATTCGTGCCAGTTGTAGGCGCCGCCTAGTTGCTCTCGTGCCATGTCCGCCCGTCGCGTTCGATCAGCGCAATCGAGGCCGAGGGGCCCCATGTGCCGGCGGTGTAGCCTTGCGCCTCTTGCCTGCCGCTCTCCCAGGCGTCCTGGATCGGGTCGATCCATTTCCACGCCGCCTCGACCTCGTCGCGGCGCATGAACAGCGTCTGGTTGCCACGGATGACGTCCATGATCAGCCGCTCATAGGCATCGGGGGCGCGGCCGTCGAAGGATTGCGCAAAACTCATGTCGAGCGGAATCTGGCGCAGTCGCATGCCGCCCGGCCCCGGGTCCTTGATCATGATGAACTGCTTGACGCCCTCGTCGGGCTGCAGCCTGATGACCAGCTGGTTGGCGGAAATCGGCCCGGCGCTCTCGCCGAAGATCGAATGCGGGATCGGCTTGAATTCGATGACGATCTCCGAAACGCGGGTCGCCAGCCGCTTGCCGGTTCGGAGGTAGAACGGCACGCCCGCCCAGCGCCAGTTGCCGATCTCGGCCTTGAGCGCAACGAAAGTCTCGGTGTTGCTGTTCTTGCCGAGTTCCTCGACATAGCCTTTCACCGGCCCGCCGGCCGAGGCGCCGGCACGATATTGCCCGCGCACCGTGTGCTTCGGCGCTTCGTTGCCGTTGATGCGCTTCAGCGCCCGCAGCACCTTCAGCTTTTCGTCACGGACGGCATCGGCGTCCATCGACGACGGCGCCTCCATCGCGACCAGGCAGAGCAGCTGCAGCATGTGGTTCTGCACCATGTCGCGCAATGCGCCGGCCTTGTCGTAATAGGTGACGCGGTCTTCCAGGCCGACCGTCTCGGCCACGGTGATCTGCACATGATCGACATTGGCGGAATTCCAAAGCGGCTCGTAGAGCGCGTTGGCAAAGCGCAGCGCCATCAAATTCTGGACCGTCTCCTTGCCGAGATAGTGGTCGATGCGGAAAATCTGGCTTTCATGGAAGTCGTCGCCGACCAGGTCGTTGAGCGCGCGCGCCGAAGCGAGATCGCGGCCGATCGGCTTTTCCAGCACGATGCGCGAATTCGGCGTGATCAGCCCGTGCTCCTTCAGCTTGTGCGAGATGTCGCCGAACAGCGCCGGCGCCACAGCCAGATAGAAAGCGCGGATGTGTTCGCTGTCGCCGATCGCCTTCTTCAGCCTGTCGAAGCCGGCACCTGTGGTTGCATCTGCCGGGACATAGGAGAGCCGCGCGAGGAACGTCTTCAGTTCCGTGGCGTCGATATCCTCCGGTTTCACATGATCGGCAATCGCCTGCCTGGCGAACGACTGGAATTCCTCGTCGGTCATCTTCGAACGTGATGTGCCGATGATGCGCGTCGGCTCGGAAAACTGGTGGTCGCGCTGCCGGTGGTACAGCGACGGCAGAAGCTTACGTTCCGACAGGTCGCCGGTGCCGCCGAAAATGATGAAGTCGAAAGGGTCGACGGGAATGATCTGGCTGGTCATGGTCTGTCCGCTGTGACGCCGGTCGCGATAACGCGGCTGATATAATCTAATCGATTTAAACTTGCCAGTGCCATTGCGTCACATCCGCGTGTGCTCTTGACACCGGCGCTGGCCGGAGGCTTGTCGGCAAGCGATGCTTCCGGCAGCGTTCGCAGGTGCAGCATAGAGCGGGATCAAGGCGAAAGCCAAAGCAGAAATCGGCAATGGACACACATCTTTCGATGGCCATGGCCAAACGCGTTTGCGATCGTCTTCAACGATGAGTGAGAAAAGCATGCGCCTCAAAAACAAGGTCGCCATCATCACCGGCGCTGCCTCGGGTTTTGGCGAGGGCATGGCCAGGCGCTTTGCCGAGGAAGGCGCGCGCGTAGTCGTCGCCGATCTGAACGCCAAGGGCGCAGAGCGCGTTGCCGGCGAGATCGGCGAAAAGGCGATCTGGACCCAGACCGACGTCTCGCTGCGGTCCGAATTGGACGACATGGTCCATGCTGCAATGAGCGCCTTCGGCCGCATCGACATCATGGTCAACAACGCCGGTTATACCCATCGCAACGGTGACATGCTGGAAGTCGACGAGGCGACCTTCGACCTGATCACGTCAGTCAACATGAAGGCGATCTACCACGCAGCGCTTGCCGTGGTACCGGTGATGGAGCGGCAAGGCGGTGGCGTCATCCTGACGACGGCCTCCACGGCCGGTATCAGACCGCGGCCCGGCCTCACTTGGTACAATGCATCGAAGGGCTGGGCGATCACCGCGACCAAATCGATGGCGGTGGAACTCGCGCCGAAGAACATCCGCGTCAACTGCCTCTGCCCAGTTGCCGGCGAGACCGGCATGCTCGCGAAATTCATGGGCGCCGACACACCCGAGATCCGCGAGAAGTTCCGCGCGTCGATCCCGCTCGGCCGGCTTTCGACGCCGCTCGACATAGCCAATGCCGCGCTTTGGCTCGCTTCGGACGAGGCGGCTTTCATCACCGGCGTGGCGCTGGAAGTCGACGGCGGGCGTTGTATTTGAACGGTCCGGTTATCCGGCGGAGGACCGGCTGATGGCGAGCGACCCGCAATCGCTCTGCCGGCCCTACGCCCCGGTTTTGACGTAGCTCTTATAGATCCAGCCGCGCTTGCCGTTGTAGACGATCTGGCACCATTGCTTGCAGCTCATCACTTGCACCGATGTCTTGGCCGGCACGGTGAGAATGGCGGCCGCATTCTTTTTTGGGCCGGTGCGCATGGTGACGGATCTCAGGATGCGTCCGGTACCGGCAGTATTGGCTTTTCCGGATTTTGCCTTGGTGCTGTTGTCGTCTTCGCTCGCGGTCTGCGTCGGCAGTTGCGGCTTGGGCGTGGGGATGGCGGCGGTCTGCGCGCCATCGGGCCCGCTGTTTTTCGTTGAGCTGCCGGGAGCCGCGACCTTGGCAAACAATGCCGCAGCGTCGGGTTTTGCTGCCGGGTCGGCGAATGCCACCGAAGCAGACGATTTTTCGGTCGCCTGCTCGGTCTGGCTTGCCAGCTGGTCGGATGCTGCCGTGGCGGCGGCCGATGCCGTCTTTGGCCCCGTCCAGCGCGGATCATTGGGAGCCAGCGCTGGTATCTCGGCTTCCGCTGCGGCCACCGCTGGGGAAACCGCATCTGCCTTGCCCGTCGTCCGCGGCGCCGCAGCAACCTTGGCAGGCATGATCTTCGTCGTCTTGACCGGGATGGTCGGAACGATCTGCTCAGGACTTGCGGCCGCTTGTCGCTCATTTGCCGGCAATGCCAGCCACAGTGCCACCGCGGCAACGCCGAGCAGTGCGGCCGTGCCAAGCGCGGCTATCACCAGATGCGCGTTCGACCGGACCCCGTGCCAGAACGTCGGCCGCATATCGTAACCGAATTGCATCGCAAGGCGCCGTCGTTCCGGCGCGCCGAAACTGAAGGGCTCTCTCACACTTGCCACCTCCATTTGCGGGCCGATGTTCTTACGACCCATGCCGGAGAGCCGGCATTTCGATCGGCATCGGTCCCAACCAAAAGCGGGCAGGCCCGCAAAAATTCCCCGTTCAGCTGCCCACGAGCATCATCTTTCGCCCGCGATTGTGGCATCACTGCGCCCTTGGCGGGAATTCTGCGTCCTCGTTAAGGATTCTGCAACGTCTGGTCAAATCCTGTCCCGCAACGCGTACCAGTTGAGCGCAAGAAAGAGCAGTGGCGCGCGCAAACGCCGGCCGCCGGGGAAGGGTGGAATTTTCAGGTCCTCGATCAGCTTCAGCCGGTCGCGGTTGCCGGCGACCGTCTCGGCATAAACCTTGCCGAAAAAGTTCGACAGCATGACGCCGTGGCCGGAATAACCGCCGATCGAGGTCACATTGGGCATCACTTCGCGCACGAACGGCTTTCTCGGCACGGTGATGCCGACATAGCCGCCCCAGCCATGCGTGATCTCAACGTCCTTCAGTGCCGGATAGATTTCGGCGATCTGCCGGCGGATGTGGATGTGGATGTCCTTGGGATCATTGACCGCATAGATCTCGCGCCCGCCAAACAGCAGCCGCCCATCCTTCGATTTGCGGAAATAGCGCACGACGAAGCGCGAATCGTCGACCGCCTCGCCACCCGGCAGTACTTTGGAATCGGCTCCCAGCGGTACCGTCGCGCCGATGAAGGAGCCGATCGGCATAATATGCGCGGCACTCACCGGTTCGAGCGTGCCCCCATAGGCGTTGACCCCGATCAGGCATTTAGCGGCGGTGATCGTGCCCTTCGGCGTCACAACCCTCACCTTGCCGCCGCCGGAGGTGATGCCGGTCGACGGCGTCTGCTCGAAAAGCTTTGCGCCGGCCTCTGCCGCGACTTTCGCGGTGCCGATCACCAGCTTCAGCGGATGGACATGGCCGGTGCCGGTGTCGCGGGTGCCGCCGAAATAATGCGTCGAGCCGAGCCGCTCGGCAGTCTCCGCGGCATCCATGAATGAGATGTGCGGATAACCGAACCGGTTTGCCATGATCTCGGCATGCGCCTTGTAGTCGTCGACATAGCGCTTCTTGTGCGCCACCGACATCTGGCCGGGCATATAGTCGATCTCGATCTGGTGCATCGCGGCAAAGTCGAGCAGGTGCGCCTTGGCCTCTTCGGCAAGGTCGAACAGCGCCTTGGCGCGGGAAAAGCCGTATTCCGCTTCCAGTTCCTCTGCCCAGGCCCGTTGTCCGGTGCCGAGCTGGCCACCATTGCGGCCCGATGCGCCGTCACCGAAACGATGCGTTTCGATAAGCACGACATCCGCGCCTGTCTTGGCGAGATGAGCCGCCGCCGACAGACCGGTAAAGCCGCCGCCGACAATCACCACATCGCATGTCCGGTCGCCGTCGAGCGCCGGATATTCTGGCCTTGGCCCGGCCGTGTCTTCGTACCAGGAGCGGCCGGGGGAGATTGGGGATTGGTAGGTCATGATGCTCGGCTAGGGGAGTAGGGGAGTAGGGGAGTAGGGGAGTAGGGACGAATGGCTGAGAAAACGGCTTCCTACAAGGATTTGATAGTCTGTCAGCAGGCAATCGACCTTGCTGTGGCCGTTTACGGGGCGACGAAATCATGGCCCAATGAAGAACTTTATGGAC
>NZ_JAMYLR010000073.1:0-15794 GCF_040318155.1 Mesorhizobium sp. M1307 | reverse complement strand
GGTCCCCCCCAAAAATAACACCCGCCCCCTCCCCCCCCCCCCCCCCCGTGCCACGGCGCCCGCGGCTCCTCTCCCCACGCCCCCTTTTTTTGGCTTCGGCCGCGGGCCGGCCCCCCCCCGGGGGCCCGCGGCAAGTCACGGATGTACTGGCGGTCGCGCGAGAAGCGCGCCGGAGCGAAAGACCCCGACAAGCCGAAGCAGCAGATTGCTGCCGGCCCGGCCAAAACGCTCCCGATCAGGCTACCAAGCATGGGAAGGCGGGATTTTGTCCCGCCTTTTTGCTGTCTGGATTTTAAACGCCGACAATTGGCGAAACCGGCGATACAGCTCCTTCTCCCCGTATAGTGACGGGGAGAAGGACGCTTTCGCCGAAGCTTTCGCCAATTGTCAACGTTGCTCAGCAAAGTCGGCGAGTTGCACTCAACCCACCCACTCCAGCGGCACATGCCCCGGATCGGTCTCGACCCTTTTCAGCCAGGCGGCCACCGCCGGATAGGCGTCGAGCTGGAAGCCACCCATCTCGGCCGTATGCGTATAGGCATAGAGCGCAATGTCGGCGACGCTCAGAGCATCGCCGGCAAAGAACGTGCTGCCAGCCAGGTGCTTGTTCATGACGCCGAGCGCCTTGTTGCCGCGCTCCAGCGTCACCGCCAGCCGCTCCGGCGTCGCATCCTTGGCTCTTTCAGGGAAGGTCAGCAGCGCCCTGCGCACGGCGATATAAGGCTCGTGGCTGTATTGCTCGAAGAACAGCCACTGATAGGCCAGCGCGCGTTCGTATCTGTCCGCCGGCAGAAACCGCGTGCCTTCGGCGAGATAGAGCAGGATGGCATTGGATTCGGCCAGCCGGCGGCCGTCGTCGAGTTCGAGCAGCGGCACCATGGCGTTCGGGTTTTTCGCGACATAGTCGGGCTTGCGCGTGTCGCCGGTGTGCGAGCTGACCTCGACGTTGGTGAAAGCGATGCCGAGCTTGGCCATCAACAGGCGCGGCTTGTAGCAATTGCCGCTGTCGATCATTCCATAGAGTATCATCGGTGCTCCCCCTTGCTCGCAACCACCCGTCTCAGGGCTTGATCCAGCCTCTATCGCGGCAGCGGCGGCTTCATCCAGTGATTTGTTTTGGCGTAACCATCAGCGCCGCTGATGCATTTCAGGATATATCGAGATTCAAGTCAGGCCGAGCCGAGAAGGGTGGGTTCCGAGAACCGGAGCGGAGCGTACTTTGGGTACGTGAGCACCGGAAGCGCAGGAAACCGCCGTTCGCAGGCCGGCATCACTTGAATCTCGACATATCCTAGCCGAACAAGGGGATGACGTTGTTATCCCTGCCAAGCAGCCTGTCGATCGACAGAGGCTCCTCGTCGAACAGCGTACCGGCCAGCGCCGGCCGGGCAAGGTAAAAGCCCTGCAGCAGGTCGACGCCGCCATCCAGCGCGACGCGCAGATGCGTGGCGTTCTCGACGCCTTCGACCAGCACCTTGGCGCCACGGTCGTGCAGCGTCGAAACCAGCGGCCGGAAAAACCGCTCGGCGGCGGCATGGCGGCAGAATTCTGCGAACCAGGTGCCGTCGATCTTGACGATGTCGGGCTGCACCAGCGCTACCCTTTCTTCGGTCGAATGCCCGGTGCCGAAATCGTCGATGGCGATGCGGACGCCGTCGCGCCGCATCTCGCGCGCCAGGCTGACAAGCACCTTGTCGCCGGCCGCCTGTTCGGTGATCTCGCAGACCAGCATGCCAGGATGCAGGCCGAAATCCGCCAGATGCCTGGTCATCAGCCTGATTTCGGCCAGCGCCCGTGCGGGGTCATCGTTGATCAGCGGATTGTAATTGAAGAACAGGTCGAGCCCGTCGACGCCGATGTTGCGGAAGTTGCGCAAATGCAGCACCCGGCACATGGTTTCGACAAACAGCCGATCCCCTGCCGGCACACCTTCGAAGAAGATTTGCGGCGCCACCGGCCTGCCTGCGCGATGCGGCTCGATCAGTCCCTCGACCGCGACGGCGGCAAGAAACCTGCCGCGCGGCGCGAAGACCGGCTGGTAGGCGCTCCTCAGCCGGAATGCGCCGTAGACGCCATATTCGATGCCGACCTCGTCGGCAAAGATCGCTTCGCCGACCTTGCGCCGCATGTCGGCCCGCCCGGTCACGGTGCCACCCTGCGCCCGAAAGCCCGCATCGGTCGCCGCGAGGTCGAAACGGCCGTGGGCACTTTGTCCTTATCGGGCGACACCGCTGATGCCTGCCCGGCCTTGTCGAAGACGTGAAAGCTGGTCGGTGCAAGCTCCGGGCGTGCCAGCACGAAGCCTTGCACCATCGAGGCGCCCGACTTTTCGGCGAGCTCGAGCTGCCAGCCCGTCTCGATGCCCTCGAATACCGTACGGATGCCTTGCTCTTCGAAGCTGGTCACCATAGCGGTCAGCAAGGCGAAGCCGGCACCGGATTCCATCAGCGTCATAATCCAGTCGGCGTCGAACTTGACGATGTCTGGCCTGAGTTCCTTGATGCGATTGATGTCGGATTCGTCGGCGCCGTAATCGTCGACGGCAATGCGCAAACCATTGCCCCTGAGCGCCTCGACGAAATTGTAGAGCGTTTCCTGCGACGCAGATTTCTGTTCGGTGACCTCGCAGACGACGCGGCGCGGATCGATGTCGGCCTCGTGCAGCACCAGCCGCATTTCGCGCAGCGCCTTGTCGGCGATGCTGCGGTCGGTGAACACCGATGGATCGAAATTGATGAAGATGGAGGCGTCTCGCGGCAGGCAGGCGCCGGCGTTCAGAAGGTGCAGCGTCCGTGTCAGCGCCTCGATATGCAGGCGGTCGACCGCCGGACAGCTGTTGAAGAAACTCATTGGCGGCTGCGGCTCGCCTTCGCGGAACGGCCGGATCAGCCCCTCGAACGCGACGACGGAAAGCTTGCCCTTGTTGAAGGCGAAGATCGGCTGGAACGCGCTTTGCAGCGTATAGACCCCCCAGACACCGCTGGCGGTGCCGTCATCATGGCGGATGATATGGGCAAGCCCGATGCTGCGCGTCACGGTTCCTCGCTGTGCGAGACTGGCGGACCGGCTACGGTCCCTGCCGTTCTAGCTTTTACCGATCGTTGGTGAATTTATTGTTTCCAGCATTGCGCGCTGGCTCATTCGACAATGCCTGCGCTGGGCTTGCGCTTGACCAGATGATGCGACATGAGAGGCGCCGCGGCGCCTTCGCCCGCCGGTCTTTTCTGGAGATATCTGTCATGGCCTTTCTTGCCGACGTCCTTTCCCGCGTAAAGCCTTCCGCGACCATCGCGGTGACGCAGAAGGCGCGCGAGCTGAAAAACGCCGGCCGCGACGTGATCGGGCTGGGCGCCGGCGAGCCGGACTTCGACACCCCCGACAACATCAAGAACGCCGCGATCGAGGCCATCCGCCGCGGCGAGACGAAGTATCCGCCGGTATCCGGCATCGTGCCGCTGCGCGATGCGATCGCAAAAAAATTCAAGCGCGAGAATAATCTCGACTACCGGCCGGAGCAGACCATCGTCGGCACCGGCGGCAAGCAGATCCTGTTCAACGCCTTCATGGCGACGCTGAACCCCGGCGACGAAGTGATCATCCCGCGGCCCTACTGGGTGAGTTATCCCGAAATGGTGGCGATCTGCGGCGGCACCTCGGCCTTTGCCGACACCTCGATCGACAACGGCTTCAAGCTGACGGCGGCCGTGCTGGAAAAGGCGATCACGCCGCGCACCAAATGGCTGTTGATGAACTCGCCGTCGAACCCTTCGGGCGCAGCCTACACCGAAGCGGAACTCAAGAGCCTGGCCGACGTGCTGTTGAAGCATCCCCATGTCTGGGTGCTGACCGACGACATGTACGAGCACCTGACCTATGGCGACTTCGTCTTCAAGACCATCGCCGAGGTCGAGCCTAAGCTCTATGAGCGCACGCTGACGATGAACGGCGTGTCGAAGGCCTATGCCATGACCGGCTGGCGCATCGGCTACGCGGCAGGCCCGGTGCCGCTGATCAAGGCGATGGACATGATCCAGGGCCAGCAGACCTCCGGCGCCTGCACCATCGCCCAATGGGCGGCGGTCGAAGCGCTGAACGGCCCGCAGGATTTCATCCCGAAGAACAAGGCGATCTTCCAGGGCCGGCGCGATCTCGTCGTCTCGATGCTCAACCAGGCGCGCGGCATCACCTGCCCATCGCCGGAGGGTGCGTTCTACGTCTATCCCTCCTGTGCCCAGCTGATCGGCAGGAAGACCAAGAGCGGCAAGGTGATCGACAGCGACGAAACCTTCTGTTCGGAACTGCTCGAGGCCGAGGGCGTGGCGGTTGTTTTCGGCTCGGCCTTTGGCCTAGGCCCGAACTTCCGCATCTCCTACGCCACGTCGGAGGCTCTGCTCGAAGAGGCCTGCACCCGCATCCAGCGCTTTACCGCCGCGCTGGTCTGAGACGTTTCAGCCGCCATACTGCTCGTCGTTCACCTTCTCCAGCCAATCGACATGCACACCCTCGAGCGCCTCCTGCATGGCGATGTGGGTCATCGCCGATTTGGGCGCGGCGCCGTGCCAATGCTTTTCGCCGGCCGCAAAGGAGATGACGTCGCCGGCCCTGATCTCCTGCAGCGGCCCGCCCCAGCTTTGCACGAGACCGGCACCGGACGTGACATAGAGCGTCTGGCCAAGCGGATGCGTGTGCCAGTGGGTGCGGGCGCCGGGCTCGAAGCTGACCAGCGTGGCTCTGAGCCGCGCCGGTGCCTCTTTCTCGATGATCGGCGTCTGCAAAACCCGGCCAGTGAAGTATTTTTCCGGCGCAACAATCGTCGGCACGCTGCCGCAGGCAATAATCTTCATCGTCGCAAGTCCTCGATTCAATCCAGTGTCTTAGACCCTACCACTTTCGTCCGATGCCGGCTGCATCTCCTGCCGGCTGCGGGCAAAACGCGGCCAGAACAGACCGGTCCGCGTGCGGTAAGCGTCGTAGGCATCGGCCAACCTTGTCCGCGAAAATTTTCGCTCTTCGTCCAAGGCTGCGATCACGTAGATCGTAACGATGCCGGCGACCGGCACCACCGCCCAGACCGACCAGGTCGCGATACCCCATCCGATCCAGAAGATGATGTAGGACGTGTAGAACGGATGCCGGACATGGAGATAAGGGCCTTCGGTCACCAGGCTGTCGGGATTGTCAGGATCGAATGCGAACCGCAGCCCCGCCTTGCGGGAGACCGAGATCGCCCACCAGAACAGCGCCGAGCTTGCCAGTTCGATGGCGAGCCCGCCGATCTTCGCCGCCACCGGCTGCCGCTCGATCCACAGCAGCGCAAGAAAGAACAGCGCCGTGCCGACCACGACGGCCGAAATGATCATCGCGCCTTGAGACATGGTCTGCGACTGGAAATGCGCGCGCATCGACCAGGCATATTGGCCGAGCGTCGCGATGCTGCTGATCGAGACGAGAAGGTCGAGCGTGGATTCCATCATCAGGCTCCGGGGGTTAGCTGTGGTGGATTCGTTCATCATACCCGGCGCAAGCCGAGAAATCATTTCTTAACCACCGTTCTAAACAACATGGTGACCTCGGCATGCGATGTTGACCTGGAGACAATCCCAAGGTCCAAACCAGATATGGCCGTTTCCCACCGCACGATCCGCACGCCGCAAGCGGATTTGCGCCTCAGCCAGTCGTCGGGACCCGGCATCCCGCTTGTCCTGATCCACGGCTCGGGCAGTTCGCGCGCCGTATTCGCCCGCCAGTTCGACAGCCCGTTGGCCGCTGCCCATCGGTTGATTGCTTTCGACCTGCCCGGCCATGGCGAATCGTCGGACGCCCGCAATCCGGCGACGGACTACACCATCGCCGGCCTTGCCCAATCGGCGGCTCAGCTCCTCAATGCCTTGGGCATCGGCCGCGCCGTCGTCTTCGGCTGGTCGCTTGGCGGGCACGTGGCAATCGAACTCGCGAGTTTTCACCGCGCCGTCGGCGGGCTGATGCTGACCGGCGCGCCGCCGGTATCGAAGGGTCCTTTCGGCATGCTGCGCGGCTTCCACGCGCATTGGGACATGCTGCTGGCGTCCAAAAAGACGTATTCCGAACGCGATGCCGAGCGCTTCGAGACGCTGTGTTTCGGCGACACCGCCGATCCGTCCTTTCGCCAAGCCATCCTGCGCACCGACGGCCGGCTGCGCGCCGCGGTGACGCGCGGCATGCTCACCGGCAAGGGCGCCGACCAGAGACAGGTGGTCGAGCAAGCCGCGTTTCCGGTCGCTATCGTCAATGGCGAGAACGATCCGTTCGTCCGGCTCGGCTATTTTGAGACACTCGCATACGGCTCGCTGTGGGAGCATTGCCACATCATCGCCGGCGCCGGGCATGCGCCTTTCTGGGAGCGTGCGGACCTGTTCAATCCGTTGCTCGCGCGCTTTGCCGAGACGGTGGCGGTGCAGCGCGTGGACGCAACGCCACTGGCGTCGCGCCGAACCGGCACCGGCTGAACCGGCCTCAACTTCAAATCCCTTCAACCTCAAATCCCTTGCCCTCCCGGCCTGCCCGTGGGACGATGCCCTTTGGGTAGGTGGCAAATTGAAAAAAGCCTCGCCCGCGACGGCCGACAGGCCGGCCGCCGCTTACAGGGAAACGCCTGAGTGGAGGTCAGCCATGGGTACTCGCGCCGGAGGACGACGCACGGGACCGAAATGCATTGCCATAGTCGGTCCCTTCGCAAGCGGTAAGACGACACTTCTCGAAGCCATACTCGCCCGTACAGGCGCCATTCCCCGCCAGAATCCCGTTTCGTCCGGAAATACCGTTTCCGATCATTCGCCCGAGGCGCGCGCTCACGGCATGAGCGTCGAGGCGACCTTCGCCACCACCGATTTCATGGGCGAGCCGTTCACCTTCGTCGATTGTCCCGGCTCCATCGAATTCTCCTTCGAAGCCGAGCCGGTGCTGGCCGCCTGCGACGTCGCCGTGGTCGTTGCCGAGGCCGACGAGAAGAAGATCCCTGCCCTGCAGCTGATCATGCGCAAGCTCGACGAGCTCGGCGTGCCGCGCATGCTGTTCCTGAACAAGGTCGACAAGGCGATAGCAGGTGTGCGCGACACGCTGAAGATGCTGCAGCCGGCAAGCTCGGTGCCATTACTGCTGCGCCAGATCCCGCTGCGCAAGGACGCCGTCGTCATCGGCTCGATCGACCTCGCTCTGGAGCGTGCCTACATCTACCGCGAATATGCCGAGAGCGAGGTCGCCCAGATCCCGAGCGACGACAAGGCGCGCGAGCTCGAGGCGCGCTTTTCCATGCTGGAGACGCTCGCCGACCATGACGACCGGCTGATGGAGCAATTGCTGGACGAGATCGAACCGCCGAAGGATGCGATCTTCGACGATCTTGCCGCCGACCTGCGCGACGGCATGGTGACGCCGGTGCTGATCGGCACCGCCGAGAAGGGCAATGGCGTGCTGCGCCTGTTGAAGGCGATCCGTCACGACGCACCCGACATCGAGGCGACGCGCCAGCGCCTCGGCGCTCCCGATGGCAATGCCACCGTGGTCCAGGTGATGAAGACCATCCACACCGCGCATGGCGGCAAGCTGTCTGTGTCGCGCATCCTGTCCGGCCAGGTCGCCGACGCCGCCGAGCTGTTCCTTTCCAATGGCGAAACGGCAAAGGTCTCCGGCATCTACAAGATGCTCGGCAAGGACCAGGTCAAGCTGACTTCGGCCAAGGCCGGCGACACGGTCGCGCTCGGCAAGCTGGACGCCGTCAGGACCGGCCAGACGCTGAGCTCGACCAAGGGCGGCATCCAGCCGCTGGTCACGCTGGCGCCGCCGCAACCGGTCTTCGCCTTCGCGCTGCGGCCGAAAGAGCGCAAGGACGAGGTCAAGATGTCGGCGGCCATCCAGCGCCTGGCCGAGGAAGATCCCTCACTCAACCTGCATCACAACCAGGATTCGGCCGAAACCGTGCTGTCCGGCCATGGCGAGATGCATCTGCGCGTCGTGCGCGAGCGGCTGGAAGGCAAGAACCAGATCCCGGTCGAAGGCCATGTGCCGGCCGTGCCCTACCGCGAGACGATCCGCAAAGCGACGCAGCAGCGCGGCCGCCACAAGAAACAATCAGGCGGCCACGGCCAGTTCGGCGACGTCGTGATTGAGATCAAACCGCTGCCGCGCGGGTCAGGCTTCCAGTTCACCGATACGATCACCGGCGGCGTCGTGCCGAAGACCTACATCCAGTCGGTCGAGACCGGCGTGCGTGACTACCTGAAGTCCGGGCCGCTCGGCTTCCCGGTCGTCGATGTTGCCGTCAACCTTTCCGACGGCTCCTACCATGCGGTCGATTCCTCCGACATGGCCTTCCAGATGGCAGCGAAGCTGGCGATGAAAGAAGGCATGGCCGCGTGCTCGCCGGTGCTGCTCGAGCCGGTGATGAAGGTCGAGATCGTCACGCCGTCCGACGCGACGTCGAAGATCATTGCGCTGATCCCGCAGCGGCGCGGCCAGATCCTCGGCTACGACGCGCGGCCCGACTGGCCCGGATGGGACGTCGTCGAGGCGACCATGCCGCAAGCCGAGATCGGCGACCTCATCATCGAGCTGCGCTCGGCCACGGCGGGTGTCGCCAGCTACCGGGCCGTCTTCGACCACATGGCCGAACTCACCGGGCGGTTGGCCGACGAAGCGCTGAACGCCAACGGCAAGGCCGCCTGAGCTGCCTTTGCGGCCCAACAGGAAACGGCGCCCGGATCATTCGGGCGCCGTTTCTTGCGGACCGTCTTCGTGGGAGGCGAAACGGCAGGTCCGCCGCATGCTTGCCGCCGGTGTTTTGGCGGAGGAAGGTTCGGACGCGGTAGCTGCCTGAGCCCGGGTCGTCCGAGTGATGCCCCCATCCCCCGGACGAGCCACACCGCGTCCTGTACTCTGCTTAATCGATTTGGCGCGCCCGCGGCATGTTACCCGAGGTTACATGTCACTGTTACGCGACCGTTCCGGTCGATTTTCTGGCGATGTGTTGGTTTCGGGCAACAAAAAAGCCGGATCAATGAAGACCCGGCTGAGTTTGATTGGAAGTGCCTGTTAGGGCTAACCTCCAGAGGGGAACACTCGAGAGCGCTAATGGGAGGAGAACGCGCTCAGGAGATGATCTATATATGTGCTCTTCATGCCCAAGAAACAAGCATCTATTTTGCAACACTCACATGCAAAAAGGCGCCGGCTGTGGTCTAATCCGTCCCGAAGCGCAATAGGACCAGTTGAATCGCTGAAATACAGCCTGCGGCAAGGCAAAAATCGATCCACGGCCGCGAATCAGCAGCGATTCCTGCTCGGAAAATCGAAAAACGCAGGATGACGTGGAATCGTGCAGCACGCGTTTGTTTTTTCGGCAGCCAGACCTTGCTGGTGCATGCCGCCCAAAAGCCCGCCATCGAGCTTGACCTGAGGGTGCAGCGGTTTGGGTTACATGCCGGACAAGACCTGAAGCGCGTTGCAGGAGACCGTTCAAGGCCGCGCCCGTAAGGAGAGCTATATGCGAGCCACTTCGGCGATCGCCGGCAGCGTCATCTTCCTTGCTGTAGCGCCCGGCGTGGTCGCCGGACTGTTGCCCTGGCTGCTGACCGATCGCTATCGCCTGCCCTGGTCGCGACTGCCCGGTTTCGTTCCTGTGGGCTGGCTGCTGGTTGTCGCCGGCACAGCCATACTGCTGCACGCCTTTGCCCGGTTTGCCCTGGAGGGCCTGGGTACCCCCGCCCCGGTCGCGCCGACCGAGAGGCTGGTCGTCGGCGGCATCTGCCGCCACGTCCGCAATCCGATGTACGTCGCCGTGCTGTCGATCGTCCTCGGCCAGGCATTGCTGTTTTCGAGCTGGACGGTCGCCGCCTATCTAGGTCGTGAACCCATAAAGGGTTGCGGAGTGAGCGGGCTCATGCTCTGACGGTGCAGCAAGCCGATCCGCGAGACACTGATGCGTAGCGAGAACGTCGAGATACTATCGGACAAGACCAATGCCGCTGTCATGCGGCATCCTGGTCGGGCCTTCCCCGGCGTTCTCGTTCAGGGTGACAGCCTTTATATTCTGTGTCAGCGAGCGGATCTGGCCTGCAAGGAAGTCGGGCGAGGTTCGCCGGGTTACGACGAACTGAATGATCTTCGCAACGCTCTGTGGTCATATCTCAACCATTATAAGGTTACACTGCTGGAGCACGACATAGCGCTTCCCTTCTCAGAACAGCAGGCACCCTGAAGCCGGCCTTTCAATATCGTCGCTGATGTGATTCAGCGGCTGTATGAGCCGATATGATCTGACCGACTTCGAATGGCGCGTGATCCAACCGCTCCTGCCAACAAGCCGCGAGGCGTGCCGCGCGTGGACGACCGCCGCGTGCTGAACGGCATCTTCGGGTGCTACGATCAGGCGCACCGTGGCGCGACCTGCCGGAGCGTTATGGACCGCGCACGACCTGTTACAACCGCTTCGTGCGATGGCGAAAAGCAGGCGTGTGGCATCGGCTCATGGACGCTGTCAGTGCCGCGCATGACGGTGAAATCCAGATGATCGACAGCACTTCTATCCGGGCGCACCAGCAGGCTGCGACAGGAAAAAAGGGGATGCAGATCAATGTCTCGGCCGCTCCCGAGGCGGGCTCACGACCAAGATCCACGTGGTCGTCGATGCGTGCGGGCTGCCGATCCGGCTCGGCCTGACAGCAGGGCAAGCCCATGACGGGCAGATCGTCGATACATTCCTCGACCACCTCGGTCCGCGCGCCATCGTGCTGGCGGACAAGGCCTATGATGCCGACCGCATCCGGGAGCTGATCCAGCAGCAGGGTGCCACGCCGAACATCCCGGCCAAGCGCAACCGGAGTGGAAACCCTGCTTCAGCAAGCGGCTCTATCGCGAGCGCAACCTGATCGAGCGGTTCTTCTCCAAGCTGAAGCACTTCCGTCGCGTCGCCACCCGCTACGACAAGCTGGCTGCCAACTTCCTCGCCATGATCCAGCTCGCTTCGATCAGGCTATGGCTTCGCGCTAATGAGTCTACGGCCTAGTCATCGCCGCGGCCGCCATGATCTCCTTCGTGAGACTATATGAGGAACCGACGCTTGCCCGCCGCTACGGTGACGAATATGAGGCCTATCGCCGTGCCGTACCAGGCTGGCTGCCCCGCCTGACACCTTGGCGCGGCTGAGGCAGGCTCCAAGGCCGTCACCACGGCAGCGGGCCGTCCTCGTTCGAGAACGTGCCCGTCGGGCCGTTCGCATCGAGAAGGGCGAGGCGCACGGGCTCCCGCGCGGCCTGTTCGACGGTGCGCGGACCTTGGAAGTTGTTGAGCTCCGTCGCGGTGTAGCCCGGGCAGGCAGCGTTGACCTTGATGCCGGTCTCCTCGAGCTCGATGGCGAAGGCGAGCGTCATCGCGTTGACGGCCGTCTTCGACGGGTTGTAAACGGCGCCAAACGAAGTGCGGTACGGAAAGGCCGGATCCGCGTTCAATGTCAGCGAGCCGGCGCCGCTCGATACGTTGACGATACGCGCCGCCGGCGCCTCACGAAGGAGCCGCAGCATCGCTTGCGTGACGGCGACGATGCCAAACACGTTCGTCTCGAACACCGCGCGTACGTCGTCGAGAGAGGCAACACTCGGGCGGCCCGAGTTGATGATCTCCTCGAACGACGTGCCGGGCTTTCCCGCATGGGAGATGCCGGCATTGTTCACCAGCACGTCGAGGCGGCCGAGTTCGATGCGGATGCGCTCTGCCGCGGCGGCGATCGACGCCTGATCGGTGACGTCGAGCTGCAGGGCGTGGGCATCCTCTCCGATGCTATTTGCGGCTGCCTCGGCATGCTCGAGCCTGCGCGATCCTACGAGCACGGTAAGGCCGTTCGCCGCGAGGTCCTTGGCGATCTGAAGACCGATGCCCTTGTTGGCCCCGGTGACCAGGGCGACGGGTTTGTCCTGCATGGTAATCTCCTTTTGTGCACCGATGTGTGGCCAACACCGCTTTGCCGTGCTAGATACAAGTCAAACGGAACCACGTTCCACATATATCCGGAACAAGGTTCCGTTTGCAAGAGGTAATTTGATGGGCGAAAAAACGCCGAACGGCAAAACGGATCAAGGCGATGGTCTGGAACCCCGCGACCGCGCGGATCGCCACGTGCGCGCCGACGCACGGCGCAACATCGACGCGTTGCTCCGGGCGGCCATGGCGGTGTTCGCGACCTCCGGCGTGGAGGCTCCGGTGCGAGAGATCGCGGAAAAGGCTGGCGTCGGCGTCGGCACCGTCTACCGCCATTTTCCACAGCGCTCGGACCTGATCGTGGCCGTCTTCCGCAACGAGGTTGACGCCTGTGCGGACGCCGCGCCGATCCTGGCCGGAAAGCATGAGCCCGGTGAAGCGCTGGCCCTGTGGATGCAGCGCTATGTGGATTTCATCACGGCAAAACGCGGCCTCGCGGCAGCCTTGTACTCAGGCAATCCGGCATTCGACACTTTGCCTGCCTATTTCAACCAACGGCTCCGGCCCGCGCTTCAAACATTGCTGGAGGCGGCGGCCGCGGCCGGCGAGGTGCGCGCCGATATCGAGCCGGGCGACCTGTTGGGGGCGGCCGCCAGCCTTGCCATGCCGGCACATGGCGGCGGCCCTGCCCAGGCGCGGCGCATGGTTGCCCTGCTGGTCGACGGTTTGCGCTACGGCGCCAGCACGCTGGCGGATACGCGTTCCTAAAGCGCGTTGCGTTCGACCGACCTGATGCGACGCGCTTTAGGTTCTTGTTTGATGCATGTCCTTATCGCAAAACCGCTGCACGCTTTTGCGCGACATGCATTAAATCAGAACGACCAGCTGCGCGCCTTGGCGATGATGAAATCGCGGAAGACATGCAGCTTCGCCTGGTTCTTCATCGCATCGGGATAGGCGAAATAGGTATCGAAGGACGGCACTTCGGTCTCGGGCAGCAACTGCACCAGTCCGGAATCCTTGCTGACCACGTAATCCGGCAGCATGGCGATGCCGGCGCCGCCCTGCACCGCCCGCTTGATCGACAATATGTCGTTGATCTGCAGCGTCGGCACCCTTTGCCCGCCTTCGAAATCGCCGACCGTCTCCAGCCAGTTCAGTTCCGACAGATGCGCCGGCACCGGCACGCCGAAGGTGACGATGCGATGGGTTTTCAGCTCGGCGATCGAATTCGGCTTGCCGTATTTGTTTACATAGGATGGCGCCGCGTAGAGATGGAAATGCACGGTGAACAGGCGGCGCTGGATGAGGTCCGGCTGCTGCGGCTGGCGCAGCCGGATGGCGCAGTCGGCCTGGCGCATCGTGAGATCGAGCTCCTCATTGGCCAGGATGAGCTGCAGGCTGACCTCGGGATAGAGCTCGATGAATTCCTGCACGCGCTCTGTCAGCCAGCCGGCGCCGAGGCCGACCGTGGTCGTCACCCTGAGCACGCCGGAGGGCCGGTCCTTGGTTTCGGTCAGTCGCGACTTGATGGTTTCGAGCTTCATCAGCACGTCGTGCGCCGTGCGGAACAGCATCTCGCCCTGCTCGGTCAGCACCAGGCCGCGGGCATGGCGATTGAACAGCGGCACGCCGACGTCATGCTCGAGCGCGCTGACCTGCCGCGAGATCGCCGATTGCGACAAATGCAGTGTTTCCGCGGCATGGGTGAACGACCCCGCTTCCGCCGCGGCGTGAAACACGCGTAGCTTGTCCCAATCCAACGCCATGATTTCCCCTCGTCCTGTTTTCTGGCGTCCGCCTGTTTTCGGCGTCTGAATGAAAAATCAGGCTTTTGCGCGGCTTTTCTCAGCCGCTTATCGAACAATCACTCCGCCGCTTCGCGGTGAACCTCGATCCCCGCCAGATATTTTTCCGCCTCAAGCGCGGCCATGCAGCCGAGACCGGCCGCCGTCACCGCCTGGCGGTAGATGTCGTCGGTCACGTCGCCGGCGGCGAACACACCCGGCATATCGGTGCGGGTCGAATCCGGCGCCGTCCACAGATAGCCGTTCGGCTTCTGCTTCAGCTTGCCGGCAAACAGCTCGACCGCCGGCGCGTGGCCGATCGCCACGAACACGCCGTCGACCACCAGATGCATCTCCTGCCCGGTCACCACGTTGCGCAGCTTCAGCCCTTCGACCGACGGCGGCAGCGGCGCCTTGCCGGGCCTGCCGGTGATCTCGTCGACCACCGTGTCCCAGATGATGCGGACATTGTCTTTCCGCAGCAGCCGCTCGCGCAGGATGCGCTCGGCGCGGAAATCGCTGCGCCTGTGGATGACGGTGACGCTCTTGGCCAGGTTGGAGAGATAGAGCGCTTCCTCCACCGCCGAATTGCCGCCGCCGATCACCGCGACGTCCTTGCCGCGGTAGAAGAAGCCGTCGCAGGTGGCGCAGGCCGAGACGCCAAATCCCATAAAGGTGTGTTCGCTCGGGATGCCCAGCCATTTGGCCTGGGCGCCGGTGGCGATGATCAGCGCGTCGGCGGTATAGATCGTGCCGGAATCGCCCTTGGCGCGGAACGGCCGCACGTTGAGGTCGACCTCGGTGATGATGTCGTTGACGATGTCGGTGCCGACATGCTCGGCCTGCCTGAGCATCTCGCTCATCAGCCATGGACCCTGGATCGGTTCGGCGAAGCCCGGATAGTTTTCGACATCGGTGGTGATCATCAGTTGCCCGCCCTGCTGCAGGCCGGCGACCAGCATCGGCTTGAGCATGGCGCGGGCGGCATAGATCGCCGCCGTATAGCCGGCGGGGCCGGAGCCGATGATGAGAACAGGCGCATGCTTGGTGATCATGAAAAACCTCTGCGGGGAGCAGCCATGGATTGTGGCATGAACTCTCGTCGATTGTTGCGCGTAATGTAAGTGTTGCCTGCGACGCCAGCAAGGCAAGTTGCCGTTCGTCCCCGGAAAGCTTCGGCGCCGGCGACGGCGACAAGCAACCCGCAGCAAGATGATGCGAAAATCCTCGATCCAGCGGATGGAATAGACAGCAAAGTCGTTTAATTACAAAGTCGCGAAAGATTCTTTCGCGTCACCACGGAAGCCACCATGCCGATCAAGGCCGATCTCGATGCCATCGACTGGAAGATCCTGCGCGAGCTTCAGCAGGACGGACGCATGACCAATGTCGAACTGTCGAGCCGCGTCGGCATTTCGGCGCCGCCGTGCCTGCGCCGCGTCAGGCGGCTGGAAGAGGCCGGCATCATCCGCGGCTACCGCGCTTTGCTCAACGCTCCGGCGCTCGGCCTCGACGTCGTCGCCTTCTGTCTGATCGGCCTGCATCACCAGGCCGACGCCGAACTCAAGACCTTCGCCGAGCGCACCCGCGGCTGGCCGATCGTGCGCGACGCCTGGATGGTGTCGGGCGAGTCCGATTTCCTGCTACATTGCGTGGCGAGCGATCTCGGCACCTTCCAGACCTTCGTCATCGAGGAACTGGCCTCGGCCCCCAATGTCGATACGGTGCGAACCGCGCTGACCATCCGCCGGGTCAAAGACGAAGGGCTGGTGGCGTTTTCGGGTTGAGAGAGCAGGCAAAGCGGCTGCGAAACAAAAACCCGGAAACAAAAAACCCGCCTCGGCGGACGGGATCGTCGGTGGAAATCATCACCATACCCAAATTATTAGCATAGCTGCCGGCACAAAGCAAGAACAAAATTGCGCCTTCAGCGTTAGAATGCGGCTTCATGCCAGCTTGGGTTCCTCGCCCCACGAAAGTGGGGAGAGGTGGCTCGGCGAAGCCGAGACGGAGAGGGGAACCGCGCTCTACGAAGCCCCCTCACCCGGCGCGGGGGCGCCC
>NZ_JAMYLR010000072.1:0-16749 GCF_040318155.1 Mesorhizobium sp. M1307 | reverse complement strand
CCGACTATGACAAGGAGAAGCTGCAGGAACGTCTCGCCAAGCTGGCGGGCGGCGTTGCCGTCATCCGCGTCGGCGGCGCGACCGAGTCGGAAGTCAAGGAAAAGAAGGACCGCATCGACGATGCGCTGAACGCAACGCGCGCCGCGGTTGAAGAAGGCATCGTGCCCGGCGGAGGCGTGGCACTGCTGCGTGCCAGGTCGGCACTGGCCGGCTTGAATGGCGCCAATGCCGATGTTACCGCGGGCATCTCGATCGTGCTTCGGGCTCTCGAAGCGCCGATCCGCCAGATCGCCGAGAATTCCGGCGTCGAAGGCTCGATCGTCGTCGGCAAGCTGATCGACAGCAAGGACCACAATCAGGGCTTCGACGCCCAGAACGAGACCTATGTCGACATGATCAAGGCAGGCATCGTTGACCCGGCGAAAGTGGTGCCCACCGCGCTGCAGGATGCCGGCTCTATCGCGGCCCTTCTGATCACCGCCGAAGCGATGATCACCGACATTCCGGCCAAGGATGCCGCACCTGCGGGCGGCGGTGGCGGTGGCATGGGATAGAGACCTTGGCGTCTGGAGAAGTCCGTGCGTGAGCCGACGCTGCTTCCGGTATTCGGAGGCTTGCGGTCAAGCCGCCGGTCGCCGTTGCGGCCGCGCCGGGCAGGAGAATGAAGAACGGGGTAGCCCGCATGCGGCAGGGCATCTCGTCGCACGGGGGCCTGGCTTTGAAGGTGTGCGTGGCGCTGTGGACAGTCGTTGTCCTGGCGGCAGTGTTTTTCATTCTGCAGGCCTGAACCGATCGACACACATTGGTGCCGGCGAAAATGAATAGGACGCGAGTATGGCAAACCGCTACGCGCTTCGCATGGACCGCCCGGACAGTTGGACAGTTTTCGACGTTTTCACCGGCCAGCCCGCCGAGTCCAACAATAGGGTCATGGTCGGCATCAATGCCGGCGAAGCGGACGAGATGGTCGGCCGGCTGAACGATCAAGACGCCAAGCGGCGGGAACAGACCGGCCGCTGAGCTGACGCGCCGCAGAGCAAATTCGCCGGAATGATTCGCTAAGCACCTGTGGGGGGCGTACAGTCCGTTGTCGCCGGCCGCAGAACAATGGGCACCGGCGCTTGAGAGCGCCCATCGTACTCGATGGGAGCCGCATTATGGACAACGATCAATCGGCCGATGTGATTTCCAGTTTTGACTGCAATATCCTGCGTGACGCGTTCAGAACATCGGTCATTGAAAAGCAGACCCCCGAGGATCAATGGCAGGCATACGCCGCGCTTTTGATCCGCGACTATACCGGCAACTCGGATTTTGATCCGGCGTTGCTGGCCTGGATCGTGCGACCGTAATCTTATCGCCGTGCAAGGTGCCGGGGCGGACAGCCGCTCCGCGCTCTCTTTCATTTTTTGTCAAAAAGGACAATAAGCATGAGGAATATGAAAACTCCGGACGCTCCGGCCATACCGGTCAAGCCAATCGTCGGAACTGGAAAAATCCTGTCGAAGCGGCTGACAATCAGAAGCGACGAAGCAACAAGACGAAAGTCCGCCGACACCGACGGCACGGTGCGGCGGGCGCGTCAAATTGCGGAAAACAACCGCCTGATTTGATGCCCCTATCTCCCCTTTGGGCAAAACCCGGACATCATGCAGCCCAAGCCGATCGTCAGCTTTCAGGAAGTCGCAGAACTGATCTTCTACGGCCGACATTGCCGCGATCCGGCCTGTCGCGAACGCGAACTTTTGACCCCAAAGACGCCATTTGGCGGCGAACCCATAGACGGCCGCTTCTGGCGCTAGTTGCCCGTTCCGGCGGCCGGCTCAAACGGCAAGCCCTGACCCAAACGAGCCATTCCGGCAGGCAAGCTCTAATGTCTCGAATGTGGTGACTACGACATTGGTTACACCTCGCCGTATCAGCGGTCCATCAAACGTGCGGGAGAAGGGATTTGCTGGTGAGGTCGGTTTCCTTTCAGAACAACCAATACTATGATCCGCTGGGGCGAGGCCGACAATGGATCGCAAGCTTTCCGCGATTTTAGCCGCAGATGTAGTGGGCTATTCGGCTCTGATGGAGCGCGATGAGGCCGGTACATTCGAACGCCTTCGTGCCGGGCGCAAAGAATTGTTCGAACCCGAAATTGCTCGCCACCACGGCCATATCTTCAAGCTGATGGGCGATGGGATGCTGTCCGAATTCGGCAGTGTCGTCGATGCCGTCGAATGTGCAGTGTCGCTGCAGCGCGGCCTGTCCGAGCGCAACGCCTCGCTTCCCGAAGCGGAACAGATTCAGGTGCGGATCGGGATCAACCTCGGCGAGGTGATCGTTGACGGCGACGACCGGTATGGCGATGGGGTCAACATCGCGGCCAGACTTCAGCAGTTGGCGGAGCCAGGCGGCATCTGCGTCTCGGGAAAAGTGGCCAAGGAGGTCGAGAGGAAGCTGGCGTTCACATTTGAGTCAATGGGCGAACAGAGGGTCAAGAATATCACCGAACCAGTTCGGGCGTATCGCGTACTGCTTGATCCAGCGGCAGCGGGCAAGACCCTCCATGCTCGCCGCCAGCCGCGCGCCTGGCGTTTTCCGGCCGCGGCGGGAATTCTCGTCCTGGCTCTCGGCCTTGCAGTAGCATGGTGGCAGCCGTGGGAGAGGCCTGCACCGCTTGCCGTTCCGACCGTCAGCGAGGCAGCCGACACCCGGCCCTCGCTAGTCGTCCTGCCCTTCGACAATCTCAGCGACGACAAGGAACAAGAATATCTCGCCAACGGCTTCACCGAGGATCTGACGACCGCACTGGCGCGTGTGCCGGGTCTTTTCGTCTTCTCCCCCAACGCGGCCTCCGCTTACAAGGACAAGGACCCGAAGGAGATTGCGGCGGCATTGGGCGTCCGGTACCTGCTGAAAGGCTCGATTCGCCGCGTCGGCGACGACATGCGCATCAATGCGCAGCTGATCGATGGCTCGACTTCCAGACATCTCTGGGCGGAGCGTTTCGACGGCCGGTGGGCAGACGTATTCGCGCTGCAGGACAGCGTTGTCAGCAGCATCGCGGGTGCGCTCCAGCTCCGCCTGGTGAGCGGCGCGCCGGCTACCCGGGCCGGAGGCACCAGTAATCCCGAGGCCTATGAGGCCTATCTCAAGGGGATGGACATCTACAACCGTATCAACACGCCCGAGGAGTTTGCGCAGGCTGTGAAGTATTTCCAGCAAGCCGTGCAACTCGACCCCGATTTCGGCGCGGCGTACGCCCAGCTCGCCTGGGCCTACTGGGACGCGGATGTCGGTCGGGTCGTAGTAATGGGGCTTACGACGGACGTGGCCCAGGGCAAGATCTATGAAACCCTGGAAGCGGCGGCCAGGGATCCTTCGCCGGGTTACTATCAGCTCGTCGCCGAGTTGATGGTCCGCGAGCACGACTCGGACGACGCAGTTACCGTTCTTCTGAAGTCGGTGGCGCTCGATCCCAGCGATACTTGGAATTATCTCTCGCTGGCCAATGCTCTGAATTTCAACGGCAGGCCGAAGGAAGTGCTTAGCTATCTCGATGCGGCTGCGCGCGTCGACCCAAACTCGTGGATGGACTACAGGCGCTACCAAGCCGGACTGGCCGAGTTCGGCCAGGAGAAGTTTGAGGACGCGGTTCGCTCTATCGAGAAGATGGACCTTATATCGGCCGATCCACGGGCGAAATTTTATGCCCTGCAGGTCCTTATTTCGGCTTATGGGCATCTTGGGCGCACAGACCAGGCCGCGGCGGCTTTGGAAACGCTTAGGAAGGTTGTTGGGCGGGTGGACAGGGGGCCGAGCCAGTTGATGACCCAGGATTACATGGTGTTCAAGAATACGGCCGATATCGAACGCCTTTTGGCCGGGCTGACCAAGGCAGGTGTGCCAGAGCTGTCGGCATTGGCAAAGGCAGGCACGAATCCGAAGGACCGGCTCACAGGGGCGGAAATAAAGTCTCTCATGTTCGGGCACGAAACGCGCGGAAAATTGGTAATGCCCACGTTCCTGCCGATGCAGCGCACAACCTCGGTCGACGGCGCCGTCAGCGAGACCGTTGGCCAGAGGAGCCGCGTAGGAACCTCGTGGGTGCAAGGCGATTTCTTGTGCAACGCCTTTCCCAGAGAACTGACAAGCTGTGGGGCGATTTTTCGCAATGTGTTCAGGACGCCGGGGCGCGACGACGAATACAAGGCCGTTTACCGCGGGGACCAGTTCGAGTTTTCGGTCGTCAAGTGAACTCCCAAATGCCGGTAAGTCTGCTTGCCGAGTAGACGCGACGTTGTTGGCATAACTGCAAACGTCGACAATTGGCGCAATCAAGACGTCCGGCCCTGTCGCTGGCCACGTCTGCTTTCAGGCAGCTGCTAAGCCAATCTCTACGGCCGACATGGGCGCAAAGCATTCGCGGCTCCAATCGGGAAGTGGAGCCGCTGTTGGTCAGACCTCCGTTGCCTCGGCAAGTTCAAGGGCATCCTCGACGTCGACACCGAGATAACGGACCGTGTTCTCGATCTTGGTGTGGCCAAGCTGCCAAGCAGGATCTGGATGGCTCGAAGATTTCCCGTCGCCTTGTAGATGATGGACGCCTTGGTGCGTCGCAGAGAATGCGTGCCGTATTCCTGGGGTCTAAGCCCGATCGCCGCGACCCATTCGTCGACGAGACGGGCATACTGTCTCGTGCTCAGGTGAGCTGCGCGCTGCGCGGTCGATCCTGCTCGGAAATGCATAGTCATCAACGGTCCCGCCGCGTCGTTCCAGCGTTCCAGCCACACGAGAAGGCTCGCGCGAGCGTCACCCATCAACTCGAACTGCACTGGCCGCCCCGTTTTCTGTTGCACTACCATCGCGCGGCTGCGGATTTCCGGGCCGATTACAAGAGTGCCGATCTTGATCTTAACGAGATCGCAGCCCCGAAGCTTGCTGTCGATCGCCAGATCGAAGAGCGCTCGATCGCGCAGGCGCTGCTCCCGATCAAGGAAGAAACGGATCGCCCATATCTGCCGAGGCTTAAGAGGGCGTTTCGTGCCAACCTTCATGCCCGCATTCCAAGCGCAGTGATTGGTGGCAACGGGGTCGTAGTGTGAATGTCCCATTTGGCTTCTCCTTCGGCCATGATTGGCCCCAGGAGGAACGCGTATGGCCTGTCAGGGTCTGGGCCGGGAGCGCACTGACAGCTCTCAGCTGCCGATCTTCAAGAGCGGACGTTCAGTCCGGTCGCTTTCTAATGTCCCGAAAGCTAACTTCCGGCGGGATCGGAAATGCTGACTCGATCCGGTGTCAATATGTGTCGTGACCTGACCGCTGAGCCGCCCTTCATCAGCCCATTTCGCTGCTCGATAACCGACCCTTCACCGCAACCAGCGTTCCTGATCCCAAACCGGACATTGCGAGCGTCACCCCCGCTTTGAGCGATCGCTCTAAATCGCGCGGACGGGAGTTCAACGAAGGAGGCGCGTCCGACAGGCTGGCCTGTTTCCTCGCGTTATGCATTATGGAGTTCTAAATTATCCGGGCATCAATCTGAGTTTTGAGTTGAAGACGAGCGTCGCACTCTCCTTCGGGTCGTTTACACTGGTGCCCGCCGAGCGCATGCTACTGCAGGGCGATCAAAGATTGAAGATCGGCAGCCGTGCGCTGGACATCCTCATCGTCCTGGCGTCGCGGCCCGGCGAAGTCATCTCTAAGGATGAATTCGTCTCGCTGGTCTGGCGGAACACGTTCGTCGAAGAAAACAACCTGCGCGTTCACATCGCATCGCTCCGCAGGATTCTTGGCGAAAGCAGCGACGCTCCGCAATACATCTCCAACATCCCCGGCCGGGGCTACAGCTTTGTGGCCGCGGTCTCTCATAAGGCGGCCCCTGTCAGTCTAGAGGGGCAGCCGGCCTTTGGCGGCAAGCCGTCGGTGCCCCGTCTTGCGAACCGAGTTATCGGCAGGGAGGCGGTTATTGATCTGCTGGAGCGACAGATGCCGGAGCAAAGGCTGCTTACGGTCGTAGGACCAGGTGGTATAGGAAAGACGACGGTGGCAATCGCGCTTGCGGACCGTCTCAAAGACCAGTATCCGGGCGGGACCGCATTTGTGGATCTCGCTGGGATTTCGAACGGAGAACTGCTCACCGGGTCGATTGCCGCCAAGGCAGGCTGTGTGCTCTCGTCGTCTGATCCTCTTGCCGAGCTTGCCAGACAGCTCAACCACCGCTCGATGCTGCTCATCCTGGATTGTTGCGAACATCTGATCGACGAGGTGGCGGTCGTCGCGGAAACCCTGATCGCCGAGACGCAGCAGTTGACCATCCTTGCGACCAGCAGGGAACCGCTTCGTATCCCAGCTGAATGGGTTCTTCGCCTGCTACCCCTGGACTGTCCAGGCACCAACGAAGCGCTCGACGGCCCTACTGCGCTGCGTTTCCCGGCAGTCCAGCTTTTCGTCGAACGCGTTTCAGCCAGCGTCGGCGGCTATTTCCTGAGCAACGCCGAAGCGCCGATCGTGGGCGAGATTTGTCGCCGGCTCGACGGCATCGTGCTTGCCATCGAGCTGGCCGCCGGGCGTGTGGACACCTTGGGCATTGCAGGCGTCGCGGAATCGTTGCGGAACAATTTCGACATCCTGACCCGGGGACGTCGCACGGCGCTTCCACGCCACCAGACGCTGCGGGCGACGTTGGACTGGAGCTATACGCTGCTCTCGTCGACACAACAGTTCGTCCTTGCCCAGCTATCGCTGTTCAACCAGGAATTCACGCTCGAAGCGGCGCGCGCCGTTGTATCGGGCGAAGGGGCGGTCGATGTGGAAGGCAGTATCGTTGACCTCATCGCGAAATCGCTTGTGGTCGCCGACCGCAGCGCGCATCCCATCCGCTACCGCCTGCTCGACATGACGCGCGCCTATGCGGCGAAGAAGCTTTCGGCATCCGGCTTCGAGAACGAGGCGTCATACAGGCATGCGACCCACTACCGCACGCATTTCGACGATGCCGCGCGACAGTGGCAGGTCGCGCAGGAGCCGGTATCCCCGGAAATCTACAGCCGCGACATCGGCAATCTGCGCGCGGCCCTCGACTGGTGCTTTTCGCCAGCAGGCGAGAGCGCGATGGGCGTTGCGATGACAATCGCGGCGATCCCATTGTGGTATCAGCTGTCGCTCGTCGACGAATGCCTGTCGCGTGTCCAGCAAGCGCTGGACTGGCTTGAAAAGCAGCCGGAAGCCGACAAACGGAGTCTGATGCAGCTGCATGCGGCATTGGGATTTCCGCATATGCGCGCGATTTCGGGCCGACCCAGCGGCGCTGAGGCGTGGACGCACGCGCTCGAGATCGCCCGCAACGTTGACGACGTGGACTTCCAGTTGCGTGCCCTCTGGGCACTCTGGGTGGATCGAACCAACAGCGGCGAACCCCGCGCCGGGCTCGAGATGGCCGAAGCCTTTCGCATACTGTCGGAGCGGTCGACCGACGACGCCGATCGGCTTATTGGCGAGAGGATGAAGGCCAGGTCGCTGCACCTGCTTGGCGACCAGGCCGGTGCGGAGGACCATGTGCGGCGCATGTTGGCCGCCTATAAAGCGCCGGCTAACAGAGCACACCTTGCGCGCTTTCAATATGAACAGCGCATTACCGCTCGCATTACGTTCGCGCGTGTGCTGTGGCTTCGCGGCAAGACAGACGAAGCTCTGCGCGAGATAGACGACCTTATCGAAACAGCGATTGCCGCAGGCCACAATCTCACGCTTTGCCACGCGCTTTCGGACGCGGCCTGTCCGGTGTCGCTGATGGCGGGTGATCTGGCACGCGCCGAACGCTACACCGAAATGCTGCATCGACGCACGAGAGATCATGCGCTTGATGTCTGGCATGCCTATGCGGAGTGCTTCGAGGGCGACATCCTGATCCGGAGTGGCGAGGCGGCGACAGGCGTCACCCTCGTTCGCGAAGCTCTCGACCGGTTGGATCGCGCGGGATTCTATCTCTATCAAACGGTCTTCCAGTCAATCCTCGCCTCCGGGTTAACGAGGCTTGGCCGTGAACCGGAAGCCATGGCTTTGCTGGATGGCGCACTGTCGCGATGTCAAGTTAGCGGCGAGGCTTGGTATTGCGCTGAGCTGATTCGCCAGAAGGGCACGATCTTGGCCGGGCAATCCTCCCGCCGGCCCGACGCCCGGGCGCTCTTTGAGCGTGCGATGACGATTGCCCGTGATCAGGGAGCCACAATCCTGGAGCGACGTTCAGCCGACAGTCTTGCCGCGCTAAACAGGCACGTTAGCACCGTTTAGCATCGATTTACTGGATTACACCGCTCTCCTGCGCGACTGTTTCGGCACCGAACGAAGCACACACTGTGCCCAGGAACAGAGCGATGAACTCAACCCGCATTACCTCCTTTCGTCGAACGGTCGTGGCCGACCTGACCCGCACCGCACTGCTCTCTGTTCTGACAACTGCTGTACTGGCCACAACTCCGGTTCAGCAAAATCAAGCAGCGGCATGCGGTGCCGCTTGCGTAGAGACGCAGACGCTCGATGTTGGCGGCATCGCCTACCCGCGTGAGTTCCGCGAGGAGGTCACCCGCTTCTTGGGCGATGAGACGCGGCCATGAGCGCCTTCCTATTCTCCGCTTCTTTCACCCGTCGCGACGTGCTTGCGGCAGGCATGGCCAGCGCCGCAGCGACGCTACTGCCGGCGAACCCAACCCAGGCGCTCTCAGTGGAAGCTGCCACCCAAACCAGAAAAGGAAAACAGACCATGGGCTTCATCACCACCAAGGACGGCACCGAGATCTTCTACAAGGATTGGGGGGCGGGCCAGCCGATCGTCTTCCATCACGGCTGGCCGCTCAGCGCCGACGACTGGGACAATCAGATGCTGTTCTTCCTGGAAAATGGCTACCGTGTCATTGCGCATGATCGCCGGGGCCACGGCCGCTCGACCCAGACCGCCACGGGAAACGAAATGGACACCTATGCCGCCGATGTCGCGGAGCTGGCCGAGGCGCTGGACCTCAAGGAAGCCGTCCACATCGGTCATTCGACCGGCGGCGGCGAGGTCGCGCACTATGTGGCGCGCGCCGAACCGGGGCGGGTTGCCAAGGCGGTGCTCATCGGGGCGGTGCCGCCAATCATGGTGAAATCGGACAAGAATCCAGGCGGCCTGCCGATCGAAGTGTTCGACGGATTCAGAGCAGCGCTTGTCGCGAACCGCGCTCAATTCTACATCGACGTTCCTTCCGGCCCCTTCTACGGCTTCAACCGGCCAGGCGCGAAGATTTCGCAGGGTCTCATCGAGAACTGGTGGCGGCAGGGCATGATGGGCGGCGCGAAGGCGCACTACGACTGCATCAAGGCCTTCTCCGAGACAGACTTCACCGAGGATCTCAAGGAGATCGACGTTCCGGTGCTGGTCATGCACGGCGATGACGACCAGGTCGTTCCTTACGCGGATTCCGCGCCGCTTTCCGTCAAGCTGCTCAAGCGTGGCACGCTGAAGACCTATGAGGGTCTGCCGCACGGACTCTGCGCTACGCATCCCGAGATCGTAAACCCCGACCTGCTCGCCTTCATCAAAGGTTAGCTGGCAGCGAAAGCGGAGACTTGCCGTGAATTCAACCAGCACGTCGACCTACCGACGCTCGTCCTGCACGGAGACGACGATCAGATCGTCCCGATCGCGGATTCGGCGCTGCTGTCGGCGAAGCTGATAGGTGATCAAAGGTGCACCGCACGGTTTATGCACCACACACAAAGACGAGGTGACCGCGGAGCTCCTCGCCTTCATACGCAAAACGGCTGACTACCCGCATCCTCCCCCACAGGCCGTTGACTGCGCTACGCGGGCAACCGCGTGCCCGCGTAGCGCCTTTCCTCAACAATACCGGCAGCCGCCGGACAAAGGAGATCAAATGTTCACTTTCAATACCCGCCGCACCGCGCTGGTGTTCGCTGCTGCACTGCTTTCCTCGAGCCCAATGCCGATGATGGTCAATGCCCCTGTAAGCGCCGCCGCTGAGACCGTGGACTCGACCACCCATTACCACACCGTCAAGATCAGTGGCGTCGACGTTTTCTATCGTGAGGCAGGGCCGGCTAACGCGCCGGTTGTGCTTCTGCTTCACGGCTTCCCGACCTCTTCACACATGTTTCGCAATCTGATCCCGGCGCTTGCCGACCGCTATCACGTGATCGCGCCCGACTACCCGGGATTTGGCGAGAGCGCGGCACCTGATCACACCAAATTCGCGTACACCTTCGCTCACTACACCGATCTGGTGGATGGCTTGCTGGGGCGACTCGGCGCGAACAACTACGCGATGTACGTCATGGATTATGGCGCTCCGGTCGGATACCGGCTCGCGCTCAAACATCCGGAACGGGTAACCGCCTTGATCGTGCAAAACGGCAACGCTTACGAGGAGGGCCTGAAGGAATTCTGGGATCCGATCAAGGCCTATTGGGCGGACGGTTCGGCCGCGCATCGGAAGGCGCTGAGTTTCCTTGTCACGCCTGCCATCACGAAATTCCAATACACGGACGGCGTAGCCGACGTTTCCCGGATCGACCCGGACAATTGGGGACATGACCAAGTCCTGCTCGACCGTCCCGGCAACAAGGACATTCAGCTCGATCTCTTCCACGACTATGGCAGCAACGTTCCACTCTACCCGAAATTCCAGGCATTTTTCCGCGAGCGCAAGCCGCCGATGCTGATCGTATGGGGCAAGAACGACAAAATCTTCCCCGCCGATGGCGCCGGCCCATATCTTCGTGATTTGCCAGGAGCCGAGCTTCATTTGCTGGACACCGGGCATTTCGCGCTCGAAGACAAGCTGGACGAGATGGTTCCGCTTATCCGGGACTTCCTGGACCGCAAGGTGGTTACTAACTGAGCCGGCGTCAGCCCCGCGATCTGAGCGCTGGCGGCGTTACGGCCGCCAGCGGATGGCCGGAAAACGCCCGCCAGAATTTACTTTCGCCTCGCGGCTTTTTGCCTGTGCTGCCTGGCCGCCTGCCGGCGCTCGATGGGTGTGCTCAGTCGAAACCTGAGCGCCGTCAATGAGGTTCGCCCGCCAGCCGCAGGCGCGGACCATACCGTCTCTCTTCATCGCCGCCGCGGCCAACTTGGATCAGGAGATTTCGTGATGAGCAAGCTCAACGGAAAAGTCGCAGTGATCACCGGTGCAACGAGTGGCATCGGTTTGGCCGCGGCAAAACGGTTTGCGGCGGAAGGCGCCCGTGTATTCATGACCGGCCGACGAAACAAGGAACTCGATGCGGCCGTCAACGAAGTTGGCAATGATTCGCGAGGCATTCAGGGCGGTTCAGCGTCTACGGCGCCAGCAAGGCAGCAATCCGCAACTTCGCGCGCAGTTGGATACTCGATCTGGCCGGCCGAGGGATCCGCGTCAACATACTTGTTCCCGGCGCGACCTCTACTGCCGGCTGGCACGAGCTCGCGCCATCCGAGGAGGCACACAAAGAGATGATCCGGTTCGTGTCGACAAGAACGCCGTTAGGGCGTCTCGCTGACCCCGACGAAACCGCAAGCGCGGCCCTCTTCCTTGCTTCCAGCGACAGCAGCTTCGTCACGGGAAGCGAGCTGTTTGTGGATGGCGGCTCCGCGCAGATTTAGATTTCAGGTTACGTCGTGGGGACCGTGACACAACCGCTTGCCAATCGGAACACTGACTGAAAAGAGAAAGATCATGCCTGAACAACGCCCGCCGCTACCGCCATTCACCCGCGAAACCGCCATCCAGAAGGTTCGCAGTGCAGAAGATGGCTGGAACAGCTGCAATCCCGAACGCGTTTCGCTCGCCTATACTGTTGACAGCTATTGGCGCAATCGCTCGACTTTTGTGCAGGGGCGCGATGCTATCGTCGCCTTCCTGACCGGCAAGTGGGTGCGTGAACTGAATTATCGGCTGATCAAGGAACTTTGGGCCTTCACGGACAACCGCATCGCCGTTCGCTTCGCCTATGAATATCACGACGATTCCGGCAACTGGTTCCGTGCCTATGGCAATGAGAATTGGGAATTCGACGAAAACGGCCTGATGCAAAAGCGCTTTGCCTGCATCAATGATTTGCCAATTCAGGAATCAGAACGCGAATTGTTCTGGGACCGTTCCGGACCACGTCCGGCCGATCATCCGGGCCTGTCGGATTTAGGATTGTAATCGTCGGAGAAGGTTCGAACTTTATTCCGGTTCTTGCCGAGATCCTCCGCGAACATGGCTTCGAAGGCGCGAGCCGCCATCCGCCAGAAGAACGGACTCGGGGAAATCTCGAAGTTGGCCCCACGGATCTGCCAAATCGTCTGGGTTCTCGTGCCATCTAGCCCACCATCTAGCGGCTCGCAGGGAGCAATGAATGGCCCACAAATTCGCCGAAATCGGGTTCACTGACGCAGTGAAATCCGTGCAGCAAACGATGGGCAGCCGCAGCGCTTATGCACGCCGTGAAGTCGGTTCCACCGGCAACGTCGCCACGGACAGCCGTATTTCGCTGCTGCTGATCGACTCTCCGAACAGGCGCCGTCTCAAGGTCTTCGGTCGAATGCATGTCATCGGTACCCAAGATGATGCGGCGCTCGCGGCAAGGCTGACACTCGCCGACTATGCTTCGGCGGTCGAGCGCGTGATGCTCATCAAGGTCGAGGCCTTCGACTGGAACTGCCCGCAACACATACCCCCGGCTTTACCGAAAACGATATTGCGGCAGCTTTCGCCACTCACCGGGAGTGTAGACGGATGCAGGACAAATCGCAAACATCGGAAGCGCCGATATTCGGCGTAGTTCATTGCGCTGCCGGTCTTCATTCTGCACGGCACGGCGGACAAGGGGACGAAGCCGGCCGGCAGCCAATTGTTTTCGACATTGTGGGCTCGTCCGACAAGACGCTCAAGTTCTATCCCTCCCACTTTAACGACCTGCTGAACGATCTTGGCCGCGCAACGGTCATGTCGGATGTGCTGGCATGGATCGGGGCGCGTTTGCCGGTCGAGCAAACCTCTGCCGCAGCAGGTTGACGGTTCACAAGGCTCACGGGTGGAGTAAAGCAACGTGTTTCCGGAAGCGCCAATTCGCATTGCTGTCATGCTCAGTCCCGCGTCCGGCGACGGTTGTGTTGAGTTCTCTCGGTTCCTTGCCGTCTACTACGCGCTTCTGGATGCCGGCGCTGAAATGCTGCTTGCGTCGGTATCAGGAGGCTATCCCTGGCCGACGCGGCCCAAACGACCCGGCGGGGAAGGCAGCGAACTGGCGGCGCGGTTTCGAAGCGACCGGCATGCTCGCGATGATCTGGCAAACACGCTTACCTTTGGCCAAGTCTTCATCGAGGATTTTCATGGTGGCTTCTGCGTCGGTTTGCCGGGCTCAATCTGGAGCAGCAACGATGACGGCTTGGCGGGGTCGCTGATCGGTCGATTTCTGCAGGCCGGCAAACCGGTTGCAGTCCTCCCAAGCCTGTTCGACATCCAACCGAAAGGCGCGGGTGGCGGCCTGCTTATAATCGGCGATGGCGATTGGCCGCCGTCGCGGGCCGTTCATGCGCTCTTGGCTTCGGTTCCGAGGCTATCTGAGAAAGAGAGGACTCTCCCGTGACGCTCCACAGACGCAGTTTTCTTCGCGGTGCAGCAAGGTCCGCTTTCAGGCGGTGGCAAAGCTAGTCTCTACGGCCGAGATGGGGCGCAAAGCCGACGTTGAGTTAGCAAGTTCAGGCCCAACGGATGTTCATGATTTGTGCTTCAAAAGTCGCATAATTGGCAGTGTGGAATGCACAAAGCAGTAGGAGGAGTGGGGCCCCGTTCATAACGCGTGGGCCCCGCTAACATCAGCTGAGTCCGCAATTCAGCTAATCCGGCCGTGCTTCGGATGCGACAGCGTCCAGGAGCAGGGTAACGTCGACATTGACGCTGGTAATGGCTTGCGAGTGAAGGGGCTAATTGGCCCAACGGGCGATGGAGACTACCAACGGGTAGTCCTGAACCGGTACCTCATGGATATTGATCGATGTCCCCGTACGATCCAACAGCAGAAGCAAAGGAGTCATCCCCCCGTCCGATTTGCTCGCGATCGCGGCAACTCGCTGAACATCCGCATGGCTGTCAACGCGAACATTGAAGAGTATTCGGGCTCCAGATTTATCGGCGCAGTCGCCTGCTACGGAATCGAAGCTGGCCGCTGGAAAATCTGCAGCTTGGACAATCATCTCGATCAAAACCGTTTCGAGTTGTGGCGTGCTACCCATCCAGCAATGTAGTCGGGAGACTCCCGCATAAATCAAGCAGGCGCCGTGGCGTATCCCCGGAGATCAAGTTTGGCACGTGCAGCGTCGGTGCTGATCCCAAACCGCAGCAGGCCGGTGGTCCGGACGTCGATCACCGTCAGGGCGACGTAGCATAGACTTCGGACACGGCCCAGCCAGCGATTTCCGAGAGATGCAGCGTGCGGTCAGATTTTCAATCGAACCGGCCGCGAATATCCGCCTCGGCGATGGCCGTCGCCAGGTCGCGAGCAATGTAGAGGGCCATCAAGGACCGGTCGGGGCTTGCGAAGCGCGATGTCCGAACCCCATGCCCAATGGAGTAGCTGCGAATTTGGCCCTACCTCAACGAGACCGATTGCGAACTGGCGGAGATGACTGTCTTCACCGCAACCGCGATCGGGCTATTCGTCCTTTTCGATGTTCGCGAATAGCGCGAAGGATAGGCGGTGGTTCTCTCTTCCGGTTCCGGTCAGGACTGACAATCCGGGCATGGCCTACAGCTGGTGGTAAATGCTGCTGACGTGCTGGTCGAGGAACATCTGGATCAAACTTTTTGCGTCCGCTGGGGAACAACTCTCTATGTCAAGGATTGAGGCGAACGTGAGAAGGGACAACTCATCACCATGTTCGACGACAACGACGACCGTGCCCGCCGTGCTGAGCGGGACCATCCGCAGCCCGTTACCTGGCCAAAGAGACCGGCATCTCGGAGAACCAGGCGCGAGACCTACGATCGCCCGTCGTTGCTGCGCGAGGCTCGCATAATGAAGAAGGTGCCTTAAAGTCGCTCGCCGCCCTCTGTCAATTCGGATCGATCTCAACCGAAGCACCTCAATGCTCGATCGGCTGGTCCTTACGCTGTGCTCCGCCTTCGGCTACTTGCTTGTTGAAACCAAAAATCACGCTCGATTCGAACAGCAATCAACGAGCGGAGAGGCCGTCGCGTTCCTTGTGGCTGTGGTGGTGCGGTGACGCACGAAGCTCGATGCGGAGCGCCAGCGGCCGCACACAACGAGCCTCCGCTGCCCACTGGCAGCCAAAAACCCTCTGGAAGTTTTGTCGTTTTCCGTGCCTGCGGTTTCAGGGACCGGCGGCGGCGATTTGGTGTATGGTAATTCTGCACGAACAAAGTCCTGTGGCGAAGGGGGTTTGTCACGCCGATACATCGAAAAACCGAAGACGCTGGTGTTTTCAGGCCATCCGAGATGGCACTGCTGGGCCGCGTATTCGAACGCTTGGTCGATGCGCAATCTGAGTATCAACGTGAGGCGCTCGCGTCCCGGATCATCGCGAACTAGATGGCCGGGATACAGGACGAGGAAGAACTTGGTTCGGCCTCCAAGCTACCACTGGGACGATAGGCGGCGGCCCGTCACGGTGAGTCGGACCGGAGCCCACCGCGAAAGGTGCGGCGGGCTTTTTCTTCGTTTGCGGGCGCGCGTTCCTCAATCCTAGAACACGTTGATCAACCGCAGAAAAAACAGCACGATTGCGGCCAGCACGTAAACTCCAAGCAGCCAGACTACAGGCATAAAGATGCCGGTATCGTGTTTCAGCTTCAGAGTAGCTCTTCGGAGCAACCTATACATTTCACATTCCGCGCAACCCATTCCCACAACTATCGAGAGATATTCTCGTTCCACCAATGCCAAGGAGTTGAACTCGGCCGTCTGCCTGACTCCTCCAAAACCTCGGCTAAACCCGTTTCCATGCCCTTCGCAAGCGCTGTAGCTACACTCTGGTGAGTCTCAAGAGGCAATTCAGACGCCAATCCGATTGTCCCAAAGCGGGACTAGAACCCTCGAACACCGCCAAGCTTGGGCGTCGGCCGGCAGCCCGACACTATCGGGCAGACCGTCAGGTGTGTTGCCGCCCTGGGCCAGCGCATCGGTGATCTTCAAATCCTCAACGCGGATCGTGCCTGACGTGACGAACAGCCCGCGATAGCCGCCGTCAGCCAGCGTATGCCCGTCGCCCAAAATGGTGACGTTGCTGTGCACATCCGACAGGTTGCCGCCGCCGCAGTCAGCCTGATGTCGCTGGTCAAGGTGATGCTGTCGCCATCGGCTTGGCCGGCCAGCGCCGAGCGCGGCTCAGATTCGTTGCCGACGACGTCCTCCGTTGCTAATGCGGGGCCAATTGCGGCCCCGACAGGATCAGGGCCGCCGGCGTCGTCCACTTCGCACGCATCAGCGGCCGCCTTCTGTTTGCCATGAGATGCATTCGATTGACCCCCAAGCCGGAAGGTACATTGCGAGGCCCGGCCCCTGAGCGCAGGCGACGCAGCGGCCGGAAGGTGACGGATTGAGTCTTGTCGACCAGTCGTCATTTGACGAGATCCGGACCGCCCGCAAAGGCAAGGTTTCGGGTACTGAACGTCAGGCAACAACAGGTCATTTCTTTGCCATCTGACCTAGCCAAAGAAACCAAGGGAGCAGCCAACTCGGATCGATATGTTATCCGGCTGCACCGGCCCACCGTGT
>NZ_JAMYLR010000071.1:0-18417 GCF_040318155.1 Mesorhizobium sp. M1307 | reverse complement strand
CCTCAACCTCGTCGAGAGATAGCATGGAGCACTGTTCGCGATGTCCTCGCACACCTGTTCGCGATGTCTCCGGTCCAAACACCCCGAGCTGCTGCCAATCGCGGCTGTTGCGGGCAAAACGCGATACCTCGCGTGCCGCTACCGCCCCTTGGCAATCCCCGATGGATGCTGTGCCGGGAATGCCATCCAGGGATGGTCGGTGCCTTCGCGCCGCTGAAGGAAATTTGTCCCGATCGAGCGACACCGGAGCTAATGGAACTGACGGCGCGACTAGGAAGCATGCTGCCTACCGGCAGGCGGAGAAGGTGCTGGCCGATTTCCTGCCCACTGAACCGACTGAGACGCATGCGACCGTGCGGAAGCGTACCATCAGGATCGGCAAGCGGCTCGACGATCAGGTCATGCAGGAAACTTGGCGCGCGAGGTCCCAAACGGATGACCGATGCCAGCTTGAGATGCAGCTTCCCGGAGATCATCGCAAAGAGTTCGTCATCAGCATTGATACGGTGCACATTCGTAGCGCGGATCAACATTCGGCGCGAAATTTCGAGCTCGTCGTGGCCAGATGCGGCCGCGGGGACGGGGCGAAAGGGGCGGTCGCTATTTCGTTACCGGCAGCACCGACCAGCAGGCAATCCGCGATCGTGCTCTTCACTCTCTCCAGGAAGGATATAGCGGCTTTGGGGATGTGACGGTGATCTCGGACGGCGCCAAATCCTAAAGCGGCTGCCCGCGCCGTGCCCAAAACGACGACCCACATCATCGACTGGTTTCATATTGCCATGAAGATCCAGCCCATGCAGCAGATCGCCGATCACATAGTGCGATCCCGATCCGGCCCCTTTTAAGCGCTTCCAACCGCCGACAGGACATCAGAGCCGTGAAGTGGCGTCTGTGGCATGGGCGGGCCGATCGTGCGATGCGCGACCTGGAGCAACTTCTAGTAAGACTGAAGGAAGGCGAGTTCTCGATCGCACGGCTTCACAGCCTCGGAGCGCAGCTCCTGACCTATGTCCGATCGAACCGCGGCGCGATCGTCTACTATGGAAAGCGCTGCCGGGCTGGGCTTCGCGTCGCCACCACTCTGACCGAGTCGGCGGTGAACTCAGTCCTCCGGAAACGTATGGTCAAGAAGCAGCAGATGCGGTGGTCGCTTCACGGTGCGCATATGCTCGTGCAGGTCCGGGCGGCGGAGATCAATGGCGAACTTCGCAACCGGCTGCGGGCGCCTTTCCGACAGCCAGAACTGAACGGGCCTCTAATAGCCTACGCGCTTACCGTCTATCTCAGCCGCGCTGTCGATTATGTCCGCGGCCAGGGCATCGATATTCCCGCCGAGTTGCTCTCCGAGGTCGCACCGCTTCTTTTGGCTCATATCGCACTCACCGGAGACTATCTCTGGAAGGAAATTGACCGACCCCTCGAACGCTTCATCCGCGCTAACCGCTTCAGTCCAAACAATTTCGAATTCCCTTAGCGGGTACTATTGTAGAAATGCCCACGGAGCCCCGGTTACAGGCAGCCCGCGAACGCGGGCGAAGGTGGACGCCGTCCGAAACTAACGCCCGATCAGCGCTCCGAAATCATCGGCATGTTAAATGAAGGCCGTCCGGCAGCTGAAATCGCTCGTCTCTTTCGCGTTCATAGGGCCACCGTCGGGCGCATCGGCGCCGAGGTCAAAATAGCCGTTCGCTGAATGTTCTTTCAGTTGGCCGTTTTCGCGTACGCATCTGGCCCATTCGGTAGAAACTCCGGTGGGCGGTGTCCATAGCAGCTGTTCTCGGAGGATGCGCGGCGCTAAAGGCAGGGAGATCCTCGAATGAAGGATTGATCTCTTTGCATATCATTATCTTCATATATGATACGCGAACAGATCATAAAGGCTTTGACCCGCTCGCTGGATGAGATACCTTTGCGTATCATCGCGCATCGGAACAGATCGTATAGGTACATGATGGACTCTGAATCGGAGATTCTGCGCGAAATCGGTGGGCTTTTCAGGCAGGCGAGGGTGGCCGCTGCCATGACGCAGGAGCAGGTCGCTGATTTGGCGGGTATATCCCGTCCCCGCTATCGCGACATCGAAAAGGGAGCCGCAGCGGCGCGTGCGACGACGCTCATGAATATCGCTCGCGCGCTCGGTCTGGAAATGATGCTGGTTCCGCAAGTCATGGTGCCGGCTGTCCAGGCTCTATTGCGTCCGCATTATGATGACGATCGACCCGCCTTTGTTTCTCAACCTGACGATGACGATCATGGCTCCAGTCTTTCGCGCACCTAAGACGATCCCGTCGCTGGACGTGCTCTTGAACGCACTGAAGATCGGCACAATCGTTAGGACGCCGGGTGATTTCCATGCATTCAACTTCGATGAGGCCTACCGCGCGACCAGCGGCTTTCCGGTTTTCAGCCTGTCGTTCCGGGCAGCGACGGGAGGATTGCGGAAAGATCCGAAGCCTCTGGCGGGCGTCTTGCCCGCTTTCTTCGCGAACCTCCTGCCGGAGGAGAAATTGCGCGAGGCGATGGAAAAGCACCACGAAGGCAATGTGCGGCCAGGCAATGATTTCGATCTTTTAGCTGCGCTGGGCGCCGATCTGCCGGGAGCGGTACGGGCGTTGCCCAGTGACAGCGCGATAGCAGTTTCGCAGGATGCTTCAAAGGATAAGCCCAAGGCGCGGTTCTCACTTGCTGGCGTGCAGATGAAGCTGTCGGTCATGAAGAACACTGGAAAAGGCGGCGGCCTGACCTTGCCGATGGACGACGAGCAAGGCCGATACATCGCCAAGTTCCCTTCGACGGCGTTTCCAGGCGTTTCCGAAAATGAATTCGCCAACCTCGCGCTGGCCGCAGCGATCGGCATGGAGGTGCCTGAACGCGAACTTATCGAGAAGTCCGATTTCGAGGATATTCCCGAGGAATTCAACACGCTGGCAGAGGGCAAGGGCCTTCTCGTCAAACGCTTCGATCGCGGCGCCGATGGCGAGAGGATTCACATCGAGGATTTCGCTCAGGTCTTCGGTGTCTATCCCTCGCGCAAATATGAGGGCGCCGCGTATCACGACATAGCCTGGGCCCTTGGCGTGGCCGTCTCACTTACGGCGGCTCTCGAATTCGTCCGCCGCCTGGCGCTGACGGTCATCACTGGCAATGGCGACATGCACCTGAAGAACTGGTCTTTGATTTATCCCGGCAACGGCGACAAGCCGGTGCTTGCACCAATCTACGACGTCCTGTCGACCGTGCCATATATTCCCGCCGACGCCATGGCGCTGTCGCTTGGAGGGGAGCGCTCATTTAAGGCGCTAGCAGCACCGCGATGGAAAGCATTTGCGAACCGTGCAAGGCTTCCGGAGCCGGCAGTCCTGAAGGCAGTGGTCGAGACCGTCGAACTCGTCAACGAGCACTGGTGGCATCTGCCTGAGCGCGAGGTTGTCGCAGCGAAAGTACTCGAGCGGATCGACGAACATGTGAAGGCGATGACGCCGATACTGAACTCCTGCGCCGATAAGTGAGCCGAGTCCCCTTGGGTTGGTGATATGGCGGAATTATCGCCCGCGGCCCGTATGGATGGCCGTGGATCGAAGGTATGCCAGCGTGGCGCAAGATTCGGCGCAGTGTCCACGAGGACACGCGTGAGCAAGCACGTCAGCTCGCCGACAGAAGAGTTCGCAGCATCCCGCAATTACAAGAGGGTCGAGATGCTGTTCGCCACCTCAACACAACGATGCGGTTCGAACGAATGCGGTGACTGAGGATCGCTATCCGACGTTTTTGTCGCCAATGTCGGGTCCGCTACACGGCTTGTTCCGACGATCCTTTCTTTGGTCTCAAGCTAAATCCCTGAAAAGCAAACATGAAATTTATTCTTCGGTTCGATCAGCCAAATTGGCACGAGTCTTGAGACCCTTGGGTGCGAGGCGGCGACAGCTGCCCGACCGGCATTCATGTCGCGGCAGCCGCGATGAATGGAACGAAGGAAGGAAAGCTACATGTCAGGTTTGCGTCAGATCGCCTTTTACGGCAAGGGCGGCATCGGCAAGTCCACCACCTCCCAAAATACGCTCGCCGCCCTTGTCGACCTCGGGCAGAGAATCCTCATCGTCGGCTGCGACCCCAAAGCCGACTCCACCCGCCTGATCCTGAACGCGAAGGCGCAAGATACGGTCCTTCACCTCGCGGCAGAGGAAGGTTCGGTGGAAGACCTGGAACTCGCGGACGTGCTCAAGGTCGGCTACAAAGGCATCAAATGCGTGGAGTCGGGCGGCCCTGAGCCGGGTGTCGGCTGCGCCGGTCGCGGCGTGATCACCTCGATCAACTTCCTCGAGGAGAACGGTGCCTACGACGATGTCGACTATGTCTCCTACGACGTGCTCGGGGATGTGGTGTGCGGCGGTTTCGCGATGCCGATCCGCGAGAACAAGGCCCAGGAAATCTATATCGTCATGTCCGGCGAGATGATGGCGCTCTATGCCGCCAACAACATCGCCAAGGGCATCCTGAAATACGCCCATTCGGGCGGCGTGCGGCTCGGCGGCCTGATCTGCAACGAGCGCCAAACCGATCGCGAGCTCGACCTCGCCGAAGCGCTGGCTTCCAGGCTGAATTCCAAGCTTATCCACTTCGTGCCGCGCGACAACATCGTCCAGCACGCCGAGCTCAGGAAGATGTCCGTGATCCAGTATGCGCCGGACTCCAAGCAGGCCGGGGAATACAGGGCGCTGGCCGAGAAGATCCATGCCAATTCGGGCCAGGGCACCATCCCGACCCCGATCACCATGGAGCAACTCGAGGACATGCTGCTCGACTTCGGCATCATGAAGACGGATGAGCAGATGCTTGCCGAGCTTCAGGTCAAGGAAGCGGCCAAGGCGGCCGCACAGTAGCGACCGCTGCCGACATGAGGCGCCGCCTTACGTGGTGCGCCTTTCAAAGAACGGCGCCTCGTCGGTGAGGCGTCACCCTGAACCTTGAAAGGGGTCCCATGAACCTGGAATACGAGAATGACGGCGCCCTCCATGCGAAGCTTATCGAGGAGGTGCTCTCGCAATATCCTGACAAGGCGGCGAAGCGCCGCAAAAAGCACCTCAGCGTCGCAAAGAGCGGCGACGAGGCTGGCGAGGAAAACGAGGTCCTTTCCGAATGCGAGGTCAAATCGAACATCAAGTCCATCCCCGGGGTGATGACGATTCGCGGCTGCGCCTATGCCGGCTCGAAAGGCGTGGTGTGGGGTCCAGTCAAGGATATGGTCCATATCTCGCACGGCCCGGTCGGCTGCGGGCAATATTCCTGGTCGCAACGCCGCAACTACTACGTCGGCACGACGGGCATCGACACGTTCGTCACGATGCAGTTCACCTCCGATTTCCAGGAGAAGGACATTGTTTTCGGCGGCGACAAGAAGCTGGAACGGATCATCGACGAGATCGAGGAACTGTTTCCGCTGAACAAGGGCATGACCGTGCAATCCGAATGTCCGATCGGCCTGATTGGCGACGACACCGAAGCGGTGTCCCGCAACAAGGCCAAGGAGCACGAAAAGACGATCGTGCCGGTGCGCTGCGAGGGCTTCCGCGGCGTCTCGCAATCACTCGGCCACCACATCGCCAACGACGCGATCCGTGACTGGGTGTTCGACAAGAAGGACGTCGAGTTCGAGGCCAGCCCGTACGATGTCAATGTGATCGGCGACTACAATATCGGCGGCGACGCCTGGGCTTCGCGCATCCTGCTCGAGGAGATGGGCCTGCGCGTGGTCGGCAACTGGTCGGGCGACGCTACGCTGGCCGAAATAGAGCGAGCGCCAAAGGCCAAGCTCAATCTCATCCATTGCTACAGGTCGATGAACTACATCTGCCGGCACATGGAGGAAAAGTATGGCATCGACTGGATGGAGTATAATTTCTTCGGCCCCTCCCAGACCGAAGCCTCTCTGCGCAAGATAGCCAAGCATTTCGGGCCGGAAATCGAAGCCAAGGCCGAGGCGGTCATCGCCAAATACCGGCCCCTGGTCGATGCCGTCATCGCCAAGTACCGGCCGCGCCTCGAAGGCAGGACGGTGATGCTCTATGTCGGCGGGCTGCGCCCCCGTCACGTCGTCACGGCATATGAGGACCTGGGCATGGTTATCGTCGGTACTGGCTACGAGTTTGGTCATAACGACGATTATCAGCGCACCGGCCATTACGTGAAGAAGGGCACGCTGATCTATGACGATGTGACTGGTTACGAGCTGGAGAAGTTCATCGAGGGGATCCGTCCTGATCTCGTGGGCTCCGGCATCAAAGAGAAGTACCCGGTCCAGAAGATGGGCATACCGTTCCGTCAAATGCATTCCTGGGATTATTCCGGCCCGTATCACGGCTACGACGGCTTCGCCATCTTCGCCCGCGACATGGATCTGGCCATCAACAACCCGGTCTGGGGCCTCTACGACGCTCCCTGGAAGAAAAGAGCCGAGCCGTCGGCGGCGATCGCTGCGGAATGAAACCTGGCCTCCCGGAAGCCGGGAAGGCCGATGAACGCCTGCGGCCCTTTGTCCGCGGGAGACCTGAAACGTTTCGACGTCCCTGTGCCGCCGTATGGCGCGGCCAGATGGAGAAGAGGTAACCATCCATGCCGCAGTCGGCTGAAAAAGTTCTCGACCACGCGCCCCTGTTCCGCGAGCCGGAATACAGGCAGATGCTCGCCGAGAAGAGGCTGAATTTCGAATGTCCGCACCCGGACCAGGTCGTTACCGATCAACGCGAATTCACCAAGACGTGGAAATACCGCGAAAAGAACCTCGCTCGCGAAGCGCTTGTCGTGAACCCCGCCAAGGCCTGCCAGCCGCTCGGCGCGGTGTTCGCGGCTGCTGGCTTCGAGCGAACCATGTCCTTCGTTCATGGCAGCCAGGGCTGCGTGGCCTATTACCGATCGCACCTGTCGCGCCATTTCAAGGAGCCTGCTTCGGCAGTTTCCTCCTCGATGACCGAGGACGCGGCAGTGTTCGGTGGCCTGAAGAACATGGTCGACGGGCTCGCCAACACGTACCAACTCTATGACCCGAAGATGATCGCCGTCTCGACCACTTGTATGGCGGAGGTTATTGGCGACGACCTGCACAGCTTTATCGAGAACGCCAAGGACGAAGGCTCGGTCCCGCGCGACTTCGACGTGCCCTTCGCCCACACGCCGGCCTTCGTCGGCAGCCATGTCGACGGCTATGACGTTACGGTCAAGGGCATTTTGGAGCATTTCTGGAAAGGCGAGGAGCGCACGGAAGCCGAGGGAACCATCAACATCGTTCCGGGTTTCGACGGCTTCTGTGTTGGCAACAACCGGGAACTCAAGCGCCTGCTCGATCTGATAGGCGTGTCCTATACCTTCATCCAAGACGCCTCTGACCAGTTCGACACGCCGTCCGACGGCGAATACCGCATGTATGACGGCGGCACGAAGATCGAAGACGTGAGGAAGGCACTCAACGCCGAGGCGACGCTGTCGCTACAGCACTACAACACCCGAAAAACACTGGAGTATTGCGAGGGGGTAGGGCAGGCGACTGCCTCGTTCCATTACCCGCTCGGAGTCCAGGCGACCGACGACTTCCTGATGGAGGTCTCCGCGATTTCCGGCAAGCAAATCCCCGAGGCAATCCGCCTGGAGCGCGGCCGACTTGTTGACGCCATGGCGGACAGCCAATCCTGGCTGCATGGCAAGAAATACGCCATCTACGGTGATCCAGACTTTGTCTACGCCATGGCCCGCTTCATCATGGAGACGGGCGGCGAGCCGACCCATTGCCTCGCCACCAACGGCACCTCGGCCTGGGAAGCGGACTTGAAGGAACTGCTTGCATCCTCGCCCTTCGGCAAGGATGCTCAAGTCTGGGCGGGCAAGGACCTCTGGGCGATGCGCTCGCTGCTCTTCACCGAGCCGGTGGACCTGCTGATCGGCAACTCCTATGGCAAGTATCTGGAGCGCGACACGGGCACGCCGCTGATCCGGCTGACATTTCCGATCTTCGACCGCCACCATCACCATCGGTTTGCGCTTATGGGCTACCAAGGCGGGTTGCGCGTCCTGACGACGATCCTCGACAAGATCTTCGACAAGCTCGATCGCGAGACAGGCGAGACGGGCGTGACGGACTATTCGTATGACCTCACCCGCTAAGCATGGCGGCCGGCTCTTCGGTTAGGCCGGTCGTCTTCCCGAGGGACTTTGGAGACCGACGCAATGTCCTCGCTCAGAGCCAAAATCCAGGATGTCTTCAACGAGCCCGCCTGCGAGCAGAACCGCGGCAAGGATGCCAAGGCGCGCAAGGAGGGCTGTTCGAAGCCACTGACCCCCGGGGCGGCGGCCGGCGGCTGTGCCTTCGATGGCGCCAAGATCGTGCTGCAGCCGATCACCGACGTTGCGCATTTGATCCATGCGCCGCTCGCCTGCGAGGGCAATTCCTGGGACAACCGCGGTGCGGCTTCGTCCGGGCCGACGCTGTGGCGCACGAGCTTCACGACCGACCTCACCGAACTCGATGTTGTGATGGGGCAGGGCGAGCGGAAGCTCTTCAAAGGGATCCGCGAGATCAATGAAGCGTATGGGCCGCCGGCTATCTTCGTCTATCCGACCTGCGTGACGGCGCTGATCGGCGACGACATCGAGGCCGTCTGCAAGCGGGCGGCGGAAAAGTTCGGCCTGCCGGTGGTGCCGGTCAATGCGCCGGGCTTCGTCGGCTCCAAGAATCTCGGCAACAAGCTTGCCGGCGAGGCGTTGCTCGAGCATGTCATCGGCACGGTGGAGCCCGACGATGCCGGCCCTTACGACATCAACATTCTTGGTGAATTCAACCTCTCGGGCGAATTCTGGCTGGTGAAGCCGCTCCTTGACCGGCTGGGCATCCGGGTGCGCGCCTGCATTCCGGGCGACGCGCGCTACCTCGACATTGCCTCCGCGCACCGCGCCCGGGCGGCTATGGTGGTGTGCTCGACCGCGCTCATCAATCTCGCCCGTAAGATGGAGCAGCGCTGGGATATTCCGTTCTTCGAGGGCTCCTTCTACGGCATCACCGACACCTCGGAAGCGCTCCGACAGATCTCTCAGCTGCTCGTGAAGAAGGGTGCCGATCCGGAGATCCTCGGCCGCACCGAGGCATTGATTGCAGATGAGGAGGCGATTGCGTGGAAAAAGCTCGCGGCCTACCGGCCGAGGCTCGAAGGCAAGCGCGTCCTGCTCAACACCGGCGGTGTGAAGTCCTGGTCGGTCGTCCATGCGCTGATGGAGATCGGCATTGAGATCGTCGGCACCTCTGTCAAGAAGTCGACCGTCGAAGACAAGGAGCGCATCAAGCAGATCCTCAAGGACGACAACCACATGTTCGAGCAGATGGCGCCGCGCGAGCTTTACGCCATGCTCTCAGAACACAAGGCCGATATCATGCTGTCGGGCGGGCGCACGCAGTTCATCGCGCTGAAGGCCAAGACACCCTGGCTCGATATCAACCAGGAGCGCCAACATCCTTACGCCGGCTATGACGGCATGGTGGAACTCGTACGCCAAATCGACCTCGCCATTCATAACCCGATCTGGCGCCAGGTGCGGGAGCCGGCACCATGGGATTGCCAGCCTGCGATGAAGGACGAAGTGCCGAGCACAAAGAGCGAGACCCCGACCGTCCAGGCTTTCAAGAAATTCGCCGGCACAATGACCGACGATTTCGGCGAGTGTTGAGGAAGCCGATGGTCCGCATCCTTCCCCAGACCAAAGCGGCGGCGGTCAATCCGCTGAAGTCATCGCAGCCGCTGGGTGCCGCCTTGGCCTTTCTTGGCGTCGACGGCGCGATGCCGTTGTTCCACGGCAGCCAGGGGTGCACCAGCTTCGCGCTCGTGCTCTTCGTGCGGCATTTCAAGGAAGCCATCCCATTGCAGACAACTGCGATGGACGAGGTGGCGACGATCCTCGGCGGCGCAGACCTTCTGGAAGAGGCGATCCTCAACCTCAAGGCCCGCACAAAGCCAACGCTGATCGGGGTCTGCACGACGGCGCTGGTGGAAACCCGGGGCGAAGACTGCGCGGGAGATATCGCCAATATCAGGCTGAAGCGCACGGAAGAACTCGCGGGTACGGAGGTGGTGCTAGCCAACACACCGGATTTCGACGGCGCGATCGAAGAGGGCTGGGCCAAGGCGGTCATCGCGATGATCGAAAGGATTGCGCGGCCCGGCGAGCAGGCGCGGCAGTCGAAGAAGATCGTGATCCTGCCTGGCTGGAACCTCACTGTGGCTGATATCGAGCATTTGCGTGAGATGGTTGAAAGCTTTGGACTGAAGCCCGTGATTCTGCCGGACGTCTCCGGCTCGCTCGACGGTACGGTGCCCGACCGCTGGGTCACGACCACCTATGGCGGCACCAGCGTCGAGGATATCCGTGAGCTTGGCACGGCCGAGCAATGCATCGTCATCGGTGAGCATATGCGCCGCCCGGCCGAGCTGCTCCAGAGGTTGACCGGCGTGCCTTACGTGCTGTTCCGGTCGCTGACTGGATTGAAGGAGGCCGACCGGTTCGTCTCGCTGCTGTCCGCGGTTTCGGGCGCGGCGGCGCCGGCTGGGGTGCGCCGTCGGCGGGCGCAGTTGCAGGACGCGTTGCTCGACGGACATTTCCACTTTGGAGGCAAGAAAATTGCGATCGCTGCTGAACCAGACCAACTCTACCAACTCGCGAGCTTCTTCATCGGCATGGGCTCCGAAATCGCGGCGGCGGTCACCACGACCGACATGTCGAAAATTTTGGAGGAAGTACCGGCGCAGTCGGTTCAGATCGGCGATCTCGGCGATTTGGAAGCTCTTGGCGCCGGCGCTGATCTTCTCGTCACTCATTCCCACGGCCGCCAGGCGGCGCAGCGCCTCGGCATTCCGCTCATGCGGGTCGGCTTCCCGATCTTCGACCGGCTCGGCAGCCAGCACAAGCTCACAATCCTCTATCAGGGGACCCGCGACATGATCTTCGAGGTTGCCAACATCTTTGAAGCCAACCGGCACGCGCCGACCCCTGAGGCGCTTGATCCACTCCGTAAGCGAGAAATCCCAGATGAGCTCCGTTCGTCGCCTCTCGCTCGTCACTGACGAGGTTCACGCACCGACGCCGGAACGCCAAGCCGGCGCATTGCGCGTGGCGATCGCCACGCAGGACATGAAGAACCTCAACGCCCATTTCGGTTCGGCCAGGCGCTTTGCTGTCTACGACGTGATGCGCGAGGAGTGGAAGCTCGTCGAGGCCGTGGCCTTCGATGACGTTTCCGACGAGAGCGGGAAGCATAGGACTGAGGGCGATGATCGCATCACCCCGAAAGTCGAGGCGCTGAAGGGCTGTCATCTCCTGTTTTGTCTGGCTATCGGCGGACCTTCGGCAGCCAAGGTTGTTTCGGCAAAAATTCATCCGATCAAAGTGCCGCACCCCCAAACCATCCAAGAGGTGCTGTTGCGCACGCAGATGATGCTCAGGACGTGTCCTCCCCCTTGGTTGCGCAAGGTGCTGGCGCAGGCAGGTGTCGCCGAACAGAAACCGTCCTTCGAGGACGAGGACTTGAAATGAGGAGTGGGCGAAATGTCTGACGCCGTGGTTACCCCTGCTGTCGCCGAAGACGAGGCGGCCCTTGCCACCCCGTTCGTCAAATGTCTCGTGCGGCTGGTCCGGGCTCATGATTCCCACGGGTCTTGGGAAGGCAAATCGGACGCCGAGCTGCTGGGCGACTTCATCATCACCAGGGAACAGCGCCGTACGATCCCGATCATCGGCGATCCCGATCCGGACGTGCTGTGGAGGCTCGAGATGTTTTACACCGCCGTCGGGCTTGCGATCGAGGAGCGCTCCGGCCTGATGGCATCGCCGATGATGGAGATGAGCCATGAGGGCTTTGGGCGCGTGCTTCTCACGGCCGGGCGGTTGGTCGTTCTGTCGAAAACCCTGCGCGACGTCCATCGGTTCGGCTTCGAGACGTTCTGGAAACTCGCCGCGGCGGGCACGCAACTGGCCGGCGATGCGATCACAGCCATTGAAGCCTATCCCGAGGTGGCGCGGGCATGATGGAACCGATTTTCGAGCAAGGGGATCATGTCAGGCCTTGAGGACATGCGATGGCCAGCCCTCTCAATCGAGGCGATCGAGGCCGATGTGGTTCTTGGGGTAGCGCTGATGAAGCCACTGGTCCTGATCTGTTCGCAAGATGCGGAGTTGTATCTGTTCCTCAGCCACATTCTGGGGGTGGACGGCTTCACGAGTGAGCCGGCAGGCGGCGTGAAGGAAGCACTTGCGTTGGCCGATGAACGGGAGCTCCAGGCGGTAGTGCTGGACTGCGGGCCAGCAAGCGCGACAGGCTCCACAATCTGCGCCCGGTTCAAGGGCGAGCCCCGGACCGGCGGCCTGCCCGTAATTGCGCTGATCGCGCCCGGCGCCGAGAACCAGCACCTCGATCTCTTGAAGGCAGGTATTGACGAGAGCTTTGTGCGGCCCTTCGCGCCGGCCAAGCTGCTCGACTGTCTACGGACGAAGCTGGCGCTGCCAAAGCCGGGTTCGAACGGGATTGAAAACGGCGGCTGGATCTCCTGTGGCGACCTTGAGATAAGGCTCGATGCCCACCGCGTTCGGGGTAATGGCCACGAAGTCCACCTTGGGCCGATCGAGTTCAACCTGCTGCGGCTTTTGCTTGAGACTCCCGGCAAGGTCTTCACCAGAGACGAGCTGATCACCGCGGCCTGGCCGGCCAATATCCATGTCGGTGTACGCACCGTGGATGTCCATATCAGCCGGCTCAGAAGGGCTCTGAACGCGGCCTCCCCCTCCAGCGTCATTCGTACCGTCAGGTCGGCCGGCTACTCGCTCGAGTGGCCGGACGGCTGAATAGACAACCGATGTGGTGCCACTCCGCATTTCCGCCGTGCTGAGGGCAAGTCTTGCGGCTTCGAAACGCGCCGACAGGTACGACATATTCAGAAAGAAGCAGTCAAATGGCTTTCAGAAGCGTACTCAGTGTGACGGGAGCTGACCACTCCGATCAGGATGTCAGAACAGCTGCCAGTCTATGTGCCGAAGTCCACGCGTATCTTTCCGTACTGGTGATGTCGCCTCCGCCGCTCATTATGCCGTCTCCGCTGCTCGGCGATGGCATCCCCGAGTGGCCCAGACAACGCGCACAGGCCATCGCCAGACTGGACAAACGGTTTAGGCAGATCGAGAGATTTTCACAGGACACGGCCAGTCTGGAAAAAACATCCAGGGAAATTCACAAACTGCTGAGAGCCACGTGGCGGTGCTATGATGTCGATATTGCCAACTGCGATCAGCCCAGCGTCGGTGACGCGGTGCGACAGCGGGCGCTCTGCAACGACCTGACAATCATCGGCCCCGCACTTCTCAACGACATTAACCTCGGACCCCTAGTTATCAACGGCAGCCTGTTCGATACCGGAAAGCCGGTGCTTGTCGTGCCGGAGGGCGCTGAGGCGACTCTGTCGCCACGGCGCGTGCTGGTCGGCTGGGATTCGCGAGCCGAGGCGTCTCGTTCGGTTCGGGAAGCGCTGGATCTGCTAGCCGGTGCTGAGGAAGTTCGTGTCGCACTAGTCGATCCGGAGGCGACCTGCACCGGAAACGGCGCCGAGCCGGGAGCCGACATCGCTGCCTATCTCACTCGGCACGGTGCTCGGGTGTCGGTTGACCTGCTGCCGAGTGCCGGCAAACCGGTGGCCACGGTGCTCGCGCAGCACGCAATCGACACGTCTGCCAACATGATAGTCATGGGCGCTTACGGCAGCCGCCGGCTGCGCGAGAGGCTCTTCGGCGGCGTAACGAGATGGATAGTTGGGAAGCCGTCATTGCCGTTGTTTTTGGCTCGCTGACGGGTCCAAGCAGCACCGACGCTGTTCGAAGCTCTACTCCCCTGGGTCACCTATCCTGATGCCAAGTCGGAGGAAGATCGCGGCAAAGCGCCCTTTCGCGAAGCTCTTCGGTGCCAATCTGCAAGCGCCGTCGCCGAGACATCCCGGACGTCTCTAACGCGCGCTCGGGGGTTCTCCTCGCCCGAGATGATCCGTAACGCGGAGCCCAAAGGCCGCGCAGAGGTACAGGCGCTCCTCAATGCACTCAAAACCACCGCTTCAGGTCGGCGTCAGGTCGAGAAAGAGAGTCGTTTCAGCGCGGCAGGCCGCGTTCGGACCGTAGCCGCATCGTATTGGCGCTATCACGATTTCCCTCACCACTGGCCGGGAGCTGAACACCGCAACGACCGTGCAGTGGCCAAGGCACCGACCTTCGAGTCGGGACGGTCGGGCTCTTGCCGGCGTCGGCGCGAACGATGGCATCAATCACCTTGTCATCTCTGGGATGGTAGCCCGGGTTAGTGGCGGACAGCCGCATCTTCAGCCTTTCCCGTTGGTCCGGCCCAACCTGCGTGGCGACCGAGCGGTCTTTGGGTTGTCAATTCCGCCAACGCTCACGTCGCGCCACGAGGTCCCGTTGCACCTGAGCACCGGGAACACAGAAGATAAACACAAAGCAGGAATCCCGCAAAGTTCACCGGCCGGCACATGCCGGCGCTCATCCTGACCATTTCGCGACGATCATCGTCGTCTATCTGACGATGGCGGTATTCATGAGCTCAGCTGAACCGGCTTCGTCGTAAAGAACTCCTATGCCGCCAGCGCAGGAATTCAATCGCAAGGCGGGCGAGGGGGCACAGGCCGCGCTCGGATGGAGCGGCCCCTTGCAGATGGCGAAATCCGCTACCGCCTCCGGACCAGAACGGCAAGAAGCTCAAGCCAGTGGCGTGAAGCGGACGATGATGACGGGCCTGGCGGCAGCCAACGCAGTCATGATGTTCATCTGCTCGTTCCCTTGGCCCGAATACTGTTCCGTCATTCGTGGCCACGCTTTTCTGGCGGGGCGAAGCGCGTGATGCGTGTCCAAAACCGGACAGCGGCAGAAAACATGTTGGGTTCAATACAACCGGCCACCTTGGCATTTGGAGGCTGTTGAACCCGAAATCATGGGTTACTGCGCGTTGAGCGCGCTGGCACGGGCTTTGCGTATTGAGATGCGGCAACACTGAGTGAAGGCTTGCTTACGCAGACGCGGCGAGACGAGCGATGCTCTCCTTCGCTTGAACGCGTGTGCACCTCTCTAAGAGGGAAACAAGCCCGCGCATTAAGTCGCGCAACCTGTTGGCAACAGCTCTGGAGAGCAAAATGGTGTTGCGGATGGAGTCACCGGCTCCTTCGATCAAAGTGGAGAACTGGCTGCGTGGTGAGCCCCTTACGAACTTCCAGCCCGGCAAAGTTTATATCGTCGAATTTTGGGCAACTTGGTGCCGACCATGTTGTGGGGGAGATGCTCCATTTGATGCGGCTGCAGGAGAAATACAGGGACAGCGGACTTGAGGTCGTCGGAGTCGCGGCTAATGAAGACGCTCCAACGGCCGTTGAGGCTCGCACCAAGTTGGACGCGTGGTTGACCGAAAAGTGCTCGAATCTGAACTATCGGATCGCGTTCGACTACACAGGCGAAATGAACAAGCTTTGGATGAAACCCAGCTTTTCCGCCGGGATTCCGACTTCGTTCGTGGTCGACCGAGACGGCCACATCGCCTTTATTGGTCATCCGGGGCAACTCGATGAGATTTTGCCGAAAGTGCTCAACGGCAGCTGGCGCACCAGCGATGAAGCGAAAGCCGCCGATACGGAGCGGATCGCCAGAAGCGAATCCATGGCGCGTGAACAAGCGTTGAAGAAGCCGATCGATGACAGATTCTGGGCGGCGGTGAAGTTAGAAGATTGGAAGACGGCGCTCTGGGCGATCGAAGAGGGCATCGCCTTGATGCCGGACGACGTCAATTTCCGCCTGGCTCATGCGCATCTGTTGCTTCACAAAATTCAAGACATGTGGACCGGCTTGCCCGTGATGCGCCAATTGGTTCGCGACGCGATCGACAAAAACTCCGAGGACTGGATGGTTTCGGCGCTAGACCAACTTTTCCATCCGGCCAATGACCATTCGCGCCTTCCCCCTGCTGAGCGCTTCGCGATGGTCAAGGAGCTGTCCGAACATATCCTGGCGCTGAATCCCCCGCAAGGCGACAGCCCTAAGTTCCGGTCTATCCGGCGGTCGCCCGGTACTATCACGAGAACGGCAACAATGATCGCGATCGAGTTGGTCGAAATGGCACTGAGGTCGCTGGACGGTCCGGAGCCTATCCCGGCCGAATTGAAAGAGCAGCATCTGCCGGATTTGCTGCAGGCCCTCGCCAAGTACAGGGGTGGGAAGGTTTGTTGCGGCGCTCTCTTTGCGGCTCCGAAAAACAATTTCCCGAAGGTGCCAAAGCGCGGTCGGCCGAGGAGGAAAGATAAAAAAGGGTAATTGGTCGAAATGGCTTTTTCTCTAGCGTGGCCGCAGCAAGGAGGGTCCATGCAGCACTTGGTCGATCGTTTGCAGCAGGATCGAGGCTCGAATCTTCATCGCCTCCAGCCGCATTGCGGCGGAAGTGATGTTCGACGCGAATTCGCGTGGAAGACTCGCAGTGGAGGACGCGTCCAAGGTCGGCCACAGGAACGTCAATTGGGTGGAATCGGCCGCCCCGAGCCGGGCGTCGGCTGCGCAAGTCTGCCCGAAGTAGGCGTCTCCGAAAAAGGAAATCGTCCATCGAGGAAGAGGACTGCAATGAGGAGAATGTGAAATGTCTGACGCCGCAGTTAGCCCTGCTGTCACCGAGGACCAAGCAGCCCTTTCCACCCCGTTCGTCAAATGCCTCGTGCGGCTGATCCGTGCTCAGGAGTCCTACTGCTTATGGGAAGGCAAATCGGACGCCACGCTGCTGGCCGACTTCATCGTCACCAGAAGAAAGCGCCGTGCGATCCCTGGCATGGGCTATCCCGATCCGGACGTGCTGTGGAGGCTCGATATGTTTTACACCGCCGTCGGGCTTGCGATCGCGGAGCGTTTCCGCCCGGTGACATCGCCAATCATGGAGATGAAACCCGAAAGGCCTTCGGGCCCGTGCTTTTCAGGGCCGGGCGGTTGGTCGTTCTGTCCAGACGTCCACCGGTTCGGCTTCGAGACGCTTCGGAAACTCGCTGAGGCCGGAACGAAACTGGTCGACGATGCGACCGCAGCCATCGAAGCCTATCGCGACGTGGCGCCGGCCTGATGAAACCGATTTCGAGGAAGGGTTTATGTCAAAGCTAGATGAGATGGGGAAGAAAGTCCGAAAGCTTCAGCTGCGCGCGGCAGTTGCCAAGATGAAATTGCGCGACCTTGCAGAGGATCTCCCGGGAAAATGGAGGGAGATAGAGGAAGTTGCCGAGGAAACGTCCGCCGTTTTTGCCGAGTTGGATGGTGCCAAGAGAGAGCTCGCTGCAATGAAGAAGTTACGATGAGGAGCACATTCACCACCCGCGACGGCTCCGGATGGATGCCGGAATATCTCACCGCTATAGACGGCACGACCTGCATCGGCTGCGGCCGCTGTTTCAAGGTCTGCTCGCGCGAGGTCATGCATCTTTACGGCGTCGATGACGCGGGTGAAATCCTCGGCGCCTGCGACGACGAGGATGACGATTTCGACGGCGAGCTCAATCGCATGATCATGGTCGTCGATCATGCCGGCCGCTGCATTGGCTGCGGAGCCTGCGCCCGCGTCTGCCCGAAGAACTGCCAGACCCATGTTGCGGCCGACCAGGTCGCAGCATGATCTGAGGAGACAAAACCAGGAGAACGGCGTTGCCCTTTAGAATTTTTTGTCGCGTCCTGGGAATGGTCCAATGCAGCACTGCTCTGACCGTCTACTTCGCTTCTTATTCCATCGGCACAGTAGTCGTCACGACGCTGGCTTGTTCGCTGCTCCTTCAGCTGGCGTATTTCGCAAGCGTGCTCTTTCTGATCTTGCGGTCTGGCTGCATTAGCCGAGCTGGCCAAAGGGCTGAGCATTTCGGCAGTTCCAAGGAAGTTGGATCCGGGCCGCCAAACCTTGATGAGGTGACGAATGAATCCGCAGATTTGCTCCAGCGCGATCAAATGCGGGCCATATCGCTGCTGCTGCCTTGAGGCGCCATGATAAGGTCATTGCTCAAGTTAGCGCCACTTTGGACCAACCATAAACATTGAGCAGATATTAGGAAGTCCAGAAGTCTGGTCTCCAGGTTCACCTCATAGTCCGCCGCAGTGACGCCGCGATGCCAGGGGCACCATCCTATACTGTGCTTGAGGAGTCGCTGGTCACCGCAATCCGGTCATTCTAGTCAATCCAGGAGATGCAGTTCTTGAATGCCATACGCATTGCGGTACTCTCGCAGCACGCTGGCGTGCGGTTGCAATGACCTTGCCCCTCTTATCTAATCCGGTTTGAAGTTCGTTCTGGCCCATCGAGAGGACCAGGACATGAAACGTAGCCGCTTCTCT
>NZ_JAMYLR010000070.1:0-19365 GCF_040318155.1 Mesorhizobium sp. M1307 | reverse complement strand
CCCATCAGCCATCGCATCAAGAAATGCGCCTGGAACGACGACTATCTCATCAATGCCATCACTCATATGCGATAGCCCTGCCCCTCAAGGGGGGAGATCGGCTCGTCATCGCCGCTTTCGTGAATTTCCACCGTCGCAGGAGGAGCGGAGCATCGAAGCTGTCAATCTCCCCCCTTGAGGGGGAGATGCCCGGTAGGGCAGAGGGGGGCGCTGTCCCGCCAACATCCGAAATACCTAATGCCTCCGCATCACCTTCGGCGCATGGCCATGCTCCTCCCGGAACGCCCGCGCAAAGCTCGACATCGAGGCGAAACCGCAGGCCAGCGCGACATCGCGCACCATCAGCGTCGAATGCGCCAAGAGGTCGGCGGCACGCTTCAGCCGCAGGCGGCGGTAATAGCCGTTGGGCGAGATACTGAGTTCGGAGCGGAAATTGCGTTCGAGCTTATCGGAGGAGACACCAAGTCGCCCCGCCAGTTCCGCCATGCCGAGCCGCTCCTCCACCGCATCCTCCATGATGGCGATGGCCGACAGCACCAGTTCGTTCTGCACGCCGGTCCGCAGCCTGAGCGGCATCAGCTTGCGGTCGACGCTGGAGCGCAGCGGACTGTGCACGAACCATTCGGCGACGCCGGCCGCGAGCTCGGCGCCATAGTCGTTGGTGATGATCTCCAGCATCATGTCGAGGCTGCCGACGCCACCGGCCGAGGTGAAGCGCTTGCGGTCGATGACGTAGAGATCGCGTCTCAGCTCGATGTCCGGAAACGCCTCGGTGAAGGCGGCTTGGCTGGTCCAGTGCAAGGTGCAGGCATGGCCGTCGAGTAGGCCGGCCCGCGCCAGAAAGAAGGCGGCATCCGCCACAGCACCGATATGGGCGCCACCGCGCAGACTCTTGCGGATCCAGCTCACGGCATCGTACGCGACGAGATGATCGGCATCGCCGCCTGAGCAGACGACGATGCGATCGACCTTCGGCGCGTCATGGGCGGAAAAGCCGGGCTGGATGATGACGCCGTTCGAGGCCCCCACCGGGCCTTCGGCGGCGCCGACGATGATCCAGCGGTACCAATCCCGCTTGGCCAGCACGTTCGCCGCGCGCAGCGGCTCGATCACTGAACTGAACGCCATCATCGGAAAGCCTGGGAAGACCAGGATGGCGAAGGTGAGCGGGGTATCGCTTGCCGTCGGTTGGTTGCGTTGTCGGTTGTTCATAGCTTCCGGAGCTAGGCAGCAAGGTGGATCAGGAAGCTACAATTCTGCCAGATGGCGCCAAGGTCAACGGAATAGAATGTAAGACGCATGGATATGGATGCAGAATAAGCGCCGCTCGTTGGCGATCCTTCACGCCCCCTCTGTCCTGCCGGACATCTCCCCCACAAGCGGGAAGATCGGCAGCTTCGCCTTCCCGTCCGTGTTTCAGCGTTGGAGGTTGGCGAAAGCGCAAGATGACGGCCAATCACCCCCCTCGTGGCCGAGATGCCGGGTAGGGCAGAGGGCACTGTCCTGCCGACGTCTCGCAGGTTCTTGTTGCCGGGCTCAGCTCGCCAGCGCCTGATCCAGATCCGCGATCAGATCGTCGCCGTCCTCGATCCCGGCCGACAACCGCACCAGCGAATCCGAAATCCCGATCTCGGCGCGTTTTTTCGCCGGGATCGAGCCGTGCGTCATCAGCGCCGGGTGCTCGATCAGGCTTTCGACGCCGCCGAGGCTTTCGGCCAGCGTGAACAGTTGCGTATGTTCGAGGAAGCGTTTGGTGCCGGCGAGGTCGCGGTCGAGCTCGACCGTGATCATGCCGCCGAAGGCGTGCATCTGCCGCCTGGCGATGGCGTGCTGCGGGTGGCTGGGCAGGCCGGGATAGATGACACGGCGGATGTCGGGACGGCTTTCCAGCCAGTGCGCGATCTTCTGGCCATTCGACGAATGGCGCTCCATCCTGAGCGCCAGCGTCTTCAGTCCGCGCAGCGCCAGGAAACTGTCGAACGGCCCTGAAATGGCGCCGATGGCGTTCTGCAGGAATTTCAGCCGGTCGGCGAGATCCTTGTTGTCGCCGACTACGGCGACGCCGCCGACCATGTCGGAATGGCCGTTGAGGTATTTCGTCGTCGAATGGACCACGATGTCGATGCCGAGCTCCAGCGGCCGCTGCAGATAGGGGCTGCAGAAAGTGTTGTCGGCGACTGAGAGCACGCCTTTGCGCCTGGCAAGTGCTGCGACGCCTTCGAGGTCGACGACACGCAGCAGCGGGTTGGTCGGCGTCTCGACCCAGAGCATTTTGGTTTCCGGGCGGATCGCCGCCTCGACCGCGGCAAGGTCGGTGAAGTCGACGAAGTCGACCTGCAAATCGGCCGAGCGCTTGCGCACCCGTTCCAGCAGCCGGAACGTGCCGCCATAGATGTCGTCGGTCGCGACGATATGCGCGCCTGAATCGAGCAATTCGAAAATGGTTGCGATCGCCGCCAGCCCCGAAGCGAAGGCGAAGGCGGCTGTGCCGCTTTCGAGGTCGGCCACCGCGCGCTCGAAGGCGAAGCGGGTCGGGTTCTGGCTGCGGGCATATTCAAAGCCCTTGTGCACGCCCGGGCTCTGCTGACCGTAGGTCGAAGTGGCATAGATCGGTACCATCACCGCGCCCGTCGTCGGGTCGTGGCTCTGGCCGCCATGGATGGTGCGCGTCGAAAAGGCGAGGCGGTTTTTGCCCGATACGGTGGCTTTGACGGTCATCGGGCGCGCCTCAGATGGTTGATCAGGTCGATGCGTGTTATCAGGCCGATGAATTCGTCGCCGTCGAAGACGATGGCGACCTCGTTGCGATCGAAGACCGGCAGCAACGCGTCCAGCGTCTGGCTGGCTTGCAGCGTGTGCAGGGTAGAGGTCATAGCCGTACTGACCGGGGCCTTGAAGCGGTCCCAGCGGCTGTCATAGGGGCCTTCGACCTTGGCGAGGATATCGCTTTCGTCGATGATGCCGACGAGCTTGCCCTCGTCCAGCACCGGCAGCTGCGAGACATCCGATCGGCGCATGCGGCCATAGGCGTTGAGCAGGCTTTCGTCCGGGCCGACGGACACGACATCGCCGGTGCGGAGCGTGCGCATGACCAGGTCGCGCAGATCGCCATGCTGCTCCTGCTCGGCCAGGCCCTGCTCGACCAGCCAGAAATCGTCGAAGACTTTCGACAGGTACTTGTTGCCGCTGTCGCAGACGAAGGTAACGACGCGCTTCGGCACGGTCTGCTCGCGGCAATAGCGAAGCGCTGCCGAAAGCAGCGTGCCGGACGACGAGCCGGCGAGAATGCCTTCCTTCGAAAGCAGGTCGCGCACCGCAAGCATGCTCTGCTTGTCGGGGATGGAATAGGCCTTCCTGACCAGCGACAGATCGGCATTGGGCGGCACGAAATCCTCGCCGATACCTTCGACGGTCCAGCTCCCGGCCTCTATCATCTTGCCGGTCTTGATCAACGGCGCCAGCACCGAGCCGACCGGATCGGCCAAAATCATCTCGGTCTTCGGCGAGACCTTTGCGAAATAGCGGCCAAGCCCGGTCAGCGTGCCGCCGGAGCCGACACCGACGACAACTGCATCGACGTCGCCTTCGAGCTGTTGGAAGATTTCCGGTCCGGTCGTGGTTTCATGAGCCAGCGGATTGGCCGGATTGGCAAACTGGTTGGCATAGAAGGCGCCGGGCAACTCGGCCGCGATCTTTTCGGCCATGTCCTGATAATATTCGGCATGGCCCTTGCCGACATCGGAACGCGTCATCCGCACCTCCGCGCCGAGCGCCCGCAGATGCTGGATCTTTTCGCGCGACATCTTGTCGGGGACGACGAGGATGATGCGGTAGCCCTTGGGGATGCCGACCTGGGCGAGACCAAGACCGGTATTGCCGGCGGTCGCCTCCACGATCGTCCCGCCGCGTTTCAGTTTGCCCTGTTTTTCGGCGGCGGCAATCATCGACAGCGCGATGCGGTCCTTGATCGAGCCGCCGGGATTCTGGCTTTCGAGCTTGATGAACAGCCGGCACTTGCCGATGTCGAATTTGGTCAGCTCGACGACCGGCGTCTGCCCGATCAGGTCGAGAACCGAGGCATAGGGCGGGCGCAGGCGGGACGATGCATCATCCGGTGCCACGATCTTGTGCTTGCTCATGTCAGATGCTCCGCTGCCAGAATGAGCAACCGCCCTGGAAGACGGCAACCTACCGTCTTTTCCAACCGTTTGCAGTTGGAAAGAAGATAGATCGTGCCAATCCGGCCGCCAGCAGGGGAATGGAATTTCGCGAACGCTTCGCCGGGCGGGGCCTCTAGGTAGGGCAAAGGATTTGCAGAACCTGCCTGGGACTAAACGCACCATCTCGTTCGTTGCGGCCGCCGATTCCGCCATGCTAGCCGACGTTGGGCGAACAGCAATGCAGGGAACGGCCGATGAAGATTCTTGCCTATGACAATTTCAAGCCCGGCGTCACGCTCGACGATTTGCGGCCTTATCTGCGCGACGAAGTGTCGAATGTCTGGCGGCTCTGGAAGGCGGGGATCGTGCGCGAGAATTATGCGCGCGGCGATATTGGCGGCGTCATCATCGTCTTCGAGCTCGACAGCGTCGCGGAAGCGAGGCGATACACCGAGGACTTCCCGCTGTCCAAGGCCGGGCTGCTGGAATGGCACTTCATCGCCTTCGACGCGCCATTGCCGCTGGAATTCCTGTTCGACCCGACCGTCGATATCGCCAAGCCATGGGACCGGACTGCGGCATGATCCGGGCGAGCGACGGGATCGAAATCCCGGCCGGCCTGGCTGAGTGGTGCGATCCGCGCCGCACGGCGCTGGTGGTCTACGACATGCAGGTCGGCATCTGTCGCCAGGTGGCCGGCGCCGCGACCATCGTCGAGCGCACCGGCACGGTGCTGGAAGCGGCGCGCGGGGCCGGAATGCGGGTGGCGTTCACGCGCCATCTGTCGCTGCCGCGCAAATGGATGGGCGCGACGCAGCTGCGCACCGCCATGGCCTGGCAGCGGCGCGACAGCCCCGACACGGTCGAGCCGTGGTTCCCGCGCGACGCCGAAGCGACGCGGATCGTGCCCGAGCTGGAGCCCCGCGCGGACGAGGCGGTATTCGACAAGCTCACGATGTCGGCCTTCGATTCCACCGCGCTCGGCTTTGCCTTGCGCGATTGCGGCGTGCGCACGATAGCGCTCGCAGGCATCGCCATGGAGATCGGCATCGAGCCGACCGTTCGCCAGGCGACCGACAATGGCTTTGTCGCCGTGGTAATCGAGGATGCCTGTGGCTTCGGCAACCGCGAAGCGCGCGACCGCTCGATGGCGACGCTACGCTTCCTCGGCGAAGCCGTCGTCACCGACGTCGCAAGCTTCTGCAGCGCGCTTGCCGGTGCGGGTTGAGGGCAGTCGGCTTGCTGGAGCGAATTCACCGTTTCACGCAAACGCCGAACCGCTCCATCGCTTTGTCTTCACGCAATTGCGGACGGAAAACCGCTCCGCGCTTTTCCCGGAATTGATCTAGGTGGTGGCTGCGCTGTCGGTGCGAAAGCGCACACCCTCGGCGCGGCCATGCACGCTGCCCCAGTCGTAGAGCGCCTGGAGCGTGGCGGCGAGATCTTCACCGCGCCCGGTCAAGGCATAGCGTCCCTTGCCGTCGGGCGACGTCTCGAGCGTGACGAAGCCAATCTCGACAAGCTCGGTCAGGCGCTGCGTCAGCATCTTGTCCGAGAGTGAGGGGATCAGCCGGCGCAGGTCGGAATAGCGCATCGGCTGTTCCTTGATGCGCGCCAGGATCACCGTCTTCCATTTGCCGCCGAGCGCGTCGAGCGCGAACTCGACCGGACAGCCGTACAGTCTTCCGCGTTGGGTCATGCGCCAATGCTAGGCAAGGCACGGTGACAACGGAAGCAGAATTTGCCCGGTCATCTGGCCAGGGTCGCGGCTCACGGCCTCGCCGACTACAAAATCCATGGAGGAGAACGAAGACGAGCGTGCGCGACACCAATCCTCAATGCGAGACGGCCGAAACGTGTGGCGTCATCGCCTGGCTGTCTCGACCACCACGGGCTGGCTGGTCGGCTTCTGGTGGAGCGAGCTCCCGCACCCCTGGTTCGCCTTCACCGAACGCGGCTATGCGGTCGAGATCTTTTCACCCGACGGCAGCGGTCTTGCATCCGAGATCGCGTCAAGACAGAGGCGCCCTCATCCGAGCAAGCGCTTGCTCAGCCGCGCGCACTGCACGCGAATATCGGGAATGGCGTCGATTTCGAAGAAGGTGCCGCGCGTCAGTGGCCCGACGGCGAGGATCTTGGCGGATACCGTGCCGTCGCCGGCGATGACCTCGCAGTTCGCGGTCACGTCGAGGCCGAGGCGCAGCGGATCCGGCCGTGCCAGCCCACGCTCGACCAGCGACCGCACCACGCTGTTCGAGGTGGTCGAGATGTCCCTGGCGATGCCTGTGCAATCATAGATGCGAGCAAAGTCGAACCTTTCGAGGTGCTGCGTGTGGCGCGACTGGACCTGTACGCTGAAACCGTCGCCGGCGGCGATCTCGACGACGCGCCCGGCGACAAGGCGGATGCGGCCCGCTTGCACCGCCTCGGCAACGCGGGCGTAGACTTCCGGCGCCATGCGATGGCGGTGGATGTCCCACCAGGCCTTGGTGTGCTCGACGAAGCGGCGCTTGGCCGAGGACGGCCAGTTCTGCCAGATCTTCTGGTTGAAGGGTCTCAGACCGTCGACGACGTCGCGCCAGTCGATGCCGGCCTTCTGGTTTTCCCGGATCAGGTCGCGGAACCAGCCGACGAAATAGGAAAGCTGGGTGCCGAGCGGAATGTCGGCAACGTCGAGCTTGATCGGATTGCCCTTGCGATGCGGCGAAGGCAGCAGGCCGCGCCGAGACACCGCGACGATCGCGCCGCGGTGGCCGCGCTGCTCGAGCGACAGGAAGGCATCGACCATGCTCAAGCCCGTGCCCAGCACCAGGACTCGGGCTTCGGGGTCGAGCGCAGTGTCCGCCTCGGATCCCATCCTGATCGCATGCCCCTGCCCCGCCCCCGGCTCTTCGTCGTGGCCGGTGGCGAGCACGGCAAGATGCGCAACCACGCTGGTGCCGTTGGCCAGCGCCACTTCGACACCTGACGCGGTCGGCGAGATCGACAGGCTCTCCTCGCGGATCAGGCGCAGCCGGCCCGTCTGCTGCTCACGCGCCTCGAGCTCGTCGAGCAACTCCTTGAGATAGCGGGCGTAGACGCTGCGCGGCGCATAGACCGGCGCCTGTTCCGGCGTTGCCAGGCCGCGTTCAAGCAGCCAGCGCGAGAAATTGCCGGGATCGTCGGCATAGGCGCTCATGCCCGACGCGCTGACATTCAGCACGTGCGCCGACAGCAGGGTTGAATAGGCCATGCCTTGCCCAAAATGCGGGCGTTTTTCGATCAGGCTGACACGTAGATCGGGATTGGGCGACTTCAGCAGATGCGCGGCAAGCACGACGCCGCTGGCACCGCCGCCGACAATGATGATCGAACTTGGCGTAGCGCGCCCGGTCATACGCAAACCAGCTGTCCTGGCGATCGTCGCCAGCTCAGGAGAGATTGGTTCAGGCCTGGATTTTCAATGCCGCCGAAAAATCCTCGTCGCCGGCGATGTCGCGCATTTCGGCGAGGCTGCGCTGGTCCAGCACCTCGGCGATGGCCTGCCGGACCTCGAGCATCAGGTGTCGGACTTGGCATGTCGCCTCGTTGCAGTCTTCGCAGCGCTGATACTGGGTGCGGCTGGCGCAAGGAATGGGGGCAAGCGGTCCGTCGAGCACGCGCACGACGTGGCCGACCTTGATCTCGTCCGCCGGGCGTGCCAGCCGGTAGCCGCCCTCCTTGCCCTTGCGGCTCTGAACGAAACCGGCATTGCGCAATTCGCCAAGAATGGCATCGAGGAACTTCTTCGGAATATTGTTTCCTGTGGCGATGTCGTTGACGAAGGCGAGCTGTCCAACCGGCAGGCGCGCCAGATGGACGAGCGCCTTGAGGCCGTATTTACCTTTTTTCGTGAGCATAACCCGCACGTTTCTCTGTCATGCGATGACGCAAGGCCACCGGTTGCGAAACGCCTGGCGTGCCTCCCCGCCGCGTCCAAGCTGTCACTACAGATAAATTCTAGTGACATGATATACAAGCCGAGAAACGTTGATTTTGCTTCGTTTTCACGCCGCAATGGCCATTTTGGCCGGGGCTTGTGCTCTTGGAAGCACAGAAGCCGCCGCGAATGGCGCACCGGCAAACGGGCCGGCGGCAGGAATGTCCCGATCGGCGAGAATACCGACAGCAGCTTCTGCCCCTGAATTTGAAGGCCAAAGCATGCCGCGCGCGGCAACAAGGAGGGTGGCGTCGCTCATCGTCCTCTCCAATCCTTCAATGTCGATAAGGATACTAGACTTAACCGCGAACACAGGGAACTTGATTCCAATTTCCTGGCCATCCACAGCATGGATTTGCCGATGCAGGGGCGAAAACGGGAAAATCGTTGTTGCGCGCATGGACGACGTGGAAGAGGTTCCCGGGCAAGGACGATGGTTCTCACCCGGGCCGTCACCCAGAAGCGCGGGAACTGCCATAGCCAGATGACTTTTTCTAACAAGACCGCACCGATTGGAAGGATTTAACTCTACAAGAACGATAGAGTTAGATGACTATGAAACGCAATCCGGGTTTTTCTCGTTTCCAGGAGCCTTTCATGTCCACCATTTCGCGACGTATCGTTCTCTTGTCCTCGGCGGCTCTGGCGGGCGCCGCCTTCCTCGGCCCGGCCGATGCGCGGGACCTCAAGATCACTATCGGCTACCAGACGGTGGTCGAACCCTCGAAGGTGCCGCAGGCCGACGGCGCCTATGAGAGCGCGACCAAGGCGACAATCGACTGGCGGAAATTCGATTCCGGCGCCGACGTGATCGCGGCGATCGCTTCCGGTTCGGTCGACATCGGTTATGTCGGCTCGAGCCCGCTGGCGGCGGCGGCGAGCCGCGAGCTTCCAATCCAGACAATCTTCGTTGTCGGGCTGATCGGCGAATCCGAGGCCCTTGTCGCCCGCAACGGCGCCGGCATCGAGAAGGCCGCCGACCTTGCCGGCAAGAAGGTGGCGGTGCCCTTCGTTTCGACGACGCATTACAGCCTGCTTGCCGCGCTGAAGCATGAGGGTGTCGACCCGAAGTCGGTCGATATTCTCAATCTGCGGCCACCGGAGATCGCGGCGGCATGGGCGCGCGGCGACATCGACGCCGCCTATGTATGGGATCCGGCACTCGGCCAGATCAAGACGACGGGCAAGGTCGTGCTGGATTCCTCCCAGGTCGCCGCCTGGGGCGCGCCGACCTTCGACGCCTGGATCGTGCGCACCGACTTCGCCGAAAGGAACCCGGAAGCGGTGCGCGACTTCGTCAAAGTAACGGGCGCAGCCTATGCCGAGTTCCTGGCCAAGCCGGACGCCTGGTCGGTGACGTCGCCGCAAGCGGCGAAGATCGCCACGATCACCGGCGCCAAGCTGGAGGACGTGCCGCAACTATTGAGGGGCTATGTCTTCCCGACGCTCGAGGAGCAAGCCTCGGACAAGTTCCTCGGTGGCGGCACGGTCAAGGCGGTCGAGGCGACATCGGCCTTCCTCAAGGAGCAGGGCAAGATCGACGCCGTGCTGCCGGATTATTCGGAATACGTGTCGTCGAAATATGTCAGCGAAGCGCTTGCCTCGAACTGACGCCAACGCGCGCGGTTCTCCTTCCCTGACGCCGCGTGCTCCCTGCCCCGAACCGCTTGCGAAGAGCGGCTTCGGGGCAGACAGATTCGGAATATCGGCGAGGTTCCCATGACGCATCTCGTGCTCGACAAGGTCTCGGTCCACTATGACGGTCAGCCGGCGCCGGCGGTCGAAAATGTGTCGATTGAGATCGCCAAGGATGACTTCGTCGTCCTGGTCGGCCGCTCCGGCTGCGGCAAGACGTCGTTGCTCAATGTCGCTGCGGGCCTGGTCCAGCCTGTGCGCGGACGCGCCACGATTGGCGGCAGGCCGATCACGGCGCCAAGCTCTGAGCGCGCCGTCGTGTTCCAGAACGACGCGCTGTTTCCGTGGCTGACCGCGCGGGAAAATGTCGCCTTTGCGCTCAGGCTGCGCGGTGTCAGGGCGGCTGAACGGGCGCGGCGCGCCGACAAGCTTCTGGCGCTGGTGAAGCTCGACGGCGCCGGCGACAAGCGCATCTGGGAGCTTTCCGGCGGCATGCGCCAGCGGGTCGGCCTGGCCCGGGCGCTGGCGGCCGAGCCGCAATTCCTGCTGCTCGACGAGCCGCTGGGCGCGCTCGATGCGCTGACACGCGAACGCATGCAGACAACGCTGCTCGATCTGTGGACGGCAAGCCAGGTCGGCGTGCTGATGGTCACGCACGGCATCGAGGAAGCCCTGGTGCTGGCAACCCGTATCATTGTGCTCGCTCCCGGCCCTGGCCGGGTGGTGTGGAGCTTCGAGACCGGCTTCAGCCGGCGCTATGCAGCCGGCGAGGCCATTCGCAGCATCAAGGCCGATCCCGCCTTCGCCGCGGCGCGCGGCGAGCTGACCGACGCGATCTTCGAAGGGGAGGCAGCATGACCATTACCTCCTATACCGAGCGGCCGCAGCGCTCCAAGGTCGACGACGGAGGCGACGCGCTGTCGGTGCCATGGTCGCGGCCGCGGCCGAGACGCAGCCGCGTTTCGGCCCGCGTGGTTAGCGCGATCACCATTCTGATGATGCTGGCGGCGTGGACGGTATCGGCCCGCCTGCAATTGGTGTCGCCGGTTTTCCTGCCGTCGCCCGTGGCAGTCTGGAACAAATTTGCCGTCGTCGCCCGTGACGGCTTTGTCGACGCGACGCTGCTCCAGCATATCGCCGCCAGCGTGTGGCGGGTGTTTGCGGCGTTGATCATCGCCCTTGTCATCGGCGTTCCCATCGGCCTGGCTATCGGCATCAGCACGATCGGGCGCGGCATCTTCGATCCGCTGCTCGAATTCCTGCGGCCGATCCCGCCGCTCGCCTATCTGCCGCTGATCATTATCTGGTTCGGCATTGGCGAGCCGTCCAAGATCCTGGTGATTGCCCTTGCCATGCTGGCGCCGGTTGCGCTGTCGACGGCATCGGGTGTTCGCGGCGTCTCGCAGGAGCGCATCAATGCAGCGCGCTCGCTTGGCGCCACGCAGCGCCAGGTGATCAGGCACGTCATCCTGCCCAGCGCGCTGCCCTCGATCCTGACCGGTCTGCGCATCGCGCTCGGCGCCGGCTGGTCGACGCTGGTTGCCGCCGAACTGGTGGCAGCGACGCGCGGGCTCGGATTCATGATCCAGTCCGCTGCCCAGTTCCTCGTCACCGACGTGGTGGTGATGGGCATACTGGTGATCGCGGCCATTGCCTTCGTGCTCGAATTCATCATCCGCAGGATCGAGCGGGTGCTCGTCCCGTGGGCGGGGCGGGAGTAACCGGACCGGAGACGTGACGATGCCCCATTCCACCGCTGTACTGTTTGCGCATTTCGGCCATTGGCTCCGCCTGATCAAGGCCGGAGACAAACAGCCGCCTGACGGCGAACGCAAAACGCCGACGCCGGTCCAGCTGGATGCCGAGCGCAACCGCCTGCCACCGCGCGACGAAAGTTTCTACTGGGGCTGGCAATACTGGTCGCGGTGACCGGGCTGCCACGGTCCGCTGTGTGCTGCTCTGAAGGGAGCTTGAGCATGGACGCCTGCTCAACCACGCGAGCGGTTCGCCCAGGCCAGGCCGCCCAGGCCGACCAGCACCGTCACGATGCCGGCATAGAGCCATTGCGACTGGCCGGTCATGAAGCTGCCCTGGACCCAACCGATACCTTGCAATGACCACAGCACGCCGATGGCGAGCACAATCGAGGCCAGCAGATTTTTGATCAATCTCATCGTTGCAAACTCCTTTTCAAAGTCGATCGCCAGCCGTGCCCTCGTACCGGTGGAAGAGCGAAAAGAAGCGGCCCGATCACGTCATCTTCTACTTAGATGCTAACCTCTGATCTTGCGCAACACATGCGGCGATCGGAGCAAAGATCATAAAGGAAGCTGTGCCGCTCTGCGGGAAATCTCTGACAAATTGTTTCGCACCGACTCCAAACGTGTAACATTGTCATGGAACCGACAGATCATTGCCGCATTTGCTGCCTCATTCGCCCCTAACCGCTGCGGGTCTGTCAACGGAGCCAGTCCCCAACACATGAACAAAAGCAACCGGACCGCGCTTGTCGCGGCCACTATCGCGGCTGGCCTGATGGTCGGCGCATCCAGTGCCAGCGCCGCCGCTCAGTGCGGCCGTGCCTCCTGGTACTCACTGCATTCCAGAACCGCTTCCGGCGAACGCATGAACCCGTCGGCGCTGACCGCAGCGCATCGCAGCCTGCCGTTCGGCACCAAGCTGAAGGTGACCAACCGCAACAATGGCCGCAGCGTCGTCGTGCGTATAAACGACCGCGGCCCGTTTATCAGGGGCCGGATGCTCGATCTGTCGAAGGGCGCCGCCAGCCAGCTTGGCTTCATCAGCTCGGGTCACACCGCTGTCTGCATGGCACGGGTCTAACGGCCGCCACGGCCGGACACCGCCTCCGACGCTCGTCCCCAATAGCCGTGCTGCTTGCCAGGCCTTCGCAGGTGCACATTGAGCCGGCTGTTGCCGTTCCAGGCGGATTCTCAACGCCTTGGACGAAAGAACGAGCATAAATCACGCAAGTTGACGTATTGCATCGCAGCAGATTGTTGCTAACTTCCCCGCAAGGCATTCAAGGCTCGGCGCTGCTCGTCGGCCCTTCGATCGCAGTCGGCAGCGGGGTTCTCGATGTTCTACCAGCTCTACGAACTGAACCACGCCGCTTTGCAGCCGGCCCGCCTCTATGCCGATGCGGTGCGCCTGTTCTACTCCAATCCGCTCAATCCGGTCTCACACACGTCCTGGGGCCGCTCGGTTGCGGCAACAGCCGAATTGTTCGAACGCACGACGCGCCGCTACGGCAAGCCGCAATTCGGCCTGACCAAGACCGTGGTCGACTGGAAAAACATCGAGGTCAGCGAACATACAGTCTGGTCGCGGCCGTTCTGCAACCTGGTTCGTTTCGAGCGGGCGGTTCCTGCTGGGCGCCGGCCGGATCCGAAGCTGTTGATCGTCGCGCCGATGTCGGGCCACTACGCGACGCTGCTGCGCGGCACGGTGGAGGCGATGCTGCCCTACGCCGACGTGCATATCACCGACTGGGTCGACGCCCGCATGGTGCCGCTGGCCGACGGCAGCTTCGATCTTGACGACTATATCGACTACATCGTCGACATGCTGCATGCGCTGGGCCCCGACACCCATGTGATGGCGGTGTGCCAGCCTTCGGTGCCGGTGCTGGCGGCGGCGGCACTGATGGAAGCCAAGGGTGATCCGTTCGTGCCCTCGACGATGACGCTGATGGGCGGGCCGATCGACACGCGCCGCAATCCGACGGCTGTCAATCTGCTGGCGCAGGAAAAGGGCATCGACTGGTTCCGCGACAACGTCATCATGCGCGCGCCCTGGCCGGTGCCGGGCTTCGGCCGCGAGGTCTATCCTGGCTTCCTGCAGCTTTCGGGGTTCATGAGCATGAACCTCGACCGCCACATCATCGCCCACAAGGACTTCTTCATGCATCTGGTGAAGCATGACGGCGACAATGCCGAGAAGCACCGCGAGTTCTACGACGAATATCTGGCGGTGATGGATCTGACGGCGGAATTCTACCTGCAGACCGTCGACACCGTGTTTGTCCGCCAGGCCTTGCCCAAGGGCAAAATGACGCATCGCGGCGTGGCGGTCGACCCTTCGGCGATCCGCAATGTCGCCCTGTTCACGGTCGAGGGCGAGAACGACGACATCTCCGGCCTTGGCCAGACCAAGGCGGCGCACGACCTGTGCATCAACATCCCGGCCGACAGGCACGCCCATTACATGCAGCCGGCGGTCGGCCACTATGGTGTGTTCAACGGCTCGCGCTTCCGCTCCGAAATCGTGCCGCGCATCGTCGATTTCATTACCAGCTACGGCCGTCAGAACCGTGTTGCGGTGAAACCCAAGCTGGTCAGGACCGGCAAGAAATAGGCGACCAGTGATGATGCCCGTCAATCCGCATCAGGTCGGTCAATGCCAAAATCATCGGTCGGCGGGGCCGTGCGGCCGTCGACCTGTTGCACAATAGTCGCGTTGGCGCCACGCGAGTAACCATGCCGCAAAAATCAATCCATCCTCATAATTGACACGGACTGTAAATACCCCTTAACGTTTCGTTAACAACAAGGGACAAGCGGGGACAATGATTTCCTCACCAATGGCGAGAACGCTGCGCCTGTGCGCGCTGGCCGGACTTACTGTGGCGGCAGGTTGGGCCGGTTCGGCCTCGGCAGCCAGCCCGATGATAACAGGTGGCCCGACCTCGCAGCCGATCGGCCATTATGATTTCTGCAAGAGCTACGCGTCCGAATGCTCGATCCGCCCGAAGGATCTGTCGCCCGCCAGCCTGACCGGCTCGCTGTGGCGCAAGCTGCTTAGCGTCACGGCAAGGGTCAACGCCGCCGTCAAGCCGGAGAGCGACTTCGACATCTACGGCAAGGACGAGGTCTGGGCCTATCCCGACAAGGGTGTCGGCGACTGCGAGGACTATGTCCTGGAAAAGCGCCGTGAGCTGAACCGGCTTGGCGTCTCGTTTGCCGATCTGCTGATGACCGTCGTGCGCAAGCCGGATGGCGAAGGCCATGCCGTGCTGACGGTGCGCACCGACAAGGGCGACTACATCCTTGACAATCTGACCGACCAGGTCCGTTCCTGGGACCAGACTGGCTATCGTTTCCTCAAGCGGCAGGCGATCGACAATACCGGCCGCTGGGTCTCGATCCGCGGCGGCCAGCAGGTGCTGGTCGGCTCGGTCCAGTAACAAGGCAACTCATTTCGGCTGTGCCAGCGCGGCGCGGATCGACGCAATGATGCGGCGAAGCTCGGCTTCGTCGAGCTTTTCGATGTTGTCGGCCAGGAGATTGGCAAGCTCGGTCGCCGCAGGGCTAAGACCCGACGTGTCGAGCTTGACGCGCGGATGCGAGGTTTCGGCCAACCGTGCCAGTTCCTCGGCCTCGTCCCAGATGATGTTGAAATAGCCGATGATCTTCTGGATCAGCGTCCAGCTCGGCGCGCCGCGGCGGCCGTGTTCGAGCGCCGAGAGATAGGCCGCGCTGACGCCGATCGCCTTGGCCATGTCCTTCTGGCTGACGCCGCGCTCGTTTCTCAGCACGCGAAGCTTTTCGCCGAACGGGGTCACAAGCGCACCTTCATGGGTGCATCCTCATAGGTGCGTCCCTCATGGGCGTGTCCTCATGAGCGCGCCCGCCGCAAGCGGATATAGAGCGCACCCGAGCCGCCATGTTTGCGGGCGGCATGGTCGTGGCTGGAGACGAGGGGCCGGAAGGCGGGTGTCGACAGCCATGACGGCACGGCGCGCCGCAAGACGCCATCGCCGCCCGACGAGGAACCCTTGCCAGTGATCACAAGGACGTAGCGGATGCCGCCGGCATGCGCCCGGCACAGGAAGGAAAACAGCAGCGAATAGGCTTCGTCCTGGGTCAGGCCATGCAGGTCGACGCGGCCTTCGATCGGCAGCCGGCCCTTCGACAGCTTGTCCAGCGTCGGTTCGTCGAGTGCGTGGGAGACATGCTGCGCCTTCGGCTTTGCGGCCGTGGCAGCATTGCCCGCGACCTGTGCCGGCGGCGGCGCCTGCCTGGTCTCGTCGATCTCCGGCCCGACGTCTGGAATTTCGACGGCGGTTCTGCCCTTCAGCGGTTTTGCCGTGCGCGCCACCAGGTTCCACAGCACCCGGTCGTCCTCGCTCAGCCTGTCGATGCGCCGGGTCATCGGCCTGCTCCTGAAACAAGCGACCGGGGGATCAGCGCATAAAAATCGGCGGCGTTGCGGATAACGCCGGCGATCTCGCCGGCCGCATCGCCCGACCCGGCAAACAGATCGCCGCGGGCCGGCCCGGTGATCGCCGAGCCGGTGTCCTGCGCGATCATCAGCCGCCGGAACGGTTTTCCGTCGAAGACGGTCAGCGACGGCGCATCGATATGGAAGGGCGTGCCGAACGTGTGCAGCAGCCGGTCGACGGCGATCGAGCGGCCGGGTGTCAGCGCCACCTTGGCGGCAGCGATCGGGCCGAGCTCTGGGTCGTCGACGCCCATCTCGCGGAAGAAGATGTAGGAGCGGTTGCGCCAAAGGATCTCGTCGACGCGTTCCGGATGTGCCTTGAACCAGGCACGGATCGACTGCATCGTCACTTTCTCCAGCGGGATCTCGCCTTCCTCGCTCAAGATCTTGCCCGGTCCGGTAAAGCGCTGGCCGGATTTGGCGGCATAGGTGATGCGGCGAAGCCTGCCGTCGGTCATCTTGAGCCGCGCCGCACCCTGCACGTGGATGAAGAAGGCGTCGACCTTATCGGCGAGCCAGGCGATTTCCAGCCTTTTTCCGGCAAGCGCGCCGCATTCGATCTCGCCGCGGTCGAAATATTCGACCGGGCCGTTCGGCGCCGCACGTGCGAAGGCGAGATAAGGATCCATGCCGGAAGGACGATTGCCGTCGTCGACGTCGACAAGATCGGCCGGGCGCGACAGCAACGGCACCGAAAACCGTTGCGTGCGTACCGGCGAGGCTTCGACCTCCGGCTCGTAAAAGCCGGTGACCAGGCCGGGACCACCATCTTCTGCATCGATACGGGCCGGCACGAAGTGGCGCTCGAAAAAGCTTCGGGCCTGCAACCGATTCGCCGGCGAAACGGTGCGCGCTTCGGCATAGGCGTCGGCAAAGCCATTGTAATCGACGCCGAGCGCGCGGGAGCGGTAGGGTTTCGTCAGGATATGAAAGGCCGAGCGGCGAAAGGCGTCAAAGGCAGGGAGATGGTCGTCCTCGCCCCAGCCCGGCAATTCGCCAAAGGATTTTTCGCTGAAGGCTCGAGAAAGCGACACGACAGCCTCCGCCGCCGTCCAGGTCAGTCTTCTTCTTCGGTGGCGACGAGCTTCCAGTTCGGATCGCGCGAGCGCGCGTCACGAGCGAAGGTCCAGACATCCTTGACCTCGGCGACGGTTTCGGGATCGCCGTCGATGACGGCGCCGGCCTTGTCGCGGGTCGCCGAAATCAGTTCGCTGACGATGCGCAGCGTGATGTGCGCCTCGCTGCCCTTCATCTCGGCCGAAACGATGTCGGCCTTGTCGATGCCGACGAAGGAGGACTGGATCTTTTCGGCTTTCGCCTCACGGTCGCCGATGGCCGCGACGAAGCCGTCATAGACCTCGCGCGACAAAAGGTTCTTCAGCGTTTTGCGGTCGCCATCGGCGTAGGCCATGACGCTCCTCTCGTAGGCCATCTTGGCGCCGTCGACGAAGGTCTTCGGATCGAAGGTCGGATCATTGTCCTTGATCGCCCGCAGGCCCCGGTTGAGATCGGTGTCCGGCTTGGCAAAGGCATCGATCGCCACATAGGTATCGGCCGCCGGCTCTCCCGCCAGGCGTTTGCGCGGCAGCGAGACCACGTTCTCGGGTTTCTGGGCGGCATCCTTGTCGTTTTTGCGCGCTGCCGTATATGGATCGAAGGGTGGGCGCTCGTTGCCCGTGCGTCGGCCAAGCACGTTGCGCAGCTGGAAGAAGATCACCACCGCCGCAATCAGAAAGAAAATCGTGCCGAAGTCGAAGAAGCCCATATCTTGCGCCAATCAATCCCTGCTTTGGCCGGACCAGCGGCCAAGCAAGGGCCGCGATCACATAGCGTTCAGTATCCAAAGCATATAGAACGCATGGCGCAATCATTCAAATCAAAGGCAGCCATACCTATCTAACAGCTCTGGTGCCAGCGGCGATTGCTCGCCGGCCGGCAAAACATCGAAAACGATCGGTCAAGATTTGCGTATCTCGCTGCTTTCCCTGTTCATTCTCGCGCTTCCGCTGCTGGAGATAGCCGGTTTCGTTATTGTCGGCCGCCAGGTCGGCGCGCTGGCGACAGTCGGCTTGGTGCTGGCCTCGAGTGTCGCCGGCGCCCTGCTGCTGCGGCACCAGGGTTTTGGCGTGATGGCCAGGGTCCGTGCCGAAATGGATGCCGGGCGTGATCCGAGCGGCCAGCTTGCGCATGGCGCCATGATCGTGCTGGCAGCGATCCTTTTGATCATCCCCGGCTTCATCTCGGATATTTTCGGCCTTCTGCTGTTCCTGCCGCCGGTGCGCGATCTTGCCTGGCGGATGCTGAAAGGCCGCATCGTGCTGGCAACCGATTTCAGCAGTGGTTTGCGGGGAAGGCAACGCGGCAAGACCATCGATCTCGACGACGGCGACTATTCGCGGGCCGACGACCATACGCGCGGACCGGGTTCTCCCTGGCGCCGCCTCAAGGACGAGTAGCTGCAAGGCAACCGGCGTCTTTTGCAAACTTGTCTTGTCGGGCCGGCCATGATAGCGAACGCCCGAATTTCAATCCGGTCAGCAACGCTGCCCAGGCAAAAGGACCACAGCTTATGGCCAGCAACGACGACGCGCCGACCGGCGCAGCCAACGGTAATGGAAATGCGGCGCAGCCTTCGCTCAACGTGCTTGCGCAATATGTGAAGGACCTGTCCTTCGAAAGCCCCGGCGCACCGAACTCGTTGCGCGGCCGCGACAAGGCTCCGGGCATCGCCATCAATGTCAACGTCAACGCCAATCCGCTTTCGGACAAGCAGTTCGACGTCAATTTGACGCTGAACGCAAAAGCGTCGTTCGACCAGGAAGTGCTGTTCAACGTTGAGCTGGTCTACGGCGGCGTCTTCTCCATCAGCGGCTTCCCGCAGGAGCACATGCTGCCGATCCTGTTCATCGAATGCCCGCGGCTGCTGTTCCCGTTCGCCCGGCAGATCATCGCCGAGGCAACACGCAATGGCGGCTTCCCGCCGCTGATGCTAGACCCGATCGATTTCGCGCAGATGTTCCAGCAGAAGTTGGCCGAGGACCAGGCTGCCGCCGCCAAGGTCAAGGTGAGCTGAGGCTGGTTGGCTCGCAGCATCTTTTTGGAAAAACCCGGCGCGAAGCCGGGTTTTTTATAATGATGTCCCGCCCGACAGGCTGAAGGCCAATCGGACGCAAGCGTCGATGGTTCTCTTCAGCGGCAAGTCGAATATCTTCGAGATTAGCCGAATATCACTGCGCCTTCGTCATCCCAGGGCGGAGCAGGAGCGAAGCGACGTCGCGGAGACCCTGGGATCCATATGTGGACGGCGCCCTGCCTGCAACGGTTGTTTTGCGTCGTTTTCGATCGCTTGCGTCCATATGTCCGGCCTTTGAG
>NZ_JAMYLR010000069.1:0-19390 GCF_040318155.1 Mesorhizobium sp. M1307 | reverse complement strand
TCGGCATGCCCCACAGCAGATTGGCCAGTTCGCGTTCGCCGTCCAGCGCATTGCGCACCACCGGGCCTGGCTGGTTGGGATAGATGTCGATGGACGGTTCGAGATTGCCGAGGATATCGCGCAAGGCGCTTGTCCATTGGCGGATGGCCTCCTGGCTGGTCGTGATATTGTAAAGATTGCACATTTCAGGCCGTTCCCGGATGCTCAGGCATCTTGTTGGAAACGGTCCAAAATTTCCAGCGCTGTCCGTTGGGTTGCTGACACGGCAGGCCGTGTCAGCAATGGTTTTGTGAGACCTACCGCGCCGATTGTCTCATAGCTTGTGCGGCGACTGCCGCGAGAAAGGCCCTCGCCGCGGCATCGCAGGCCGCTCGAGACGGGCCTTTGGCGAAAAGAAGAAGCTCGGCGGCTCGAATGTTGAGCCCGTGCTTCCTTGCGAATGTGGCTAGATCGTAAGGCTTGTTGTCGTAAGGTTCGTCGTCGTAGTCGATCGTCAGATCGTAGTTTTCTTTCATTTTCTTCCTCCCTTTAGCGATCTCCCCCCTCCTGTCGCTAACGCAAAATTAACGTCGATGGCGGCGGGCGAGTCCACCAATCAGAGATTGTGTAAAAAACGTACGAGCTCGCATGCTCGCCCTCGCAACGGGCCTGCGAGCAATCGCCGCCGACCGGACCGGTCGAAAGAGCCGATTATGATGGCAATGTTGGAAAGGCTGCCACGGCCTAGTGCTACGAGGTGTCCGCGACGCCTAGCGTGCCTAAATGGCCGGCATTTTCATCTTCCAGGCCCCGGTCCGCAGCCGGCCTCGTTGGGTCCGGCTAAAGGATAAATCCGGCTAATAACACCGTAAGGAGTAGTGACAGCGGAACGGCCGCAAGCCACCAGATCTCCAACGTGTTGTTTTGCAGCGGGTCCATCATCAGCCTCACTTTTTGGTTTGTCATTGTGACACTAACGGTTGGTCGGAGGTAGCGGTTCCAAGCGACGCCGTTCATAGAGCGCTGCGTGTGCTGCATATTAGCAACAGCTTGACGACCGCTACGTACCGCTTGGACAACTTCACTGGCGCCGGTGGATGCGTATTCCGCAGGACTGCAAGCGCCCCTCGGCATCAGTCGTGCGGGGATCGATCGCCGCCCATGATCAGCGCCGAGCCGGTCATGCCCCGGAACCCGATGGCTGCATCTACCTCCGGCCGAAGTCTCGCTACCACCGAGCCGATCCGATGTTCACTCCGGCCAGCGATGCCCGTTTACAGGGACCTAAGTCTGACCTGCCTGCGCAATGGTCTTGTGTACGGCCGGCGTCGGGAACAACTGCGCCAGTCTTCAGTTGATGGCGTCACCTCCTCGAGGAGACATCGGCGCAGAATCAGTCCCTTCATGCGCTGATTAGGGTCCGCCTGCCATTGCTGGATTTGGCAGGCGGACCCTTGGTTCTGTACGCTCCAGATGAAAAGCGGGTAAGCTCGGGATCACTCATCATCCCAGAAATCCCGTAGAGACGTATGGCGGAGGTCTTCCTCGCCCCTGAGATGCTTGACCTGGCTTGACATCCGAGACGACCTCCCAGCGCGCGCGCAGCGGGGTCGCCCTCAGCCTTCCAGCGCCTCGTGCTGGTAAAGCTCGTCCATGCTGAGCGTCGCAAGCGCGGCGAACGGCGCCTGCTTTTTCACACGGCCGTGGCTCAGGATCACGACGTCGTCGCAGAACGAGATGGTGCTGCGATGATGGCTGATGACGATGGTAGTGCGGCGGCCGGCCCGCGACTTGAGCGTCTCGACGATTGCCGCTTCCGACAGGCCGTCCACCGCATTGGTGGCTTCGTCCAGGATCAGGATATCGGGATCGCGCACCAGCGCTCTGGCCAGCGCGATCCGCTGTCGCTGTCCCGCCGAGAGATTGACGCCGCGGTAGCCGACGACTGTCAAGTAACCCTGCGGCAGTTGCTCGATGAAGCCATGCGCTTCGGCCAGTTTTGCCGCGCGCTCGGCGTCATCGGCCGAGGCCGCGTCCTGGCCGTAGATGATGTTGTCGAAAATCGTGCCGTCGACCAGCTCCAGCTCCTGGCTGGCAAGCGCGATGTGCTTTCGCCATTGGCTGGGGTCGATGCGGTCCAGAGGCGATCCATCAACGAGGATCCTGCCGCTATCCGGTTCGACGAAGCGGCACAAAAGATTGACGATCGTCGTCTTACCGGCGCCCGACCGGCCGATCAGCGCGGTCGAGCGGCCGCTACGGATATCGAAGCTCGCCGCATGCAGCACCACCGCGCGCTGCTCCGAGCCGGAATAGGTAAAGGTGACGTCCTCGAACTTGATGCCTTGGCTGAGCCCGGGGAACGCTGCGCTGCCTTGCGGCGGCGCTGGCTTGTCGGATGGGTCCAGCATCCACGTCACCTCTTCCAGCGATCCGCTGAGGCCCTGCAGCTGGCTCCAGGCCATTTGCAACGATCGCATGTAGGGCTGCAGCCGGTAGAGCAGGATGACGAGGGCGACGATCAACGGGAAGCTGACATTGGCGAACCAGGCGCCGATCACCACCGCCAGGAACAGCATGGCGTGCAGAACCTCGGTCAGCGGCGGCAACGCTCCCTGACGCGTCAAAAGCACGAACGCCGCCCGGCGCACCGCATCCGATGCCTGGTCGAAAGCCGCTTTCTCGCGTTGCTCCTGGCCGAAGATGCGGATCAGCCGCCCGGCATGCACCAGATGCAGCATCTGCGATGCGAGCTGGCTGTTGCGGGAGGCGACGCTGCGGCTCGGCGCCTTCAGATTGGCCGACAGCACGGCGTGCGCGACCTGGACCAGCGCCAGACCCAGCGTCACCAGCAGCGTCATTTGCCACGACAGAAGCAGCAGGAAGGCCAATAGGATGATTGCGGCCGATGCATTGACGATTGCCCCCAAAGTGATCTGGATGGCATCCGAGGCCCGCCAGGATTCGTTGGAGATGATGTTGAGCAGCCGTCCGGGACTTTGCTGCAGGAAGAACGGGTAGCCCACCCGCAGCAGCTGCTCCGACAGCGCGCTGCGGATCGAATGGCTCGCCTTGCCGTAGATGAAGGTGGTCAGCAGCGTGTTGGCGAAAGCGAACAGGTTCTTCAGTACGATCGAGCCGAGAATCGCGACGGATATGAGGATCAGGCGGTCGCGCTCGCTCAAACTCGATCCGACATGCTGGAAGACGGCGGAAAAGCCGGCCATGCCGGTCTGCCCCTGCTGCCCCATGATTATGTTCAGCAATGGGATGATCAGGCCGATGCCGAAGCCTTCAAGCGCGGCGCTGAGCAGCCCGAGCACCACCACGGCAGGAAGCAGGCGCAACTGCTTTCTTCCAAGCGCGCGGCGCAGCATCGGCAGGCTGGGCGGCATCAATCGCATGGTGGCGGATCACCTCGCCTCGGCATTTGCCTGTTGCTCCTGTCGCATTTGCGCCGGCTGCGGCGATTTCGCCAGCAAAAGCACCGCGAACTTGGCCGCGCCGAGCAAATTCATGCCGACGATCGGCCAGTGCGACAGCTTGAGTTCACGGTCGAACAGAGGGCCTTTCACCAGTTCGCGCATGGCCGCCCTCATCGACCAGTAGCAATGCCGAAGCAGCCACGGCGCGTGGCGGATATGTTTCAGGCAAAGCCCGCCATTGCCCATGCTGTAGTCGCGGTGCAGCCTTTCGATGGCCTTGCGGTCGCGCCGGCCGTGATGGTGATAGATAGTCATGTCGGGCACATATTCGACCGGGATCCCAAGTAGCACCGCCCGCACTAGATAGTCCGTATCCTCTGCGGAGCGCAGCGGGCCGCCGGCGCCGAACCGTTCGTCGAAACGGCCGATGCGGGCGGCAACGTCGCGGTGCATCGTCATGTTGCAGCCAAGCACGAAGCCGCCGGGATGGACGTCTGGGGTAAGCCGCGCGCGCACCGGCGACCGCTTGATGGTGAACGGCAGGTCGCGAGGATCGCCGATCTCGACGCGGCCACCGCGGATGACCCGTTCGCCGGCCGCATAGTGCCGCTGCAGATCGCGCAAATAATCCTTGTGGACCGCGCAATCATCATCGACGAAGACCAGCACGCGGCCCCGCGCCCGCTCCAGCCCGGCGTTGCGCGCGGCCGCCAATCCGGGTCGCGGCTCGCGAATGGCCGTGAACGGAATGTCCGACAGTTCGGCGATGCTGGCCAGCCGTTTGGCCGTGCTGTCGGTCGAGCCGTTGTCGACAACCACCAGCTCGGCGGCAAAGTCGGCATGGGCACGACACGCGGCCTGGATCGAGCTGATGCAGGGCTCGAGTACGGCGACACGGTCGCGTGTGCAGACAATGAAGCTGACCGCCGGCGCCGGTCCTTGCTGCGGCCGCGGCGACATGGCCGCCGGCACCGTCGAGCGGCCGCGCTGCTGGAGCTGGTGCGATTTGACGAACATGCGTTGCTAGCTCAACTGGTTCGAAGGCAAAACCGCCGCGGCCGGCACGGACTGCAGATACCGCGACAGGGCATCCACCTGCCTGGTGACCGACATCGAGGCGAGACTGAAGCGCGGCGCGAAGGCACCGGTCCGAAACACGTACTGCTCGCGCCGCCGGATGAGGTTCCATTTCGCCGTCCGCGTCAGGAATTCGTGCATCAGCAGCGGCTGCCTTTCCCCCGATATCAGCTGGTAGAGGAAATAGAACAGGTTCAGCGTGCCGGCCTGGTAGCTCGGCCTCGTCTCGGCCGGCAGTGCCGAAATCCTTTCTTCCAGCGCAAGGATCCATTCGGCGGCACGGCGAACCGTGTCCATCGACAGGACCTCAACGATGTCGCGCAGGCCTTGCGTCTCTTGTGCGAGCCCTTCGCGCTCGAGGTTCTCGGCGACGATCTTCAAATGGGTCCTGCGCATTTCGCGCTTGTGCCTGTTGGTCACGCTGTCGTCATGGATACGATAGGCGATCAGGCTTTCGGGGATCATGGCCGCCGGGTAGCGGTCGGTCAGCCGCCTGAACAGGTCGAAATCCTCGGCATGCTTGTAGCTTTCGTCATAAAATAGAACGCTCTCTTCGATGACCTTCCTGTTGTAGACGACCGTGGAATGCATGAAGATCGTGAAGAACATCGACAGTATTCGCAGGATATTGTCCTGGAATATCGGATCGGGCGAACCCCTGACGATGCGGTTGCCGAGCAAGGTATCGAAACCCGCGCCGCATAGAGCCAGGTCAGGCTGCTGGTTGAACAGCGCGACCTGCCGCGACAGGCGCTGGGGATAGGCGATGTCGTCGGCGTCCATCCTGGCGACCAGATCGCCGCGCGCCACGGCCAGGCCTTCGTTCAAAGTTGCGATCAGGCCACGGTTTTCGCGTGAGATGATCGAGATGCGATTGTCGGTCTGGCGGTATTTCTGCAGGATCTGCAGCGAGTTGTCGGTCGAGCCGTCATCGATGGCGATGACCTCCAGACGCTCGTAATCCTGGCGCAGGACGCTGCCCAGCGCAGCGGCGAGATAAGGTCCCGCATTGTAGATCGGCAGCAGAACGGAAACCAAGGGAGCAGCAGCCATGATCAGCTCCGATCGGTTCGGTGCAGCTTGCGCGGCAAGGGTGACGTGCCACCATCAAGCGGCCTGCCCGGATATGCTCCGGCCGCGAGCCATCCGGCATTGCCCACGTCCATGCCTGCCGAGATGGCGCCTGGGCCTTTTCCAGCAACATAGGGGAAGTGGCGCTTGAGGCTGTTGAGCGGCTTTTCGAAAAGCAGCCACGAAACCGAAGCCAGCATGAGCGTCGCAGTTCCCGCGACCAGGAACCGCCCCGGCCCTTGCTCCGAGACGTTGAGCGAGATCCAGGGCTGGGACTTAACGACCAACGCCAGCACTATCGGATGGTAGAGATAGACGCCGTAGCTGATGCAGCCAAGGCCAAGCAGCGGCGGCAGTTCGAGAAGTTTTCCGATATAGCCGCCAACCCCTGTCGAACAGCTTGCAACGATGACCACCAGCGGTACGAGAGGCAGTATCTGCAACAGCAGCCAGAGGCCCCATTCCTGCACCGGATTTGCCGGCGCCGGCGCAAACCACTGTAGAACGAAAAACGCCACCGCGAGCCCCGGCCAGCCATTTCGAAGCCATTGCGGCAAGCCGGCTGTTCTTGACCGGTAGGCGGCGAGCAGCGCGCCTGACGCCAGTGCATCCATCGACGCCGGCGGCAGCAGGTCGCGCGCCAAACCAGGCGTTCCAGCGATCGGCCAATAAAACCGATAGGCCAGCGACAGCACGATAACGCCGATGCAGATCGCTTCGAGGCGCTGGCGCGGCGCCAGCAGGACGATCAGCGGCCAGGCGATATAGAACTGCTCCTCGATGCTCAGGCTCCAGAAATGGCAGAGCAGCCAGGGCGTCCATTCATTCTGCGCCGCGTACCAGAAATTCGACAGATAGAACGCATGCCAGGCCAGCGATCCTCTGGACTGCTCCAGGTCCACCAGCCAGACGAAACCCAGCACGGCGAAATAAGGCGGGAATATCCGCAGCGCCCGCCTGATATAGAAGGATTTCAGCGCCGGTCCGGTTTCGAATTCGGCGGTCGAGCGGGCTTCGAGCAGCAGGCGGGTGATCAGAAAGCCGCTCAGCACGAAGAACAGACGCACGCCGATATGGCCCCAGAACGAGGACCCTCCAGCCGCGAAGAAATGGGAATACAGCACCATCGTCACGGCGATGGCCCTCAGCGCGTCCAATTGGGTGTCGCGCGCATTTCCCATTAGTGACGTACGCCGGCGGGACGGCGAAACTGCCAATCGGTCAATATAGCGGCTTCGTTCACGGCGCATTCCAATCGGAAGCGCCCCCCTTGCGCAGAATAGGACCACCATTGTGCAACGCAACACAAAAAGTTGACACATTTGAAACAGGAACGTGAGGCACGGCTAATAAAAGCCAAAAAACAGCAGGAACCAGCCCGAATTGTCCATTTTTGACGATTTTCTCGCACTCCCTTGGCCCGCCGATATCGGCGGCAGGGTGCTGCGATGCAGCATGTTCGCCGCCATCACGGGCGCGCAAGATCTGGGTCTGGACACAGATGCCCCCACAGGACCGGCCGGCAACCGACGCTCGGCGACCTTTTTGCTGCGCTGGCGCGGCTGCTGTTAACGCGACAACAGTGGAGCAAGCGCAAGCTTCCCCCTCCGAGTTACGCCTCCTTGCTGGCATTCGCGAGCACCACTGCGCGACGCTCCGGGAGCCCCAATCCGACGAGCGCGCCGGCGAGCGAGAGCAGAGCGGAGACGTCGATTGCCGAGGTGAAGCCATCGCTGAACGCGTCGGTGGACGAGAAGCTTCCAGTGCCGGCGAACACCGCACCGGCGATCGCGATCCCGGATACGCCACCAAGGAAGCGGAATGTGTTGAACGTGCCGGCAGCCTTGCCGACCTCCGGCCGGGCGACCGCATTGAGAACCGCGTTCTGCGCGGCAGGCATGGCCATCGACACGCCGGCACCGGTAATGATCAGCGGGGCGACTAGCTGGATATAGGGCAGATCAGGTGCTGCGATCTGCGCCAGCCAGGCCATTCCAGCCGCTTGCAAGATCAATCCGGCCACGACAAGCCAGCGCTCGCCAACGCGGTTGATCAGGCTGCCGGCGATCGGTGCGACCACGAAAAGCGTGGCGGTCCAAGGCAGCAATCCCATGCCGGCGCCGAGCGGCCCACGGCTCTGGGCAAACTGCAGAAACTGCGGCAACAGGAACACGAGGCCATACATGGCGACGCAAAGCAGGAAGTTCGCCCCTACGCCCGAGGAGAATGCGCGCGCCCGAAAGAACCGCAAAGGCAGCATGGGCTCACGGGTACGCAGCTGCCAAAGGACGAATGCGATGGCCAGAAGCAGCCCGGCCGTCAGCGCCGACAGCACTTCAGAGCTGCTCCAGCCCACAATGTTGCCGCGCATCAGACCCCAGACCACTCCAAATGCCGCCGCAGTTACCAGGACGACGCCGAGGACATCGATTGCCGTGCCCGGCCCGTAACTCTCCGGAATCCGACGCATCACCAGCGGGATGAGAACGATGCCGATCGGAACATTGAGCCAGAATATCCAGTGCCAGGAGAGGCCTTCGGAAATCGCACCGCCCGCCATCGGGCCGATGATCAGGGCCAGGCCGGTGATGCTGCTGAAGATACCCAGCGCCTTGCCTCGCTCCTCCGGGGGAAAAGCGACGCTCAGCAGCGCCATCGCCAGCGGCATGACCATTGCGGCACCTGCGCCCTGGACCGCACGCGCCGCAATCAGCAATCCGGCATTGCCAGCGAGCGCGCAGGCAACCGACGCTGCGACGAACAACGCCAATCCGGCAACGAGCGTACGGCGGCGGCCGAACCGGTCACCGAGCGCAGCCCCGGTCATGAGCAGGACGGCAAAACTCAAATTATAGGCGTTCATCGTCCATTGCAGCGTCTCCAGCGAGGCATCGAGCTCGACCCGCATCGTGCTCAATGCCGTCGCCACGACCATCGCATCGAGAACGACCATCAAGGAGCCTATCGACGTGAGGGCGAGAACCCAGACCTTCGTTGATCCCGCACTTTGCTTGCTCATGACTATGGCGCCTCCGGCTTGAACAAAGGGCCCGCCAGGTTACGGGCCCGTGATCCAGAGACGCGTAGGAACCATCAAAGGATTCCAGCAAGAGAAAGTTTTTTCGACCGAATCCTTTTGCCATCGTCGAGCGTCTATAAGACGCTGCGCCTGATGACGGGCGCCTGCCTGGGAGATACGCATGAAATTGATCCTTGTGCGATGACCGGATCCGCAACCGGCACCCCAGAAGGACGGGAGCCATTTGATCGGCTGCTCGGCGAATTGCGGCCGAAACTGCACCGCTATTGTGCCCGCATGACCGGTTCGGTGATCGATGCCGAGGATGTCGTCCAGGAAGCTACGGTCAAGGCGCTTGAGGCGTTCCCCGGGACCGGGCCGATTGCCAATGTCGAGGGCTGGCTGTTCCGCATCGCTCACAATGCCGCGCTCGACCACCTGCGCCGTCGTGCCAGGTTGGATGCCGCGCATGTCGTTGAGGATATCGATATGATCCCTGACCCCGGTATGTCGGCCGAGGGTCGACACACTGCAGCCGCAAGCCTGCAGACCTTCATGCGCCTGCCCGCGGCGCAGCGTAGCAGCGTCATCCTCATGGATGTGCTCGGCTATACGATCGAAGAGATCGGCAACATTATCGACAGCAGCGTTCCGGCGGTGAAAGCCGCACTGCATCGCGGCCGTCTGCGCCTGCGCCAAGTCGCCGGCGAGCCTCACGATCGGCCTGTGCCGGTGTTGGCCGAGCCCGAACGGGCGCGTCTGGCAGCCTATGTAGAGCGGTTCAACGCCCGCGACTTCGATGCGATCCGCGACATGCTGGCCGAGGACGTCCGGCTTGATCTCGTCAACCGGCTCCGGGCGAGTGGCCGCACGAAAGTGGGCCGGTACTTCCACAATTACGCGGGTATCCACGATTGGCGGCTGCTTCCAGGCCTGGTGGATCGGCAGCCAGCCATTCTTGTGATCGATCCGGACGACTCGGCCGGAGGGCTAAAATACTTTATCCTGCTGGAATGGGCCGGCGACAGATTGGCGAGAATTCGCGATTTCCGCTATGCGCGCTATACGCTTGACGGCGCCGAGGTGGTGCCTCTGCGGGCATAGCAATTCGCGTTTCATAATGCCGAACAAACACTGCCAGCTATTTTTGGATCGCGGCCGCTTGCCATCCAAGCGGCCGCCCTTTCCCGCCGATCCTGCTTTAAGCCGGTTGCAACTCCCTGCGCGGCAGCGGCGGGAAGGCGATAGCAATCGCCATCGCGCCAAGCCCGACAAGGGCCGAGCCGATGAACAGCCAGGAATAGCTGGCATAGGCATCGAACACCATGCCGCCGGCGAGCGGGCCGAAAGCCATGCCGAGGCTGGACAGCATGGTTACTGCACCGAACACCGTGCCGAGGATGCGCTGGCCGAAATATTCGCGCGCCAGCACCGCATAGAGCGGCATGACGCCGCCATAGGTGGCGCCGAAGATGACGGCGAGCGTGTAGAATTGACCAAGCTCGCTGACCGCCAGATAGGCGGCGATAACCACGGCCTGTATGGCCAGCCCGGTGATCAGCACCGGTTTAACGCCCAACCGATCGGCAAGCACGCCGTAAAGCAGCCGGCCACCCAGCCCTGCCAGGCCCTCGATGCTGTAGATGCTGACCGCCGCCATCGGCGCTATGCCGCACAGCATCGCATAGCTCACCATGTGGAAGATCGGCCCGGAATGCGCCGCGCAGCAGGCAAAGAAGGTCAGTCCCAACACGATGAATTGCGGCGAGCGCAGCGCCTGCGCAACCGTCATGCCGGCACCCTCGGCCGCAACGCTTGGGGCAGCGCCGTCGGCAGCGGGCTTGGGCGGCTGGCGCACCAGAAGCGCGGCCGGCAGTAGCAGCACCCACGCGGTTATGCCGATGTCGAACATCGCGGTGCGCCAGTCGTAGGCCGAAATCAGCCAGCGGGCGAACGGCGAGATGGTCATCGGCGCCACGCCCATGCCGGCCGAGACCAGCGAGACGGCGAGGCTGCGGTTCGTGTCGAACCAGGCGGAGGTCAGCGCGATCATCGGCGCGAAGAAGGCGCTTGCCGCGAGGCCGACGAGCACGCCGTAGGCCAACTGGAAAACGAGCAGCGAACCGGCGCGGCTGGCCAGGACCAGCGCCAGGCCGAGCAGCACGGCGCCGGTCATGACGACGATGCGGGCGCCAAAGCGGTCGTAAATGGCGCCCCAGGCGAAGCCGCCGAGGCCCATTACCAGGAAGTTCAGCGTCATCGCACTCGATATGCCGGCGCGCGACCATTGTGTGTCGAGCGCCATCGGTTCGAGAAAGATCGCCAGCGAGAACATCGCCCCGAGGGCGACACAGGTCATCAGCGCGCCAGCCGCGACGATAACCCAACGATAGGGAAGGCTCATTTCACTTTTCTCCCATGCCGGAAGCGTTGATACGGCACGACCTTTTCGAGCTCCGCCGAGCCGCTTGCGTCCGAAGGACGTTGGAGATGTCTTGAATCCGACAATCCGGTTGCATTTTTTATCCAGTCGGCGCGATGGCGCCATTCCACGGCTTTCTGGATTGACCGCGCACCATTCGAAGCTAGACTTCCAACCGGCGATCAGGAGCTGTCAAGCATGGCAAATCAGGAACTTCATCGCGGGCGTCTCATCGACCACCTCCAGCTGGTGGTCAGGGATATTGCGGCCAGCCGTCGTTTCTACGAGGCGGTTCTCAACGTGCTCGGCATACCGATCGGTGGCGCCGGCGATGGTTATTTCTGGGCCGACGAGCTGTTCATCTCCAGCCCCGACAGCCCGGCGGCCCTGGGAAAGCTGACCGGCCGCCATCACCTGGCCTTCCAGGCAAATGACCGCGCCATGGTCGACGCATTCTACAGGGCCGGCCTCGACGGCGGCGGCACCGACAATGGCGCGCCCGGCGAACGATCCTACCATCCCGGCTATTACGCCGCCTTCCTGCTCGACCCCGACGGCAACAACATCGAGGCCGTCCACCACGGCGCGGCCAACCGCAGCGCCGATTCAGTGAAGATCACGTTCTAGCTTCGGGTAAGGGTGGTTCGCACCGGCCGGCACGGTTGGTCTCTGCCAAAAGCTGGGTGTTTGCGTCATAGACCATGCGTCTGCCCTATCGCGTCAGCGCAGCCATTTGGCCTGCAAGGAAATCGACGAACAGCCGCGCCCGGACCGGCAGCTGTCGCCCGTAGGCATGGACTATGTGCACCGGCATGGTTGGCATCGCCACCTCGGGCAGGATGCGGACCAGGCGACCCGCGTCGAGATCGTCCTGCACGGCAAACCGCATCAGATGCGCGATGCCGGCGCCGGCAAGTGCGGCATTGCGGATGGCGCCGCCGTCATCGGTATCGAGCCGCCCATCCGGCACGATCATCGTACCGTCGGCAAATGTGACCGGATAAGGCCGGCCAGCCATCTGGTGGCGGACGAATTCATGGTCCCGTAAATCCTCGACCGATGCCGGACGGCCGCGCCGCTCGACATAGGCCGGTGAGGCCACCAGCATGATCGGCAGATTGGCGATCTTGCGCGCGACGAGCCCGGTGTCTGAGAGCGGCCCCATGCGCACCGCAACGTCATAGCCTTCGCGGATCAGATCGGCGTGACGGTCGGTGACGCTGAGCTCCAGTTTGACTGCGCCGTGCTGCGCAAGGAACGCTTGCGCCCATGCCGCGATCAGGCCACGCCCAAGCTCGACCGGCGCTGTAACGCGCAGCAGGCCGCGCGCCGTATCGGCCATCTGGACGATGTCTTCGGCATCGTCCAGCGCCCTGAGCAGCGGCGCCACGCGCTCGTAATAAGCGATGCCTTCGCTGGTCAGCCCGAGCCGGCGCGTCGAGCGCTGGATCAGCCTGACGCCGAGCCGACGCTCGAGCCGCGCCACGCTTTTCGACACTGCCGACGGGCTGGAGCCGACCAGCCGGCTGGCGGCATGGAACGAGCCGGCATCGACCGTGCGGACGAAGGCGACGAGACCGGCGGTCTTTTCGAGGATGGTGGTCATTCCGGAATTCCAGGCACGAAAGAACGGATTGCGGGCACCATAATACGCGTTTCGATCATGATTAAATACCGCTCATCGTCAACAAAGGAGAGATTTGATGAGCAAGCTGAACGGCAAGGTCGCCATCGTCACCGGCGCCTCCAGGGTATCGGCGCCGCCATCGCCAAGAGTCTTGCCACGGCCGGCGCCGCAGTGGTCGTCAACTACGCCTCGTCACGGGAAGGCGCCGACCGCGTCGTCGCCGAGATCGAGGACCGTGGCGGCCGCGCCGTCGCCGTCCAGGGCGACGTGTCGCTAGCGGCTGATGTGCGCCGCCTGTTCGAGGCGGCGAAATTGGAGTTTGGCGGGCTCGACATATTGGTCAACAATGCCGGAGTCTTCGCATTCGAGCCGCTGGAAGCGGTTACCGAGGCCGAGTTTCACCGCGAGTTCGACACCAATGTGTTGGGCATCATTCTGACCACGCAAGCAGCAGTGAACCATTTTGGCGCGGGCGGCGGCAGCATCATCAACATAAGCTCGGTCGCCAGCCGCAATCCGCAGCCGAACTCGCTCGTCTACGCCGCGACCAAAGGTGCGGTGGACACGATCACGCTGTCGATGTCGCGGGAGCTCGGCGCACGCAACATCCGCGTCAACGCCATCGCGCCCGGCGGCATCGATACCGAGGGCCTCGCGCGCATCGGCATCGTCGGCAGCGAATTCGAGAAGCAGATTATAGCCATGACGCCGCTCGGTCGCTTCGGCCTGCCCGACGACGTCGCCCGCGTCGCGGTGTTCCTCGCGTCCGACGAAGCGTCATGGCTGACCGGCGAGCGCATCACCGCCTCCGGTGGCTGGCGATAGGCATGGAGGGCGCGAACCTGCCGGCTCGCGGACCGTGCCACCCGCGGCGCGACGCACTGCAATCGATGACGGGTGCGATCCAAGCCCTATGTAGCAGCGAGGGAGGAGCGCCGTGCGCCATCGATGACGGCGAGAAGCCAGGGAGGTAACGGATGACGGGCGACGAAAAAGCAATCCGAAAGCTGGTCGGGACGTGGATGGATGCGAGCAAGCGTGGAGACATCGCAACCGTCCTCAGCTTGATGACGGACGATGCGATCTTCATGGTTCCCGGCCGGGAACCCTTCGACAAGGAGATCTTCGCGGCAGCCGCGCTGGAGACGGCCGGCGTTCATATCGACGGCACGAGCGATATCGTGGAACTACAGCTTCTCGGCAATTGGGCCTTCATCCGCAGCCGCATCGATATGACCGCGACGCCGCCGGACGGGAAGCCAGTCCATCGATCGGGATATGCGCTGACGCTCCTGCGCAAGGAGGCGGATGGTGAGTGGCGGCTCGCGCGCGACGCAAACCTGCTGACCGTGCAAGGCTAGAGCCGGTCTCCGGCATCTCTGCACCTGGGCGAAGATGCGATGCAGGTCGCTCTGATCCTCCTCCACTGATCACACCGGCAAGAGGGCGTTCGGCTTGACATCGGCGATGGAGGCGAAAGTGTGCGTTTCGCGCACGCCGGGCAGCGGCAGGATGACCCGCTGCAGGAAATCCTGGAACACCGCCATATCGGCGATCCGCGCCTTGACCAGATAATCGAAACCGCCAACCACCATATGGCACTCCAGAACCTCCGGAGCTTTCGCCACGGCTTCGGCGAAGCGGTCAAAGACATGAGGCGCCGTGTGGTCAAGCCGGACCTCGATGAACACCAGCGTTCCCCGGCCGACCTTGCGCGGATCAAGCACGGCCCTGACCGCGGTGATGAACCCGTCGCGGAACAGGCGCTTCACCCGCTGGCTGGTTCCAGTTGGCGACAGCCCGACACGCCCGGCAAGATCAAGCGTCGTCCGGCGTCCGTCTTCCTGGAGCAACCGGAGCAGGCTGCGGTCTATCTGGTCGAGGTCGCTCATTTCACAATCCACGCTATCTGAGGGATTTGCGTGTTGATTTCACGCAGAGATGCCGAAATCGACGTATTTCATAACATAAAACCTCGCAATAGCCTGCGCTTCCCTCACCGCTGAGAGCAAACGTGGTGAGCCGATTTCGAACACAGGAGTGCAGGATGACCAAGGAAGCGTTCAGCCCAGCCGGCAGGAGTGCGGCGGAAATCAGCAAGGGAGCGACCGAGATCCTGGTGCTGAGCGAAGCCGACGTGATGGAATGCATCGACCTCAGTCAGCTTCTCGATGTTCTGGAAGACGGCTTCAAGGCGCTGTCACAAGGCAAGGTCGTCAATCCACCCCGACCACAACTCGACATCCCCGGGGCCGGCTACAGCCTCGCCATGCCGGCCTGGATGGAGGGCATGAACCTGACCGTCAAGATCGTCAACGTCTTCGAAGGCAACCTGGCCAAGAACCTGCCCAGCCACCTCGCCACCATCAGCCTGTTCGATCCGCTGTCCGGCCTGCCGGTTTGTATCATGGACGGCACCTTCATAACCGCGGTGCGGACCTCCGGCTCCGCCGTGCTGTCGGTGCGCGCGCTTGCGCGCCGGGATGCCAGGATAGCGACCGTGGTGGGCGCCGGCGTGCAGGCCAACCAGCACCTGCATCTGTTGCCGCTGGTGCGCGACTTTGCCGAAATCCGTGTCGCTTCAAAGAGTTTCGACGATGCGGCAGCGCTTGCCCGGCTGCATCCGTCGGTGGTGGCGGTCGCCGACCTCGAGGCAGCAGTGCGCAGTTCCGACGTGGTGTGCCTGGCGACCCACTCCTACCAGCCGGTGATCGACGCAGGCTGGGTCCAGCCAGGCACGCATGTCTCGTCGGTCGGGGTGGCGCCGCCCGGCGGTGAAATGCCGTTCGAGCTCATCGGCAGATCCAGTCTTTTTGTCGAAACCAGGGATGCATTCAAACCGACCCCGGTCGGATCTTGCGAGCTTGCCGGCTTCGACCCGGATTTCGGCATCGAGCTTGGCGCCATGCTGCTCGACCGCGCGCCGGGCCGCGTTTCGGATCAAGAGATCACCACCTACAAGGCGATGGGCATTGCGATGGAAGACATGGTCGCTGCCGACCTCGTCTATCGTTGCGCCCGGCGTCTGCGCAAGGGAAAGCTCATCGTGCTGTAGGCGCGCGCCGCGCGCCAGGCGGGATCGACGGTGCTGACAATGGCGCTTTCGCACAAGCGGCCGGGCTAAAGGCCGGCCCCTCAGGCCGGCTCGCGCTTCAGCGCCTGCGCCATGCAGTGAATGCCGCCGCCGGTCTTCGAGATCTCGCTCATGTCGATGGCCGCCACCTCGAAGCCGCGCGCCTTGAGCTGACCGATCAGCGTCTGGCTCGAGGTCGGCGCGATGACCCGGTCCTTGCCCAGCGACATGAAGTTGCAGCCGAGCGCCATCGTGTCCGGGAACGGCACGTCGATGATCTCGTGGCCCTTGCCCTTCAGCCAGTCGACGATGCCCGGCTCCGTGCAGGCGAGGCAGACAGCGGTCAGTTTTTCAGCGATCGGCACCACCATCAGGTCGATATGGACATAATATTCGTCGATGAAGGCGATCCGGGTCTCCCAGCCCTCCTTGTCGAACCAGGCCTGCACCTGGCGCGCGCCCTCCTCCTGCGTGCGGGCGCCGCCGCAGCCGATCAGCACCATGCCGTCCTCGATGACGTTGAAGTCGCCGCCTTCGAAGGTGCCGGCGGTGACCATGTCGTAGATCGGAATGCCGAGCCTCTCATAGGTGCGGATCGCCGCGTAGTTCTCGCCGCGCCGCCACCATTGCGACATGGCGGTGATGATGGCGCCGTACGGCGTCATGACGCTGGAATCGCGCGAATAGACCTGCATCGGCAGCTCCGGCGTTGGCTCGTGCCAGTGGGTGTTGACGCCGAAATGCTCATAGGCGGCGACCAGGTCCTTGTGCTGCGCCTGCGCGATCTGGACGTTGCACGGCGCCTCCCGCAGATGTTTGCGCGACAGCGAACTGGTCGAGAGATGACGCAGGAAATTCGGCGAGCCGAGCAGCACGTCGGTCAGCACGTCGGTCTCGTTGGCGAAGCCCCAGGCGGTCAGCGGCTTGGTTCCGCCGGCCGGGTTGCGGCGCTGCAGCGAAAACGGCTCGGTGACGATGCGGTCATGGACGGTCATGGGGTTTCTCCTCGTGAAGGGCGGCTTGGTTGATGTTGATCATGCGGCTTGGTTGCTTGGTATCCACCAATCCCGTCCGCGCGGGGTGGTGATGTATTCCGGCCAGCGAAATCCGATTGGCGGATCGTAGTCGCAGAGCGGCGCGATCCAGTTCGAGCCACCGATGCCGCCGCCGGTGCGGGTGACGAATTCATCCATCGCAGCGTCGCGCGCAGCCTCGTCTTCCAACAGGCGAAGTGCTGCCAGCGCGGCCGTCTTTGCGGCGCAGATGACCATCGGGTCGATGGTGGCAGAAATGCCGCCCAGCGCATTCATCGCCCAGGACGAAAACGCGTGGCCGTTCTCGGATCGCAGCGCCGGCCGGGCGACGTAGAATCGTGCCGTCGGTGTATGCCACGACATGTCGGTGTAATCGTCGGAGGTGGAATTGAGCTGCGATGGCGGCAAGTCACGGCGCAGGATCGCCTCGGCATCCTGCGGTGCAATCAGCCGCTCCAGTTCGTCGATGAATGGTTCCTCGGTCGCCTCGCCCCCGGCATTGACCTGGACTTCGCGGGCGATCGCCTTGGCCGTCTCGTCCCAGCACGGGGGCCCGACCGCCGCCAGCGCGTCGAAGGCAATGCCGGCCATGACGTGATTGGCCAGCCCCGGCCGCGACTTCGACACCCAGTGCCGCTCATGGCGGCAGCCGCTCATCCTGGCTGCGGCTTCCGCATTGCGGTCGAGCACGGCGGTGACCTGCTCGGCCATCGCCAGCGTCGGCACACGGATCATGTACTGGATCTCGGCCAGCCCGGCCGGCAGATTGTCGGCGGTCGCCTGGCCCGCCGTCAGGATCGCCTCGCTGATCGACCAGCCGCCCTGATGCGGCAGCATGGAATCGCGCAGCGCCTTGGACGCCATATACATCATCATCATCGCGTCGTTGGCGCCGGGCGCCCTGACCGCCGAATGCGCCTGCGGGATGGGTGCTGCATCGCTTGCGCGAACCCAATTTTCGGGTTCGTCGCACACAAAGCGGTAGATCATCGCATAGGCCGCACCGCAATGTGTGTCCCAGCGCGCCGTGTTGCACAGCGGCAGCATGTAAAATGGATGGAAGGAGATCATGCCCGCCAGCCCATCGTAATAGCCCTTCGCGGCATGGATCGGCTTCGATCCCCTCACCTTCTCCGCCGGCTCGCCGGTGAAGCGCAGCGTGCCTGATATGCCGTGGCGCTGCATCGCCGCCTTGGTCGCCAGCAGCCCGCCGAGGTTGGCAATGCCGAGGCCGGAATGCGGATCGGTGTGGCCGCCGGCCTGTTCGCCCAGCCCCGGGCGCGGTCGCTTCACCGTCGCCGCATCCTGGCAATTGCCGGGCACTGCATCATACTCGGCATACAGGCCGATGGTCGGCCCCGCGCCATTGGTCCAGTGGGCGCAGAAGGCGGTCGGCATGCCGCCAGAACCTTCCTCGACGGAAAAGCCTTCGTGCTTCAGATGCTCGACATACCAGGCGGCCGACTGGTATTCGCGCCAGGCGGTCTCGCCGAAATCGAAGATCGCCCGCGTCCACGCCGATAGCGACGGCTGGATGTCGTCCAGAAAGGCAAGTGCGGTCGCTTGCGCGGAGGTCACCGGTTTCTCCATGGCGGAAAGAAAGCAGTGAAGCGCCCCGCCAAAAAGTGATATGTTTTCCCGGCTCATGCAAATTCGGTTCACCTCTTGAGAATTCCCTCGACGCAGGCGCTGCGCGCCCTCGACAGTTTTGCCCGCCACGGCAGCGTCTGGCGCGCCGCCGACGAACTGCATCTGACCCGCAGCGCAGTCAGCCATCAGCTTCGCCTGCTCGAACGCGATCTCGGCTTCGACCTGCTCGAGCGCATCGGCAAGGGCGTGGCGCTGACGCCGCGCGGCCAGCGCTATGCCAGCGACGTGCGCAAGGCGCTGACGGTGCTGGGCGACGCGGTGACACGCCATGCCGGCACCGGCATCGGCGGCTCGTTCAGCGTCAGTTGTACGCCGGGTTTCGCCTCGCTGTTCCTGTGCACCCATATCGGCGAGTTCCGGCAGATGTACCCCGATGTCGCGCTGCGCATCCTGACGCCGCGGCGTCTCGATGATGTCAGCAATGCCGAGGCCGATGCCTTCATCGCCTTCGGCGTCGGCAATTGGCCGAACCGCGCGGTCGAGCTGTTGTGCGGGATCTCCTTTACGCCGCTGTGCAGCCCGACGCTGCTCAACAAGATCGGCGGCTTCTCCAAGCCGGCAGACGTGCTGCGCGCCAATCTCCTGCATCTCGGCGACACCGAGGACTGGGCGCGCTGGCTGGCGCTGTCCAAGGTCGAGAACCCCGACCCGGAAGGCGGCATCTTCTTTTCCGACATGAACCTGGTCTTTTCGGCGGCGATCGCCGGCCAGGGCATCGCCATGGGCGACGAGCTGACCAGCGGCCGGGCACTGAGCGAAGGCCGGCTGGTCCGCCCCTTCGACATAGCGATCAATTCACCGCGCTCGTATTTTCTGGTTTCCGAGCACGCCAAGGCGGCGCATCCGGTGCTGGAGGCGTTTGGGCGGTGGCTGAGGTCGAAGCTGTCGGAGAACCAGCGTTAATCTCCCCCTCGAGGGCAGGGGAATTGCATATGGCGATTTTGGGGTTGAGTTTAGGCTGAGAAAGGATTCTTTGGAGAGGCAGTTGAGCGAAGGAGCGACTGCCATTTCCT